>NZ_WXYH01000013.1:0-26396 GCF_009872365.1 Rhodococcus sp. T7
CCCCGCCGATCTGCGCCACCAGGGCCTGGTAGGTGGTGACCGCACCCGAGGCGCCGTCGATCAAGGCGGGCCGCTCCCCGTCGGCCGGGTCGAGCTGACCGAACAGGAAATCGTAGACACTGAGGTTCGGGATCTCGACGTCCGGAAACGGGCTCTTGAAGCTCACGTGGGTCACTCCCTCGAAGATTGCGGCGGGCTCCCACGCGCGAATGGCGGCGAGCCTCGTGGGTCGTCCGGGCAACCATAGGCCGTGACAGCCATCACTTCATCGTGGTGCGGCACCGAAGATGTTTGTGGTCGGCCCACAGTCCCCTGGTGGGAATGTGTCGAAGGTCCGAATTCGGGCTGTAGCCTGGCCACAGCGTGTGGACAGTATCGGAGGTCGTGGGGATGACCACAGCACACGGCGCGACGCGGCCGTTCGACGACGCGGCGATCGATCTCGCGAAGTGGGTGCACGACCGCCATCCGGAGATCGCGCGAGCCGCCACCGACGCGATCTGGGCGGAACTGCCGTCCTACCGCGCCACCGGACTGTACGACGACGTGGTCGCCCACGTCATCGGCGTCTTCGGGGTGTTCACGACCAGCGTCATCGAACAAAGGAATCCGCGCCTCGACGATTTCGCGTTCACCTCCGGGCATGCCTCGGAGCGCGTTGCGCACGGCATCTCCCTGATCGACTTCCTTCACGCGTTCCGCATCGGGCAGATCGTCCTCTGGTCGTATGTTCTCGAATTCGTCCGATCGACGGAGGGCCAGCAGGAAACGGCGCTGAGTCTCGTCGAGCACCTCATGCGCACGATCGAGGCGGGCTGCTCCGCCGCCGCGACCACCTACCTGCAGGCGCAGCAATATCTGGTGGCCGACCAGGAGCGCATCGCACTCGACTGTCTCGAGGATCTGCTCGTGGGGAACGTGCCCGCCGTACCGGTCCGCCTGGAGGCGATGCGCCGAGCCGGTCTCGAGGACGGCGCCGGGTTCGTCGTCATCGTCTGCCGGGCGAGTTCGGAGGCGGACGACGCGGATCCGATCCTCGACGCACGCAGGGTGCTCTCGCGGCATCTGTCGGGGATGTTGGTGCCGTGGCGGCAGGAACTCGTCGGACTCGTCCCGGTCGAACGATTCAGCCCCGGCGCCCTGTCGCAGAAGGTCACTCGCGCCGCCACCGAGCTCGGGACCACCCGGACCGCGGTGTCGATCGGCATCAGCTCGGCGCACCTCGGGTTCGACCAGACGGCCGAGGCGTTGCTGGAGGCACAGGTCGCTTGCGACCACCTGGCAGGCCGGCGCGAGGTCCAGATCTTCGACGATCTCTCGCCGCTGGACTATCTGGTGCGGCGCGCGGACCCGACCGCGCGCCGACTCGTCGAGCCCCAGCTGCGTGCGTTCATCGCCGAAGACCTGTCGGCGGGCGCGATCTACATCGAGACCCTGACGGCGTATGTCGCCCACGACATGAACGCGAAGGAAGCCGCCTCCGCGCTACAGATTCACGTGAACACGATGTACTACCGGCTGGGGCGGATCGCCGAGCGCACCGGCAAGGACCTCCGTCGGGTGGAAGACGTCGTCAATCTCCTTCTCGCGGTGCGGATCGCGTCGACGGAGCCGCGCTGAGTCATGTGGCCGCGGTGCGAGGTCAGGGGACGCGCAGGATCAGGGCGTCGCCCTGTCCGCCACCGCCGCAGAGCGCGACCGCGCCGGTGCCGCCGCTGCGGCGCTGCAATTCGAGGGCGAGGTGCAGCGTGATCCGGGCGCCGGACATTCCGATGGGGTGCCCGAGGGCGATGGCGCCGCCGTTGACGTTGACGCGTTCGGGGTCGACGCCGAGTTCGCGGGTGGACGCGATCCCGACCGCGGCGAACGCCTCGTTGATCTCGATCAGATCCAGTGCGGTCGGTGAGATACCGGCTGCCTCACAGGCTTTCGCGATCGCCCCGGACGGCTGGAACTGCAGTCCCGAATCCGGCCCGGCGACCATCCCGTGCTCGCCGATCTCGGCCAGCCAGGTCAGGCCTTCCGCCTCGGCACGCTCCTTGCTCATCACCACCACGGCGCAGGCGCCGTCGTTGATCGTCGACGCGTTGCCCGCGGTCACCGTGCCGCCGTCACGGAACGCACCCCGCAGCCGCGCCAGGGTTTCGGCGGTGGTGTCCGGCCGGATGCCTTCGTCGCGGCGCAGCCAGGTGCTCTCACCCCTGCGTGCGGGGATCTCGACGGGGACGACCTCGTCGTCGAAGACTCCGCTGTCCCACGCCTTCGCGGCGAGTTGGTGCGAGCGGGCGGCGAACGCGTCCTGGTCCTCGCGGGCGATGACGTCCCTGTCGTTGCCTGCCTCGGTGAGCAGTCCCATCGGCTGGTCGGTGAATGCGTCGTGCAATCCGTCGAGGGCCATGTGGTCGACGAGGGTGACGTCGCCGTACTTGAAACCGCCGCGTGAACCGGGCAGCAGGTGCGGGGCCTGGCTCATCGACTCCATGCCGCCGGCGACGATCACGTCGAACGCGCCGGACCGGATGAACTGGTCGGCGAGGATGATCGATTCGACCCCCGACAGGCACACCTTGTTGATGTTGAGCGACGGCGTGCTCATCGGGATGCCGGCCTTCGCGGCCGCCTGACGGGCCGGCATCTGCCCGGCGCCGGCGGTGAGGACCTGTCCCATGATGACGTACTGGACACGGTCCGGGGCGACACCGGCCTTGCCGAGCGCCCCCTCGATGGCGATGGCGCCGAGGTCGGCGCCGGAGAATCCGGCGAGGGAGCCCTGCAGGCGGCCGATCGGGGTGCGGGCGCCGGCGACGATCACGGAGGTGGTCATGTGCGGAAGGCCTTTCGGGGGTGGG
Source organism: Rhodococcus sp. T7 (assembly GCF_009872365.1). NCBI lineage: Bacteria > Bacillati > Actinomycetota > Actinomycetes > Mycobacteriales > Nocardiaceae > Rhodococcus > Rhodococcus sp. T7. The sequence goes on from NZ_WXYH01000013.1 coordinate 2,850, forward strand.
TTCGTCAGTTCGCGGCGAGGGTGCGGCTGATGACCAGTCGCTGAATCTGGTTGGTGCCCTCGAAGATCTGGGTGATCTTCGCCTCGCGCATGTACCGCTCGACGCGGAAGTCGCGGGTGTAGCCGTAACCGCCGAGGACCTGCACGGCGTCGGTGGTGACCTTCATGGCGGCGTCGGTGGCGACGAGCTTGGCGACGGACGCGTTGCGGGAGTACGGCAGGCCGGCGTCGCGACGGCGGGCGGCGTCGATGTACGTGGCGCGCGCCGAGTCGACGGCGGCGGCCATGTCGGCGAGCAGGAACCCGAGGCCCTGGTGGTCGATGATCTTCTTGCCGAACGCGGTCCGTTCCTGGGCGTAGGCCACGGCCTCGTCGAGGGCCGCCTGCGCAAGGCCGACGGCGACGGCGGCGATGCCCAGCCGGCCGGAATCCAGTGCGCTGAACGCGATCTGCAGTCCCTGCCCCTCCGCGCCGATGCGCCGTTCGGCGGGCACGAAGGCGTCGTCGTAGTGCGCGGACGTGGTCGGCACGGCGTGCAGGCCCATCTTCTCCTCGGGCTTGCCGAACGTGAGTCCCTCGGTGTCCTTCGGGACCAGGAAGCAGGAGATCCCCTTCGAGCCCTCACCGGTGCGGGCGAAGAGGTTGTAGAAATCGGCGATGCCGCCGTGCGTGATCCAGGCCTTCGCGCCGTTGACGACGTACCCGCCGTCGGTCGCGGCGGCCTTGCAGGCCAGGGCGGCTGCGTCGGATCCGGCCTGCGGTTCGGACAGGCTGTAGGCACCGACGGTGTTGCCGCCGAGCATGTCCGGAAGCCACTGCTGCTTCTGCTCGTCGGTGCCGAACGCCATCAGCGGGTGGCAGGCGAGGCTGTGGACGCTGACCGCCACCGCCACGGCGGCCCAGCGGGCGGCGATCTCCTCGAGCACCTGCAGGTACACCTCGTACGGCTGCGCGCCGCCGCCCCACTCCTCGGGGTACGGCAGGCTCAGCAGTCCGGCATCGCCGAGGGTGGCGAACACGCCTTCGGGGTAGGTCTCCGACTTCTCGTGCTCGTCGACGATCGGCGTCAGGACCTTGTCGGCGACGTCGCGCGTGAGCTGGATCAGGTCACGGGCTTCGTCAGTAGGCAGCAAACGATCGACGGCCACGGTTTCTCCTCGAGAAGGCTACGGAAAGCAGTACTGGATTACGGCCCAGAGTACTGATTGCGAAATAGTACTGCAAGGCACCTCCCAGTACTATTTCTGTCATGGAGCAGCCCACCCGACCCGGTTTCGCCACCCGACGGCGCACCCAGCTCTTCGACGCCCTCGTCGACCTCTTCCTGGTCGAGGGGTTCGCACACCTGACCCTCGACGAGATCGCGAACCGGCTGCGCTGCTCGAAGTCGACGCTGTACACCCTCGCCGGCAGCAAGGAGCAGCTGGTCCGGGCCGCCACGGTGCACTTCTTCCGCCGCGCGACCGAGGACGTCGAGTCGCGCATCGAACAGATCGGTGGGGCCCGCGAGCGGATCACCGCGTACCTGTCGGCCGTCGGCAACGCCCTCGCGGCCGCGTCCGACCAGTTCATGGCCGACCTCGACGCGTTCCCGCCAGCGCGGGAGGTCTACGAACGGAACACGCGGTTCGCGGCCGGTCGGGTCCAGGAGTTGATCACCGAGGGCGTCGCCGCCGGAGACTTCCGCGACGTGCATGCCGCGTTCGCCGCCGACCTCGCCGCCACCATGATGGTCCGCATCCAGCAACGCGGGGTCCGCGACAGCACCGGGCTCGACGACGCGCACGCCTACGCCGAACTCGCCGCAATCCTCACGGGCGGCATCAGCGCCTGAGCCGGGTCACCGAGTTCGGGCGCCGAGTAGGTCCGCCGTTCTCCGTAACCGCATCAGCACCTGCAGGTCGAGCGCCTTGTCGGGGTCCCGCCAGTCCGGGCCGAGGAGCCGATCGATCGCGTCGAGACGCTGGTACAGGGTGTTGACGTGCACGCCGAGGCTCGACGCGGTCGCCGAGTGGTGACGACCGTGCGCCAGATACTCCGACAGCGTTTCCAGCAGCGGCACTCCACGTTTGGATTGCTCCGCCATCAACGGTCCCAGCTGGGCCTCGGTCAGTTCGTCGAGGTGCTCACGCGCCATGTGACTCAGCAGGATCCGGTAGATGCCCAGACCGCGCGCCGAGGAGACCTCCCCGGCGCGTCCGAGGGTGTCGAGCACGTCGACGGTCTGCTGGGCTTCGACGTAGGCGTGCGCGAGCGCCTTCGCACCGCGCGCGGGTTCCGCGATACCGATCGTCGCGTCGAGTGGCCCGGAGGTGAACACTGACTGGACGGACGCGGAGTCCTTGGCCGGTATGACGGCGAGTGCGCGGGAGCCGTATTCCGCCGCAACGGTTCCCGACGGGAGCGGCAAGGTTTCCAGGGCGGTGCGGATGGACGTGTCCGGCCCGGCGGCGGTCGCCACCGCGATGCAGTACGTCGTGTCGGGGTTCAACCCGGCCAGCCGCAGTTGCCTGCGCTCGTCCTGCTCGGTAGCGGCCGGATGCGTCAGCAGGTCGACGAGAAACGCGTCCCGCGCGCGACGCGTCGCCTCACCGGCCGCGCGTTCCTCGGCGAGCGACAGCGCGATCGCCGGTGCGGCCCGTTCGAGCAGCAGACGGGTGGTCGGCTGCTCCGCGCCCAGGGACAGCAGGGCGCCGAGCATCTCCCCGGCCGCCGCGACGCGTTGCGCCAGCACCCCGTGCCGTGCGACATGGTCCTTCCCGCCTGCGCGCAATTCGCGGACCGCGGCCGCCACGTCGTCGGCGTGCGGCATCAGGTCCACCGGCAGGGCGGATTCGTCCAGCACGAAATATGCCGGTTGCCGGGAGAGCTGCGCCACCTCCTGCACCAGGCGCTGCACTCCCGCGCCGAGCAGCACCACCTGGGTCAGCGTCCGGTCCCATTGCAGAATCTGTTCGAGTTCGTTCGTGCGCTGCGACAATTCGGCATTCACCGCTTCGAGCCGCGCGACGGTGTCTCGGTCGCGTTCCAGCGAGCGCACGTTCTCGATCGCGATCGCCGCATGCGCCGCGAGCGCCGACAACAGCGCGATCTCGGTTTCGGTGAACGCCCGCTCCTGACGCTTGCACGCGAACAGCGCACCGATGACGCGGTCGGCGACGCGGAGGGGGACCCCGAGCAGGCCGCGCATGTTCTCCGACCGCGCCGCGCTGTCGGCGCCCGTGATGTGCCGGAAGGCCGGTTCGCTCTGATAGTCGGGCGTCCACTCCGGTGCGGACCGGCGGACGATCAGGCCCACGAGTCCTTCGTCGAGTGACAGTCGGATGCCGACGAGATTCGGGGTCAGTGCCCGCTGGTGACCTCGATGACGAATTCCTCGTCGTAGACCGACCCCATGTAGGCGAGATCCACACCGAGCAGTTGCCGCGCCTGGTCGACCACCTCCTGCAGCAGCGCCCGGTCGTCGCGGACCGTCGTCAGCCGGACCGCGATGTCGTTGAGCGCCGCCAGTTCCCTGCTGCGCTGTCGGCGCTGGTCGAGCTGTGCGCGCAGCCGCAGGGCGGCGTTGGCTTCGCGTTCGACCGTCGCCCGGTCGGACGGGTCGGAGTCGTCGATCAGCGCGCGTCGGAGCGTCTCGAGTTCGTCGAGGGGTGCGTCGTCGAGCAGCAGTTCCATCCAGCCGCGATCGGCAGTGCTCACTGGTGTCCCCATCCATGGATTCCTCGATTCGATAGATGAAATCTACATTGGCCGAGATCCAGATCACAGCTACGTTTGACCCATCACCTTCTCGCCCGCAAAGGACTGGTTCTCGTCATGTTGATCGATGCTCTGTTGGCAGCCCTTCCGGCGGATCGAGTCGTGCGCGACCCCGACGTCGTCGCCCGGTACCAGCACGACGAGGCGGAGTGGGCGCCGTACGCCGCCCCGCTCGCCGTCGTCCGGCCCCGAACAGCGCTCGAAGTCCAGGCCGTCGTGCGCGCCTGCCTCGAGCACGACACCGCCGTCGTCACCCGGGGCGCCGGCACCGGTCTGTCCGGCGGGGCGAACGCGACCGCAGGCTGCGTCGTCCTCGCGCTCGAGGGCATGAACGCGATCAAGGAGATCGACCCCCTCGAGCGATACGCCGTCGTCGAACCCGGCGTGGTGAACGATCATCTGCGTGCCGCGTGCGCCGAACACGGACTCTGGTATCCGCCGGACCCGGCCAGCGCGCCGTGGTCGACGATCGGAGGGAACGTCGCCACCAACGCGGGCGGACTGTGCTGTGTCAAGTACGGCGTCACCCGCGACTACGTGCTCGGCATGCAGATCGTCACCGGCACCGGTGAACTCGTGCGCCTCGGACGCAAGACCGCCAAGGGGGTCGCCGGATACGACCTGGCGGGTCTCATGGTCGGCTCCGAGGGAACACTCGGCGTCATCACCGAAATCACGGTCAAGTTGCGGCCGCTGCAGGACCCGCAGCGCACGGTGGCCGGCTACTTCGACTCCATCGTCGACGCGGGGCGGGCCGTCAGCGCGGTGGCCGCGGCGGGACTCACTCCGTCCGCGCTCGAGTTGGTGGACAAGCAGTGCCTCATCGCCGTAGACGCGTGGAAGAAGATGGGACTGTCGGTGGAGGCGAACGTCGTCCTCCTCGGCCGCATCGACACCGCCGGCGTCATCGGCGATCAAGAGGCGGAAAAAATGCTGTCGTGCTTCGACGAGGCCGGAGCCACCTGGTCGGCCGTATCCACCGACCAGGAGGAGGCGGATGCACTGTTCGCCGCGCGCCGCCTGGCCTACCCGGCGATGGAGCGGCTCGGACCGGTCCTCACCGAAGACGTGTGCGTGCCGAAACGGGCTGTCCCCGAAATGCTTGCACGCATCGAACAGATCGGCATCGCCCACGACACCACGATCGCGAACATCGCACACGCCGGCGACGGAAACCTGCACCCGCTCCTCATCACCCCCCGCGACGACGAGCCCGCCCGCGCCCGCGCGCAGGCAGCGTTCGCGGAGATCATCGACGCCGCACTCGCACTCGGCGGCACCGTCACCGGCGAACACGGCGTCGGTCTGCTGAAGATGGAAGGCCTTGCCCAGGAACTCGATCCGGTAGTGCTGGACATGCACCGATCGGTGAAGAACGCCCTCGACCCGCGCGGAATTTTGAACCCCGGGAAGGTCTTCTCCTAAACCGCTTTTCGCACGAACTCTCCGACGCGCACGGCGTGCAATCGAGCCGTGAGACGCGGCGTACCGGCGTGGCCGCAGTCGGCCGAGCCCGAGCCCGACGATTCTTTTCCATTCGCCCGCTCGGGCGACCGATCCCCAGAAAGCCGAGACATTCATGTCGTCTGTACTGCAGAAACCCGAGATCGAGGCGAGAGTGGTCCGGAAGGTCGCTCGCCGGCTCATTCCATTCCTCGGCCTGGCCTATTTCGTCAACTACCTCGACCGGACCAATATCGGGCTGGCGAAGCTGACCATGAGCGCGGAACTCGGACTCACCGAGACCATGTTCGGCCTGGCGTCCGGGTTGTTCTTCATCGGCTATCTCCTGTTCGAGGTGCCGAGCAATCTCGCGCTGCACAGGTTCGGGGCACGCCGCTGGATCGCCCGGATCATGCTCACGTGGGGAATCATCGCGGCGGCCATGGCCTACGTGCCCAATGTCGGATCGCTGTACGGGCTGCGCATGCTGCTGGGTATCGCCGAGGCGGGCTTCTTTCCGGGAGTCCTGCTCTACCTGACCCTGTGGTTTCCCCGCGCCTATCGGGTCCGGCTGATGGGCCTGTTCCTCCTCGCGCTCCCGGTATCGTCGGCGCTCGGGGCACCGTTGTCGAGCGCCGTCATCCAATACTGGGACGGCATATTCGGACTGTCCGGTTGGCGCGTCATGTTCCTGTTCGAGGGGATTCCCGCCGTCCTGCTCGCGGTGGTCACCTGGTTCTACCTGACGGATCGGCCGTCGCAGGCCAAGTGGCTGGATGAGGACGAAAAGGTGTGGCTCACGCGTGAACTCGAATCCGAGGCTTCGGAATCCGGTTCCCACATCACTGGATCGGTGCGACGGGCACTCACGGATTCCCGTGTGTGGATGCTGGGCCTCGTCTACTTCGGGATCACCTACGGGCTGTACTCGCTCAGCTTCTTCCTGCCCAGCATCGTCGCCGGTTTCAAGAAGACGTTCGCCACCGATTTCTCGCTGTTCACCACCGGGTTGATCGTCGCGGTTCCGTTCGCGGTCGGTGCCGTCGCGATGGTGTTGTGGAGCAGGCACTCCGACCGGACGGGTGAGCGGATCTGGCACGTCGCGGTCCCCACCCTGATCGGAGCCGTCTCCATCCCCGTCGCCTTGTACATGCAGTCGCCGCTCACGACGATGATCGCGGTCACCGTCAACGCGGTCGGTGTGTTCTGCGCGCTGCCGGTGTTCTGGTACCTGCCCAACACATTCCTGACCGGTGCGGGCGCCGCGGCAGGCATCGCCGTCGTCAACTCGGTGGGCAACCTGAGCGGTTTCGGGGCCCCGTACGTCACCGGGTGGCTGTTCGACGCCACCGGGAACTCCCGCGCCGGCCTGTGGGTCGTGGGGGCGGTCATGCTCGTCGCCGTGATACTGGTTCTCGTCCTCAGATCTCGGGTGAGTACCACGCGCAGTATCGAAGACGCCGATACCCGCGTGGCGACCGCGAGCCGTTGAGCGGGCGCCGGGGGGTCAGCGCTCCTCGGCGATCCGCTCGAGCAGTGGGCGGGTCCGGTAGGGGATGGCGTCGCGCATGGCGACGGACACCGTGGTGCGCTCGATCCCGGGCACGGCGAGGATGAGGCCGGCGACGCGGTACAGGTCGTCGGCATCGACGGCGACCACGCCGATATGCAGGTCGGCCGCCCCGGAGATGCCGACGACCTCGACGACCTCGGCGATGTCCCGCAGATGTTCGATGACGTCCTCGAGGCGGTGCTGGTCGACCACCGCGGTGACGAACGCCTGCAAGGGGTACCCCAGGTCGCGGGGTGACACACATCGGTCGACGGGTGCGAGCACGCGCTGCTCCTCCCAGCGAGACATTCGTGCCTGCACGGTATTCCGCGCCATCCCCAGCAGGGTGGCCAGTTGGACGCCGGTTGCGCGGGGTGCGTCGCACAGGGCGAGCAGCAGGCGGGCGTCGGTTCGATCGAGTCTCGTCATGTAGCGCAGTATCCCACACCCTCCATGCCTGGAGTTGGGCATTGTGCTTAATTTGAATGACAACACTTGCGCATGCTGGATCCCGATGTTTGCATGAACGCATCATTCTGACCGGAACGGTCACGCAAGGGCGGCGGTGCCTCCCGTTCCATCCCCCTTCGGAGGTTTTCGTGTTCGACAACGACGATGTGGTGCAACTGGTCACCGAAACCGGTGCGCGAGTGGATCATCCCGACTACTCCCGGTACGTCGAAGACGTGGACGTCGCCGCGGTGCGCGCGCTGTACGAGGACCTCGTCGTGGTGCGGCGCATCGACGCGGAGGCGACCGCGCTGCAGCGTCAGGGCGAGCTGGGGCTGTGGGCGCCGCTGCTGGGGCAGGAGGCGGCGCAGGTGGGGTCGGCACGCGCACTCGATCCCGGAGACTTCGTCTTCGCCAGCTACCGCGAACACGGGGTGGCGTATTGCCGCGACGTCGATCCCACCCACATGCTCCGGTTCTGGCGGGGGTCGACGCACTCGGGCTGGAACCCGTTCGAGTACAACATGACAACCCCGGCGATCATCGTCGGCGCGCAGGCGCTGCACGCCACCGGGTACGCGATGGGCATGCAGTTCGACGGCTCCGACGGCGCCGCGATCAGCTACTTCGGCGACGGCGCGACCAGCCAGGGCGACATCTCCGAGGCCTTCGGGTTCGCCGCGAGCTTCAACGCGCCGGTGGTGTTCTTCTGCCAGAACAACCAGTGGGCGATCTCGGAACCGGTCAGTCTGCAGTCGCGGGTGAGCATCGCCGCGCGGGGCCGCGGCTTCGGCGTCCCCAGCGTGCGCGTCGACGGCAACGACGTCCTCGCCGTCATCGCCGTGACCCGCGCCGCGCTCGAACGGGCACGGGAAGGCAGCGGACCGACCCTGATCGAGGCCGTCACCTACCGGATGGGCCCGCACACCACGTCCGACGACCCGACCCGGTACCGCCCGGCCGCGCTCGACGAGGAATGGAAACGCAAGGACCCCCTCGACCGCATCCGCGCCCTCCTCGAGTCGGCGGGCGCAATCGACGACACCTACCTCGCCGCGGTGCAGCAGCGCGCCGACGACACCGCCGCCGCGCTGCGCCGCGGGTGCCTCGAGACCGTCGAGCCCGAGCCGATGTCGTTGTTCGACAACGTCTACGCCGAACCCCATCCCCTCGTCGACGAAGAGCGGCGTCAGTTCGCCGCCTACCTCGACAGTTTCGAAGGAACCGACGCATGAGCACAGCCGCCCCGACCACGCTCCCGCTCGGCAAGGCCCTCAACGCCGGGTTGCGCCGCGCCCTCGAGAACGACCCGAAGGTCGTGCTCATGGGTGAGGACATCGGCAAACTCGGCGGTGTCTTCCGCATCACCGACGGACTGCAGAAGGACTTCGGTCCCAACCGCGTCATCGACACCCCGCTCGCCGAGTCCGGGATCATCGGCACCGCAGTCGGTCTCGCGATGCGCGGCTACCGGCCGGTGTGCGAGATCCAGTTCGACGGGTTCATCTACCCCGGCTTCGACCAGATCGTCTCGCAGGTCGCCAAATTGCACTACCGCACCGGCGGCAACGTCAAGATGCCGATCACCATCCGCGTCCCCTACGGCGGCGGCATCGGCGCCATCGAGCATCACTCCGAATCCCCGGAGGGTTACTTCGCCGCGACCGCGGGTTTGCGCGTGGTGACCTGCAGCAACGCCGGCGACGCGCACACGATGATTCAGCAGGCCATCGCGTCGGACGATCCGGTGCTCTTCTTCGAACCCAAGCGCCGATACTGGGAGAAGGGGCAAATCGACCCGGCCGCCGAGGCGAATCCACTGCACCAGGCCCGGGTGGTCGCCCCGGGCAGCGATGTCACCGTCGTCGCGTACGGGCCGCTCGTGACGACGGCACTGCAGGCGGCGAAGGTCGCCGCCGGCGAGGGCCGGTCGGTCGAGGTGATCGATCTGCGGTCCATTTCCCCGCTCGACGTCGATACCGTCGCCGCCTCCGTGCAGCGCACCGGACGCCTCGTCGTGACCCATGAGGCGCCCGTGTTCCTCGGCATCGGCGCCGAGATCGCCGCCCGCATCGGTGAGCGCTGCTTCTACCACCTCGAGGCCCCGGTCGCCCGCGTCGGCGGATTCACCGTCCCCTACCCGCCGGCGAAACTCGAACAGCACTTCCTGCCGGACGTCGACCGCATCCTCGACGCCGTCGACCGCATCTTCACCGCGTAAGCACCAGGAGTTCTCATGCCCACTGTCAAGACATTCCTGCTGCCCGACCTCGGCGAGGGCCTCACCGACGCCGAACTGCTGACCTGGCTGGTCGCGGTGGGTGACACCGTGACGCTCAACCAGAACATCGCCGAGGTCGAGACGGCGAAGGCCTCCGTGGAGTTGCCCTCGCCGTACGCCGGAACGGTGGTCGCGCTGCACGCGGAGGAGGGGACGACCGTCGACGTCGGCAGCCCGTTCATCGACGTCGAGATCGCCGGCGAGGAACCGAATGCGGACCCCGCGCCCCCGGCCGAGCGGACCCCGGTCCTCGTCGGCTACGGCGTGGCCGAGGACTCGTCCAGTCGGCGCCGCCGGAGGCACGCAACCACCACGGCCGCGCGCGTCGACGACGTGCCCGCCCCGCACCCGACGCGTCCGCTGGCGTCGCCGCCCGTGCGGTTCGCCGCGAAGCAACGCGGAGTCGACCTCACCGAGGTGGACGCCACCGGGGTGCACGGTGAAGTCACCAGGAACGACCTCGAACGCCATCGCGACGCCACCCCGGTGCCGACGCCGACGGCCGCGCCCGACACCGACGAGGAACGCATCCCGATCAGGGGCGTCCGCAAGCACACCGCCGCGGCGATGGTCCGCAGCGCGTTCACCGCCCCGCACGTCACCGAGTTCGTCACGGTCGACGTCACCCCGACCATCGAACTGCTGGCTCAGCTTCGTAAAACGAAACACTTCACCGACGTGCGCCTGACACCACTGACGCTGGTGGCCAAGGCCCTGCTCGTGGCGCTGCGCACCAACCCGACTTTGAATTCGTTCTGGGACGAGGACGCGCAGGAGATCGTGGTCAAACGGTCCGTGAACCTCGGCATCGCGGCCGCCACCCCGCGCGGACTCATGGTGCCGAACATCAAGAACGCACACACCCTCGGTCTGCGCGACCTCGCGATCGCCGTGTCGGATCTGACGACCACCGCCAAGGAGGGGAAGACCGGGCCGGCCGACCTGGCCGACGGCACGATCACGATCACCAACGTCGGTGTTTTCGGCGTCGATGCGGGCACGCCCATCCTCAACCCCGGCGAGGCGGCGATCCTGTGCTTCGGGGCGATCCGCAGGCAGCCGTGGGAATACCGGGGCGAGATCGCGTTGCGGTCGGTGACGACGCTGAGCCTGTCGTTCGACCATCGACTGGTCGACGGCGAGCAGGGTTCGCGGTTCCTCGCCGCCGTCGGCCAGATCCTGGCTGACCCGATGACGCTGATCGCGCTGAGCTGAAACCCGGCCACTTCGACCTTTCCTGCACGTCCCATGACGTGCCCGACCCAGGGAGTTTCCCCATGCTCGACCAACCGGACGTCCTGATCCTCGGCGGTGGATCCGGCGGGTACGCCTGTGCCTTCCGTGCCGCGCAACTGGGCAAGTCCGTCACCCTGATCGAAGAGGACAAGGTCGGCGGCACGTGCCTGCACCGCGGGTGCATCCCCACCAAGGCGCTCGTGCACGCCGCCGAGGTCGCCGACACCGTCGCGCACGCGTCGGCCCTCGGGATCGGTGCGACACTCGACGGGATCGACCTCGACGGCGTCCACGCGTACAAGAACGCGATCGTCGAACGCCTCTACAAGGGCCTGCAGGGTCTGGTCCGCAGTCACCGGATCGAGGTGGTCCACGGCACCGGCCGCTACGGCGGCGGCCGCACCGTCCACGTCGGCGACCGCACGATCACCGGCCGATCACTGATCCTCGCGACCGGATCGGAGGTCCGGAGTCTGCCCGGACTCGAGATCGGCGGCCGAATCCTCACCAGCGACCAAGCCCTGACGTTCCCCGAACTTCCGCGTCGCGTCGTCGTACTCGGCGGCGGTGTCATCGGCGTCGAGTTCGCCGGCATCTGGGCATCCCTGGGCGCGGACGTCACGATCGTCGAGGCGCTGCCCCGGCTGATCGCCGCCGAGGACGAATGGGCGTCGAAGCAACTCACCCGGGCCCTGCGCAAGCGCGGCATCACGGTCATGACCGGCACCCGATTCGCGAAAGCCGTTCAGGACGAGCGCACGGTCAGCGTCACCGTGGAGTCGGGTGACACGATCGAGGCCGACCTGCTGCTCGTCGCCGTCGGCCGCGGACCCCGCACCGCCGGCCTCGGACTCACCGAGCACGGCGTCGACGTCGACCCTCGCGGGTTCGTCACGGTCGACGATTCCCTGCGCACCTCGCAGCCGGACGTGTACGCGGTCGGCGACATCGTCGCCGGACCGCAACTTGCGCACCGCGGATTCCAGCAGGGCATTTTCGTCGCCGAGACGATCGCAGGTCTGCACCCGACCTCCGTGGAGGACAGCGAAATTCCCCGGGTGACGTACTCGAACCCCGAGGTCGCGTCGGTCGGGCTCACCGAAGCGCAGGCGCGCGAACGTCACGGCGACGTCGCCACCGTCGTCTACGACCTCGCCGGCAACGGCCGAAGCCAGATCCTCGGAACCGGCGGCGGCGTCAAACTTGTCCGCGCCGGAGCCACGGAGGGACCGGTCGTCGGTATCCACATGGTCGGAGAACGCGTGGGTGAACTCATCGGCGAGGCCCAACTGATCGTCAACTGGGGTGCTTACCCGAACGAGGTCGCCGCACTCGTTCACGCGCACCCCACCCAGGCCGAGGCGCTCGGCGAGGCGCACCTCGCACTCGCGGGAACCCCGCTGCACAGCCATAGCTGATCGAGAGCATTACCGTTGGCGGAGTGGGGAGAAGGCATATCACGGCATGGTGCCGCCCGCAGGCGAGGAAGAGGGGGGCTCCCCGGCCGCGGGCGGCTGTGGCCCTCCAGCCGAGGGGTGACCGGTCAGGGGGCCTCGCTGGTCCGGGGGGCCGCCGGGCCCGCGGAACAGCGTAGGTGTCGGTTACCCGATCTGTGCGGGACTATTCACTGCGGGAGAAACGATTCGACCGGGGTCGATCCCCAAAACGACTGGGCGAGTGTCCAGTTGTAGCGGAAACCCGGAGGGTCACCGATCGAACCGACCGGCCGGTTATAACGCCGCGTCCCCGCCCGCACTCGGGTAGAACGCAAGTCGGCCATCGGCGGGGGCGGACGGCGATATCCTGGGGTACAACGTCGAGAGGTGGGCAGTGTGGCATGCGTCGACCGTGTTTCGAATGGGACGAATCGATGTAGTCGATGACTGACGTCGATCCGTTCGCCACCCAGCGCGACGTGTCCGGTTCGGTCACGGCGGAGTTGGCGACGGCCGGATTCGAGGACGCCCAGGAGATCGGCCGCGGCGGATTCGGGGTCGTGTACCGCTGTACCCAAACTGCGCTCGACCGCACCGTGGCGGTCAAGGTCCTCACCGCCGACCTCGACGAAGAGAATCGCGCCCGGTTCCTGCGGGAGCAGCGTGCGGCCGGCCGGCTGACCGGTCACCCCAACATCGTCAACGTTCTGCACGCCGGCGTCACCGAGAACGGCAGGCCCTACATCGTGATGCCGTACCAGGCGCAGGGGTCGCTCGACGAACGGATCCGCCGCCACGGACCGCTTCCGGTGGACGAGGCGCTGCGGCTCGGGGTGAAGATGGCCGGCGCCCTGGAGACCGCCCATCGCCTCGGAATCCTGCATCGCGACATCAAACCGGCGAACATCCTCATCACCGATTACGGGGAGCCCGCACTCACCGACTTCGGCATCGCCCACATCGCGGGCGGGTTCGAGACCAGCGCGGGCATCGTGACGGGGTCGCCTGCGTTCACTGCCCCCGAGGTCGTGGCGGGCGACGCTCCAAGTCCCGCGGCCGACGTCTACGGCCTCGGCGCCGCCTTGTTCGCGGCGATCACCGGTCACGCGGCCTTCGAACGCCGCAGCGGTGAACAGCTGGTGGCGCAGTTCCTGCGGATCGCGTCCGAGCCGGTCCCGAACCCGCGCGAGCACGGCGTATCCGAGGACATCAGCGCGGTCATCGAACGTGCCATGTCGTCCGAACCCGGGGCCCGCCCGTCCGCCGTCGAACTGGGCAGGCAACTCCGCGACGCGCAACTGCGTCACGGCTTCCCGGTCGACGAGATGGCAATGTATGCGGGAACAGCTGCAGTGCAAAGCAACACGTCGGAACCGCGCGCCGGTTCCGGAGGAGAAGGCGCGTGGCGCCGGCCCGCGGGATCGCCGGCGGACTCGGGCCGGACGGGCGGACTTCCGCTGGAGCTGACCAGCTTCGTCGATCGCCGCACGGAACTTGCGGAGGCGACGAATTTGCTGTCGACGTCGCGGCTGGTGACGCTGACCGGGATCGGCGGGGTGGGGAAGACCCGGCTCGCCATTCGTGCGGCCACCAAGGCGCAACGGAACTTCGCGAACGGTGTGACGCTGGTGGAACTGGGTGAACTGCTGGATGATTCGCTGTTGGCCGGGGTGGTGGTCACCGCCCTGGGGCTGCGTGACCAGTCGGCGCGACACCCCCACGAGGTGCTCGTCGAGTTCCTCGCTCCGCGGGACCTGCTGCTCGTGCTGGACAACTGCGAGCAGGTGGTGGCCGCGGCCGCGAAACTCGCGGAAATCCTGCTTCGCGCGTGCCCGCAACTACGGATCCTCGCGACGAGTCGCGAACCGCTCGGCATCGGCGGGGAAGTGGCGCTGCTGATCCCTCCGCTGCCCGTTCCCGACCCCGACCATCTCCCCAAGGGGCTGCCCCGCAACGACGCGGTCACGCTGTTCGTCGAACGCGGTATCGCCGCCGTCCCCGGCTTCGAACTCACCGAGGACAACAAGGTCACGATCGCCCGAATCTGTCAGCGGCTGGACGGGTTGCCGTTGCCGATCGAATTGGCGGCGGCACGGCTGCGTGCGATGACTCCCGACCAGATCCTGCAGCGCCTGACCGATCGCTACCTGCTGCTGACTCGCGGCAGCCGGGACGCGCCGTCGCGGCAGCAGACGCTGCGGATGTGTATCGACTGGAGCTACGACCTGTGCACGCCTGTGGAACAACGGATGTGGGCGCAGCTGTCCGTGTTCGCGGGCAGTTTCGAACTCGAGGCGGCGGAACAGGTCTGCGACGATGCCGACGTGGACGACCTCCTCGACACGGTGACCTTTCTCGTCGACAAGTCGATCCTGACGAGAGAGGAGTCGGGCACCGCGGTGCGATTCCGGATGCTCGAGACCGTGCGCGCCTACGGGCGCGACAAGGCGCAGGAGAGCGGCGTGTACACCGAACTGCGCCGTCGGCACCGGGATTGGTGTGACCGCCTCGCGGTCGAAGCGGAATCCGAATGGATCAGTTCCCGGCAACTTCCGTTGATCGCCAAACTAGGTCGGGAACTGCCGAATATTCGTGAAGCGCTGGACTTCTGCCTGTCCGACAGCCCGGACATCGGAGTTCGGATCGCGGCCGCGTTGTACCCGTACTGGCTGGCCCGGGGGCTGTTCGTCGAGGGGCGCCGGTGGCTCGGTCGTTTCCTTGCCCGGCAGCCGTCCGAGCCCACGATCGATCGCGCCAAGGCTCTGTACAGCGCCGCCGTGCTGGCCGGAGTGCAGGGCGACATTTCGGTGTCGGACTCCCTGGCGGAGGAAGCGCGGGCGCTCGCCGCCCGGACGCCCGACCCGGAGGTGCGCGCGCATCTCGACTACGCGATCGGATACGCGGCCTTGTTCGCGGGCCGCCTTCCAGAGGGGCGCACGCATCTCGAGAAGGCCATACATGTGTTCACGGCGCGCAACGACGTCTTCGAGGTGGCCGCCGTCGTGGGTCTCGGCATGATTTACGACCTGTTGAACGACACGGAACGTGCCGTCGAATGCCACGAACGCATCCTCGCGATCACCGAGGCGCAGGGCGAATCGGTGTACCGGTCGTATTCGCTGTGGGCGCTGGCCGTCGCCGTGTGGCAGAAAGGGGAGACGGCCCGGGCGGTACGGCTCCTCGGGCAGGCGCTCCAGGTGGACCGCCGGGTGAACGACCGGCTCAATTCCAGTGTGTGCCTGCAGGCACTCGCCTGGATCGCCGCCGAGGAACAGAACATGGAACGGGCAGTCGTATTGATGGGAGCCGCCGAGGCGCTCACCCGGTCGGTGGGCAGTTCGACGGTGCTGGTGCCCGGACTGAGCGTGTACCAGGACGAGTGCGAACGTCTGACGCGAAGCGCGATGACCGAACCGGCGTTCACCGCTGCCCACCGCAAGGGTGAAGCGCTCGGCTTCGACGCAGCCGTCGCTTACGCACTGGGCGAGCAGGTTCTACCCTCGTCGACCTCCGCCGGTCCGTCCCCGAAACCGACGAAGCGGGAACGTGAAGTCGCCGCCCTCATCGCCGAGGGACTGACCAACAAGGAGATCGCCGCCCGGCTGGTCATCTCCCCCCGCACCGCGCAGGGGCACGTGGAACACCTTCTCACGAAACTGGGATTCAACTCGCGCGCGCAGATCGCGGCGTGGGTCGTGGAATCGCAGAGCGAGGGTTCTTGAGCCGCCGTTCTCGAGGGGTTCTGCGACGAAATGCTATGCGGTGAGGGTGATGTCCACGGTGTGGAGGCCGCTGGTCGTGGGCTTCACCGAGGCCGTGCCGTTGCCGACCGGTGAGAGGGCCCGCACGGTCCAGTCGCCCGGTGCGACGAAGAAACGGAAGTCCCCGGTACCGGAGGCGACGATCTCGGCGGTGAACGTGCCTGTGCCGTCGAGGAGTCGAACGAAGGCTCCACCGACAGGTTCTCCGTCGCCCGTGACGACCTTGCCGGTGATGGCGGTTTCCTTGCCGAGGTCGACGCCGGCGGGGATGGTGTGGGTTTGCGTTGGTGCTGCGCTCATGTGCTTGCTCCCGCGCTCCGCTACTTGCCCAGTTCGATCGGCACACCGACGAGCGAGCCGTATTCGGTCCAGCTGCCGTCGTAGTTCTTGACATTCTTGTGTCCGAGCAGTTCCTTGAGCACGAACCAGGTGTGGCTGGAGCGCTCACCGATCCGGCAGTAGGCGATGGTGTCCCGGGATCCGTCGAGGCCGGCTTCGCCGTAGATCGCGGTGAGTTCCTCGTCGGACTTGAACGTGCCGTCCTCGTTCGCGGCCTTGCTCCACGGAACGTTGAGCGCGCCCGGGATGTGGCCGGGACGCTGGCTCTGCTCCTGCGGCAGGTGCGCCGGCGCGAGGATCTTGCCCGTGAACTCGTCGGGCGATCGGACGTCGACCAGGTTCAGCACACCGATCGCGTCGACGGCCTCGTCGCGGAATGCGCGGATCGACAGGTCCGGCTCGGCCGCCCGGTAGGTGGTGGACGGGCGGGTGACGGTGTCCTCCGAGAGGGGGCGTTGCTCGAGCTCCCACTTCTTGCGGCCGCCGTCGAGCAGCTTGACGTTGTCGTGGCCGTAGAGCTTGAAGTACCAGTAGGCGTACGCCGCGAACCAGTTGTTGTTGCCTCCGTAGAGGACGACCTCGTCGTCGTTGGCGACGCCGCGTGCCGACAGCAGTTCGGAGAACTGCTCACGGTCGAGGAAGTCGCGGCGGACCCGATCCTGCAGATCCTTCTTCCAGTCGAGCTTGATGGCGCCCTCGATGTGGCCACTGTCGTAGGCGGACGCGTCTTCGTCGACCTCGACGAACACGATGTTGGGGGCCTTCAGATTCTGCTGAGCCCAGTCGGTGGAGACCAGGACGTCGGAGCGAGCCATGTTCTTTCCTTCACTGAGAATTTGACGGGGTTTTCCGTTGGGGGTCGGGTGGTCGGCGGAGGTGGACGGTCGGAATCGGGCGACGAGCGGATAGATCTGGCAGCCGAGGCAGATGCCGAAGGCCGCGTTGAGGAACGCCGCGAACAATGCGAAGCCGGTGAAGACGGCACCGACGACGGGCGCGTTCAGCGCGAATCCGAGTAGGCCGGCCGCTGAGAAGATGAAGCCGACCAGTTGGGCGAAGCGCAGCGGCGCGGTTGGTTCACGCTCGGTCGGCGGGCCGATGTGTGGGGCGACCAGCTTTCCGAAGATCCGGCCGTAGGGGCTGCGCCGCGGTCCCACGGCGGCGGCGACGGCGAACACGGCGGCCTGAACAGCCAGGATCACCCCGGCGACGACGGTCGAGAAGGACGCTGTGAGCAGGACGGCAACGAGAACCGCCGTGGTGATCCAGGCGGCGAACCGGGGACCGCGGACGTCGACCTGTTCGGCGGCGGCGGTTGTGGTGGACATTGACTGTGCTCCACGGATGTGTCGGATGGCCGAGGGAATGCGATGGAACGCGATCGAGTCGATCACCGAAAAGGCAGGAAGTCAGCACGTGGCCGCAGGTCGAATCAAAAGATGGCGCAGGACCACGGTCAACGATGCCAGAGACAACAGCAACCGCCGACGCGACACAGGTCGACTGTGCGGCGACGGGTGAGCAGCAGCTCGCGGCAGGTCTGCACCCGCCAAATTCTACGCGCCGCACCCCTGCGCTGAAGACGGACAATTCGAGTCTCGGCGCAGGGGCACGGCGCTCGCGTCCTACGGGATCAGGATGAACTTCCCCGCAGGGTGGGATTCCGCGAGTTCGGTGTGGGCCTGCGCGGCCTCGGTCAGGGGAAACGTCTTGGCGATGGTGACCGTCAGATGTCCGGCGCCGGCTTGCTCGACCAGTTCGGCGCGCGCCTTCAGCCGGGCTTCGGCGCTTGCCGGGTCGCCGCCGCCGACCGACGCGAAGCCGTCGTCCTGTGCCCGACCGAACGCGGCGATGGTCACGATCCGGGTCTTGTCCTTGACCAGGGCCAACGACACGTCGACGGCCTCGTCGGTTCCGGCGGTGTCGAGGGCCGCGTCGATGCCCTGGGGTGCGACCTCCCGCACCCGCTTCTCGAGGCCGTCGCCGTAGAGGACGGGAGTTGCTCCGAGGTTCCGGACGTAGTCCTGATTCGCCGCTCCCGCGGTGCCGATGACTGTCGCGCCGCGGGCGACGGCGAGTTGCACGGCGAGGGCGCCGACGCCGCCGGAGGCGCCGTGGATCAGGACGGTGTCACCGGAACCGACGCGGATGGTGTCCAGGGCGTCGACCGCGGTGCCGCCCACGAGCAGCAGTCCGGCGGCCTGCTCCCAGCCGAGGCCGGCCGGCTTGGGGGTGAGTGCGGAGACGGGCACGACCACTTTCTCGGCGTAGAGACCGCTGCCGGGGCTGACGATCACCTCGTCGCCCACCGCGATCTCGGTGACTCCTGCGCCGACGGCCGCGACCACGCCGGCGGCCTCGCCGCCGACCTTGACCGGCAGCTTGTCGGGATCGTTCCCGAAGGCGCCGCTGTAGAGCTTGTAGTCGAAGGGATTGACGCCGATCGCCTTGACGTCGACGAGCACCTCCCCCGATCCGGGTGGCGGAACCTCCACATCGACCACGGCCAGGGCCTCGGGTGTTCCGTACGATTGCGCAACAACAGATTTGGTCATATGTGGCGCAACCTTCATCCGGTAGCTGCTATTCCTGCTGCGCGAGATTTACTCTCACGGATCCGAACACTTGCTCGGTGGAGTGCCGATGTCACGCTCTCACGCAGTATCAGGAGTGCCCGGTAGGTGTGCGGTGCGCCCAGCAAAAGGTAGAAGGCGACACCGAAGGATGTGCCCTCCCGCATGCAGGCGAGGAGACCGAAAGCAGAAATAGCGAAGGGTGCCCACGGCATCGTTGCTCGCGACCATCGATCCACGATCGCCGGAACTGCCCTTCGTTGGCCGGCGCCGACATCACGCGCGAGGGTCGGCACTTGCCGGGGCGGCGAAGAGTTTCTGGCCGGCATGATGGGAGATCCGTCCTCGAGGGTCCACAAATGTTGCAATGGCCGGCCGAGGCGCGGCTTGTTGGCTGGTGCGCAGGTTATCGCTCGCATCGACGTACGCCCAAGGGTTGCGATCCGCCTGCGTCGAACCTCGCAGGAGTTGTCGTTCAGGAGCCGTGGAAGTGGTCCCGGCACTGGCAGAACCCGATGAGCCAGATGTACGGATCCATCATCATGATTTCGGCGCACCGGGCAGGTAACGGCGGGAGGCGCAGAAACCGCTCCACCCACCGCGACCCTCCGGCAGAGGTAGCGGGATGACCACAATGAGGGCATCGGCCGGGCCGTTCCGCAATCAGCTCGCCGATATCAGACCAGTACACGGATGTCAGACTGCTGAGCCGCTAGCCGATCGACAACAGTTTGGCGCACACAGAATCTGTGGGCGAGACCGTGATGGCAACCTATTCCGATGTGGGCGACAGTCGTTCGATGTGTTCGAGCAATTCGGTGAGTTCGCCGATGGTGAGTTCAACGGAACCCGGATGGCACTGTCGGCGCAGGAGACCGCGATCTGACCGGAATACGATCTCAGGGAACGAACTAGGCGGTGGGTGCAAGTTCGGCGATCAGGGCTTCGACTCGCGCCTTGATCTCGTCGCGAATCGGACGCACGGCGTCGACGCCCTTGCCTGCCGGATCGTCGAGCGCCCAGTCCCGGTAGCTGATTCCGGGGAAGACGGGGCAGGTGTCGCCGCAGCCCATGGTGATGACGACGTCGGAGCATTCGACGGTGTCGGGCGTGAGGATCTTCGGGGACTGACCGGAGATGTCGATCCCGATCTCGGCCATCGCGTCGACGGCGGCGGAGTTGACAGTGTCGGCCGGGGCGGTCCCGGCGGAGCGGACCTCGATCCGATCACCGGCGAGGTGGGAGAGGAATCCGGCGGCCATCTGGGAGCGGCCTGCGTTGTGGACGCAGACGAACAGCACGCTGGGTGTGGTCATGGGAGCGAGCTTTTCGTGACTGATGCGGGCTGCGCGCGGAACCGCGTGCGAAGCGCCAGGGCCACGTAGACCAGGCCGACGAGGACGGGGACCTCGATCAGCGGTCCGACGACACCGGCCAGGGCCTGCCCGGAGGTGGCGCCGTAGGTGGCGATGGCCACGGCGATGGCGAGTTCGAAGTTGTTGCCTGCGGCGGTGAACGCCAGGGTGGTGGTGCGTTCGTAGCCCAGACCCATGACGGCGCCGAGCAGGTAGCCGCCGACCCACATGATCGCGAAGTACGCCAGCAGCGGGATCGCGATTCGGACGACGTCCCACGGCCGGGAGGTGATCTGGTCGCCCTGCAGGGCGAAGAGGATCACGATGGTGAACAGCAACCCGTACAGCGCCCACGGGCCGATGCGCGGAAGGAATGTCGACTCGTACCAGTCGCGGCCCTTGGCGCTCTCGCCGAAGCGGCGCGTCAGGTAGCCGGCGAGCAGAGGGATGCCCAGGAAGATCAGTACCGACTTCGCGATCTGCCACGGCGAGGTGTCGATGGTGGTCTGTTCGAGACCGAGCCAGCCGGGCAGCACGGACAGGTAGAACCAGCCGAGCGCGGCGAACATGACGACCTGGAACACCGAGTTGATCGCCACCAGGACGGCAGCGGCCTCCCGATCACCGCACGCCAGGTCGTTCCAGATGATCACCATCGCGATGCAACGGGCCAGGCCGACGATGATCAGACCGGTGCGGTACTCCGGCAGGTCCGGCAGCAGCAGCCAGGCCAGCGCGAACATCAGCGCCGGGCCGAGGACCCAGTTCAGCAGCAGGGAACCGATCAGCAAGCGGCGGTCGCCGGTGACGGTGTCGAGACGGTCGTAGCGGACCTTCGCGAGCACCGGGTACATCATGACCAGCAGTCCGAGTGCGATCGGCAACGAGATGCCGTCGATCTCGACGGCGCTCAGGGTGTCGCCGAGCCCGGGAATCAGCCTGCCCAGGAGCAGCCCTGCGATCATCGCGACGCCGATCGACACCGGCAGGAATCGGTCGAGGGCCGAGAGTTTGCCGACGACGGCAGGGTGCTCGGTAGCCGGGGCGGCGCTCATGCGAGGGTCTCGGCGCAGGTGGGGGACGGCACGGCGGGGCCGCCCTCGGTCAGCAGCACGGCGGACAGCTGTTGCAACGCCGACGGGATCACCCAGTAGTACACCCAGGTGCCGCGGCGTTCGCAGTCCAGCAGCCCGGCGGCGCGGAGCACCTTCAGGTGGTGCGAGATCGTCGGCTGCGACAGATCGAACGACGCGGAGATGTCGCAGACACAGGCTTCGCCGCCGGCGTGGCTGGCGATCAGGCTCAGCAAACGAAGGCGCACCGGATCGCCGAGGGCCTTGAACATCCGGGCCAGGTCGCCGGCCCAGTCCTCGGTCAGTGGTTCACGCGTGAGCGGCGAGCAGCACTCGCCGCCGTCCGGCCCATCCTGATTCGACATGCGTCGATATTGACAGATGTCGAATCAAGCTGCAACACGACATGCGCTCACTAGAGTTGCCTGCCGAGCATCGGACGGCCTGATCGACGAATATGTTGTGCTACTCCTCTAGTTCGCGCGCATCGGGACCCGGAGGGCCGCGGCGTGACCTCGTATCGAATCGGCCATTGAGGTCTGTTCGGGAACGACTTAATCTGGAGGGAGCGGGCCGTATCCCGTCGGGTCGAGATTTGGCAGTCCGGGATACGACTCGCCGGAGGGGTTAGTCAAGCACCGTGCGCGGTCGGACTGCGGTTCCGGTCGCGTCCATAGACTGGCTGGCACGGGCCCAAGCCTGCCGCTCGTCCGCTGCCGTCCGATCGTCCTAGCGAGCGCCTTCGGTGTCGTCGAAGAACGACCAGCCGTCGGTGTGCTGGACTTCCATCCGCCAGCCGAGTTCGCTGTTGTCGGCACGGACGTCGACGAACCAGGCGTGTGCATCTTCCGCGCTTTCGATGTCCTTGGTCTCGACGACGTTGCCTGTGGGATCGAGTACTCGATAGGTAGCCATGCAGTCCGAATGCCCAGGGACGGACTGGGTTAACCGATGCGACGGCCCGGATGGGCTCGGACCGCCTATTTCGAACATCGACCTGGACAGCGGTGTTCAGGGTGTGCGTCCGGCGCCGGTAGTGATTTCGTGCCATCGGCGTCGGGCGGTGTCTGCAGCCAGGGGTGCGGTGGGCAGGCCGCTTCCCGCCCGGAGGCCGTCGA
This sequence comes from Rhodococcus sp. T7, assembly GCF_009872365.1. NCBI lineage: Bacteria > Bacillati > Actinomycetota > Actinomycetes > Mycobacteriales > Nocardiaceae > Rhodococcus > Rhodococcus sp. T7. Next base: position 25,225 of record NZ_WXYH01000013.1, read on the forward strand.
GGAATTCGGTGAAGGTGTCGTGTGGGGTGTAGGCGGGTGACCAGTCGAGTTCGGTCCGTGCGCGGGTGCTGTCCATCAGGGGCAGATGCAGGACCGTGTCGACGAGTCCCGGAGTGGCTGGAACAAGGCGTGTGTGCCATGCGGCGGCGACGGTGGCACGCAGTGCCCCCGCGGGAATCCGCACGGGGCGTGCCCCGAAGTAGTCGGCCAGGAACCGCCGATCGACAGGAGGGTCGGTGGCGAGGTTGTATGCGCCGTGTACCGGCCGGAGGACGGCCTGTACGTATGCGGCTGCGGCATCGTCGGTGTGCAGGATCTGTACCCGGAGCTGGTCCGGTAGCGGCACGGCGGGCACAGCTGCGCGGCGGGCCAACGAACCCGGCACGAATGGGCCGCCGAACAGCCGGCGCTGTGAGGTCGCGGACTCGCGTTTGAAGATGAACCCTGGTCGCATCCGCACCACCCGGACTGCGGGATTGCGGATCTCATACGCGTCGAGCCAACGTTCGAGATAGGCCTTCTCTCGGGGATACGCGGCTCCGGGCCACCCGTGGGTAGGCCAGTTCTCGCTGACTTCCCGGTCGGAGGGTCCCGGGGAGTAAGCGGCCACGGACGACGCATATACCAGGGCGGGTACTCGTTCGGCGGCGACGGCGTCGAACACGCCGATAGCGCCCAGCACGTTGTTGCGCCACGTCACGGCGGGTTTTCTCGTCGGCTGGAACAACCAGGCGAGATGGATCACGGCGTCCGCGCCACGGACAGCAGCGCGCAGGTCACCGGTCGCGATGTCGGTAGTGACAAAGGTGGTCTTCGAGGTGGTCCAGGCGGTGGGCCTGCGGGCGACTGCCAATACAGTCTCTACGTCCGGGGTGGCCCCGAGAGCGGACACCACGCTGGTCCCGACGTTGCCGGTCCCGCCGATCACCACCACGCGCAGTCCGCGTCTGCTGCTCACGCGGTCCGGTTACCCCTGTCGGTCGGTGGCGAACCGGTCTGGCCAGTGGGCAGCTCGAAGGCCTTCGCCTACCCGAGTAGAGCGACGACGCGGCCACACGGCAGCGTCTGTCCTGTTAGTGGGTTCGTCGCTCCCACGCGCGTGGGGGTCGGGCGGCGTGGCGGGTGCGTCGGGTGTGGCGGGTGCGTTCGGTTTCGGACATGCCGCCCCAGAT
>NZ_WXYH01000130.1:0-5550 GCF_009872365.1 Rhodococcus sp. T7
TTCTTAGGAAAAGGATCTGCCTCACAGACACCTCGCCGCGCGGCCGACCCATCTGCCTGGCTCACCGGCTACCGACGCCTGACCATCCGCTACGAACGCCACGCCGAACACTTTGCCGGATTCCTCCATCTCGCGGCCGCGCTCACTTGCTACAAGAAGCTCCCCACATGAGACAACCTCTTAGCCGAGGGAAGTGGTTCGTGTAGGAAGTCTCCGGGGGTAAGTTCCCCGTCGGTAGCTCCCTCAGGCGGTTTCCAGCCTTGCGCGCCCACTCACCTCGCATGGAAGAGCAAGTGATTCTTAATCATGTGGTCTAGGTGTGGTCTGGCCGGGTTTTCTCGCGCGCGACTGATTGCGTGGGTCATGCTGCACGCCCGAAAACCATCTACGCGGCGCGTCCTGTTGCCTTGCAGAGAAGCTCGGTCCACTCGAAGGGTGACGCCCTCGATCCGGTGATCGCCGAGGTCACCCGCGGTCAGCCGTACCGGCACGTGATGGGTTTCGAGGCAGGTGAACGCCGCCGGGCGGAGAAAGACGCCGGATACAACACCGACCTGCGCACGGGCGAGTATCCGTTGATCGAGTGGGGTTGGTTCCGCGACGATGCGATTGCGTACACCAAGTCCGTGATCGGCACCCGGGTCGGTAAGTCCGCGTGCACATGTTGCCCGTTCGCATTCGCCAACAAGAGCACCCGGGCAGAGATCTTCGCCCGGTACGCCGCCGATCCGGCTAAGGGCCGCAGTCGCGGACCGCTGTTCGTCACCCACCGCCGACCCGGATCGCAAAGCCGTCGCCGACCGCGACACGTCACTGCCGGAACCCCCGGTCGGTTGATGCGCGGAGGGGAGGGTGCCTGCGCTGGTCGGCTGGCGTGGGGCAGTTGATGGTGGCTATCGCGGGGTATCCGAGTGCCGCTCGTCAGGGACGTTGCTGTCGGTGATGTGATCCGTGAGCTGGCCTGGGGGGTTCGACGGTCGGTCGGTGCCGGCGGTGGAGGATTGGCAGCAGTCGCAGTCCTCGTCGGTGCCCTGGCTGGTGCCGTCGGCCGCGGTCGGGCTGGTGAGTGGCAACAGCGTCGGTGCGGGTCGCGCGGACCCGACCGACCCGATGAGTGGGATCTCGGCACCACGGGGTGGGGCGGGGGGACAGCAGGCGTCGCCGAGGACGTGCGCCGAGGGGGCGACGCTCACGTGCACGGGCCTGGTGGTGGTGGGTGCGGCGGTCAGCCCGGGCAGGGTGGTGGTGCGGGCGGCGCGGATGGCGTTGCCGATGACGAGGACTTCGGCGAGTTCGTGGATGAACACCACGGTGGCCAGGCCGAGTACGCCGGTGGCGGCCAGCGGGATCAGGAGGCCGATGATCGCCAGGGACAGGCCGATGTTCTGCAGCATGATCGTCCGGGCCCGCCGGGCGTGCGCCAGCACCTGGGGCAGGTGGCGCAGATCCTCGCCCATCAGTGCGACGTCGGCGGTTTCGATGGCCACGTCGGTTCCCATGGCGCCCATCGCGATGCCGACGTCCGCGGTGGCCAGGGCGGGGGCGTCGTTGATGCCATCGCCCACCATCGCGATGCGGCGGCCATTGGCGAGGGTCGGCAGCAGCGCGGCCTTGTCCTCGGGGAGCAGTTCGGCGTGCACGGTGGTGATGCCGGCCTCGGCGGCGAGGCTGTGGGCGGTGCGTTCGTTGTCCCCGGTGAGCATCGCCACGTCGATCCCGAGCGCGCGCAGGCGCTGCACGGCTTCGGGTGCCTCGGTGCGGAGTTCGTCGCGGACGGCGATCGCCCCGATCACGGTCCCATTCCGTTCGAGCAGCACCACGGTGGCGCCCTCGCCCTGCAGACGGGCGACCTGGTCGGTGAGCGGTCCGGGATGGATCCAGCCGGGTTTGCCGAGCCGGAGTGCGGTTCCGCCGAGGGTGCCGTGCAGGCCGTGGCCGGCGACCGCGGTGACGTCGTCGGCCGGGGTGATGCCCGGGCCGGCGGCGGTCAGGATCGCCTGCGCGAGGGGGTGTTCGCTGCGGGCCTCGAGCGCCGCCGCGGCTACCAGTGCGTCCGATTCGCCGATGCCCTCGGCGGTGACGGTGGCGATGACCTGCGGGGTGTTGCGGGTCAGGGTGCCGGTCTTGTCGAGCGCGACCGCCCGGATCCGGCCCAGTTCCTCGAGGGCGGCGCCGCCCTTGATCAGGGCGCCGTGCCGGCTGGAGGCGCCGATCGCGGCGACCACGGTCAGCGGGACCGCGATGGCCAGGGCGCAGGGGGAGGCGGCGACCAGCACGACCAGGGCCCGTTCGATCCACAGCAGCGGATCACCGAGCATTGCACCGATTCCGGCGACGAGGACGGCGAGGATCATGATCGCCGGCACCAGGGGGCGGGCGATGGTGTCGGCGAGGCGTTGCCCGGCGCCCTTACGATCCTGGGCCTCTTCGACGATGTGCACGATCCGGGCCAGGGAGCTGTCGGCCGCACGGGCGGTGACTTCGACTTCGATGGCGCCGCCGCCGTTGATCGCCCCGGCGTGCAGTGGGTCGCCGGGTCCGGCCTCCACCGGCACGGATTCGCCGGTGATCGCGGACAGATCGAGACTGGTGCGGCCGGTACGGATGATCCCGTCGGTGGCGGCCCGCTCACCGGGTCGCACCAGCATCCGGTCCCCGAGCGCCAGTTCGTCCGGGGACACCGAGGATTCGGTCCCGCCGCACAGGATCGTCGCGGTCGGGGGGACCAGCGACAGTAGGGCGCGCAGCCCGCGGCGGGTGCGGGTGACCGCGTAGTGCTCGAGGCCCTCGGCGATGGAGAACAGGATCCCCAGCATCGCGGCCTCGGGGATCTGCCCGAGCGCGATCGCGCCGATCGCGGCGATCGTCATCAGCGTGCCGACCCCGATCCGGCGGTGGCGCAGTAGATTCCGCAGCGCCCCGGGGACGAACGTCGATGCGGCGACGACGGCGGCGAGCAACTCCACCGCGGTCCCCGCCGTGTCGGCGCCGACCCGGCCGAGCAGCCACCCGGCGCCGAGCAGCACCGCGGCGGCGGCCGCTACTTGCAGCTCGCGTACCTGCCACCAGCGGTCCTGGCCGTGGTCGGGCTCGGCGGCGGCGTCGGTGTTCGGTGTGGCTGCTGGTCCGCAGCAGGCGTCAGACATGTTCGGTCTCCACGTGTTCGGAACTACCTTCAGCATGGGCCGGGGCCGGGGCCGGGGCCGCGGTGGCGTGGTCGTCGAGCACGGCGCCGACCAGTGCCCGCCCGCGCGGGGTGAGCGAGTACATCACCAGCCGGCCGTGGCGCCGTGAGGACACCAGGTCGGCGATCTTGAGTTGCCGCAGATGGTGTGAGACGAGGTTCTGCGCCTGCCCGACCACCCACGCCATGTCACACACGCAGAGTTCGCCGCCGGACGCCAGCGCCGCCGCGATCGTCAACCGGGTCGGGTCGCCGAGCGCGCGGGCGGCGGCCGCGGCGGGTTCGATCCGGCTTGCCTCCGGAAGCTGGGCGCGGATCTGCTCGGCATGCGGGAGATCGAGACACAACAGGTCGCAGGTGTCGACGCGTTCCTTAGTCATATCAACATACTAACGAATATTGATATGATCAGAGACGGTTGGTGCCCGCTCGTGGAGTGGATCATCCTGCTCCGATCTCGCCGTCAGGCGGCGGCGATCTCGGCGGCCAGATCACCCGGCACTGGCATCGGCGTCATCAGCCCCGCCGAGACCCGCCCGGTATTGCCCTCCGGGTAGCGGCCCAGCGCAGAGCCGGGGGCGGCCACGATGATCCGCACCACCTGACCGAGCGCCTCGCGGCGGTCGTGCTGACGCAGGGCCAGCCGGAACATCGCCACATGATTACGGGTGTGCAGCCACGGATACGGCTGCGAGACGATGTGCGCGCGCTCGAGGTGCGCCCATCGCGCCTGCGCCTCACCGGTACTGGACGCGGCGCTCATCTCCCGCTCGTACAGGGCGCGAATCGCGTCGGTCAACTCTGTCATCTCAGTTCCCTTCCACTCAAAACGAATTCGGCGGTCAGCAGCAACCGCTGTCGTCGGCGTCCGGACACAGCGCCGGATCGACGGCGAGCACCAGATCGAGCAGATCGCCGAGGGCATGGCCGATCCGCGGATCCGCCAGTTCGTAGCGGGTCCGCCGGCCCTCCGGCACGGCGACCACCAGCCCGCACCCGCGCAGACATGCCAGGTGGTTCGACAGGATCTGCCGGGACACCCCGATCTGGTCCGCCAGCTCGGACGGATATCCGGGTTGCCCTTTCAGGCTCAACAGGATTCGGGTGCGCGTCGCATCCGACAATGCGTACCCGAACCTGGAGAGTGCATCTGCGTGCGTTACGGTGTCCACGGCCCCAACTATACAGAAATTCCTGAATTCAGAAAGGGATGAATCATAGGAGGATTCGGGAGCGGCATTGGGTGTCAGGTGAGGTGTCCGCCAGCCAGTGCTCTCGCGGACGGACCGGTCGCCGTCTGGCCGTGCATGCGGCGGGGGCGACCCGCCGGTTTCGGATCTCTTGGGCGATGCCGAGGGATGAAAAAGCCGTATCGGTAACGCTGTTGTGCTCGTGGGGGTCATGTGAAACAAGTGGATAGCGACACAGAAGTGAAGGAAATGCATTAGCGTTACGGCGTGTCGTCTTGACTTGTCGCGTCGGCGCGTTCATCTCCACTGGGTGCCCGGCGCGACTGCACCGAAGGGACCTGCGATGCGCGGTATCACCACAGCAATGCTGACTACCTGCATGAGAAGGCTGCCCGCACTGGCGCTGGGGGCCTCGACGGCTGTGGTCGCGGTGGTCATCGCAGCGCCGTCCGCCTCCGCCGATACTCCTGGCGACGCGGACTCGCCGTCCGTGCTCGCCGCGACGCTGGCCGACGCGGTCACCATGGCCACCGACGCCGCGCAACCGGACGTGGTGGTGGTCGATCCCAGCCGCTGGCAGACCGTCGCGAACATCGCGGCCACAAGTCTGAACAATGCCGATGCCAGCGGCTCGTCCGGCGACACCCGGAACCTGCTCGCCGGATGTCTGAGTGAATTCGCCGCCACCGGATCTGCCGCATCCGATGTGCTCGGCTCCTGCGCCGACGAACTCGGCGCCGTCGACGGCGGCATCGCCCCCCGACTGGTTGCCGCACTCGAACTCGGTGACGTCTCCGAATCCGCAGGCCCCGGCTCGTTCGACCACACCCCCGCCGCTGACGAGGCATCATCGGACTCGGAGCCCGCCGAGGACACCGCACCGAAGCCGGTCGAGGACGAGGCCACCGGAACTGGGGAGGCAGGCACCACCACCGAGGAGCAGAGCGAGCCCACCGACCCCACCGGTGTCGAGGCGCCCTCACCCGAGGGACCTTCACCGGAGGCGAACGCGGGCACCGCCGCCGCGACCGGCGAGCGAGAGGCCGATGCCGCCGCGACGCCGGCCCCGCAGCGGCCGCGCACCTGGAATCGCCCCGGGACCAAGGAATTCGTGGCACCCAGCGCGGGCACCGTCACCTCCACCATGGGGGATGGGCGCGGCCACGAAGGCATCGA
>NZ_WXYH01000131.1:0-5531 GCF_009872365.1 Rhodococcus sp. T7
GCCGTCCCGGTTGCCGAACTTGCGCTGCACCGTCTTGATCGACACCCCGGCCCGGTCCGCCACCCGTTCCAGGGTGATCTCGTCCAGCCAGTACTCCCGGTACAGCTCCAGGGTGGCGCCCATGATCCGCTCCGTGGTCTGTGCCGCCGATTGCGCCCGCGCCACCATCCGGTACGGGCGCGGCGAGCCCGCTTTCATGTCCACAATTCTGGACCTCAAATTGTCGGTAGTCAACTGCGGCTGCTGTTGCCTCGGCATGGTCGGTGTCGCCCCAGTGGCCGCGGTCAGCGGCCGGAGGCTCGGCGCTTCCGTCCCGTTCGACGACCGCGTCGATGATGGCGAGCGGTCGCCCCACACACGGTGCGGTTGACCATGGCCGCGGGTGTCAACGGCGTTTCGGCAACAGCGAACCGGGTAGTCCCCAACCGATCACCGAGTGCCATCCAGGTCTTCCCCTCCGCCACACCGGCCGGGGGAACGCCTGCACGGTGCAGTTCACACCCATTTTTCCAACCGAAGGAATTGAGTGCCATGCCGGTCGTCGAGCAGTCCGTCGTCATCTCCCGCCCCGCCTCCGAGGTGTGGGACTTCATCACCGTTCCGGAGAACTGGCCGACCTGGGAATCGTCGATAGTCGAATGCGACCAGGTCACCGACGACCCGATCGGGGTCGGCACCCGATGGCACGGGGTGACCCGAATACTGGGCAAGCGGTTCGACTGGATGACCGAATTCACCGAATATCAGGCGGCGAAGGTGGGCACCTCCAAATCGGTGGAGGGCAAGTTCGAGTTCACCGCGACCACCAAGCTCGAGGAGGTCGACGGCGGCACCCTGTTCACCTACCGGGTCGACAGCGAGACGGGCCTGGGAGGAGTTTTCGGCAAGCTCGCCGACCCCATCGTCGCCAAGGCCTACTCCCGCACCATGCGGGCCAGCCTGGACAACCTCGCCGACCTGCTCACCGCCGACAGCTGACCCGCCCCACACCGGTCCGTCCAGGGAAGAATGCACGAAACACTCACGGCGACACCGTAAGTCCGACCCGCTGCAGGTGAGCCCTCCAGCCCCCAATCACGGCCCCTCACCGGCAGAGAGCCCGGCATCCCTTGCCGACCTCCCGACACCCCCGGCAGGTCCGCCCGAGCTCACCGGTCGATCAGCTTCAGGAGCCGATCTGCGGCGACCGAGGCCCCGTCGGTGGCTCGGATTCGGGCGCCGAGCTTCGCGGCCGCGGCGCGATTCCTCCCGGACTGCAGGAGTTCGTCGAGAGCATCGCGAATCTGGCTGGGTGCGGCGTTCTTGCGGAGGACTTCGGCGGCTCCCAGTGCTGCGACCGTCTTGCCGACCGTCGGTTGGTCGGTCAGCGGGGACATCGGCATGATCAACATCGGGAGTCCGTGGGCGAGGGCGCGAAACGTGGTGCCGTGCCCGCCGTGCCCGACCACGGCAGAGCACGTGGGCATCAACTCGGTGTGTGGAATGTATCGGTGGATTGTGGAATTGGCGGATGCTCGTAGTCCTGTCGGATCGACGGCGGGGCCGGTCGTCACCACCAGTTCGACGTCCATGTCCGCGGTGGCGTCGAGGATGTTCTGCAGGGCACTGCGCTGACCGGGGAAGCCGCCCGTGCTGAGGCTGGCCAGCACGAGCGGCGGAGTACGGCCCACTGCCGCCGCCTTCGCATCGTGTATCGCGCCGGTCCAGATCACCTGGGTGTCGTCGGCCCGTCCGCCGGCGGGGTCGAGGTCGCGGTACGAGCACACCAGCGCGAGGTCGGCCTGCCGCCAAAGTCGGCGGGGTCCCAGTCCCCTCAACCGGGCGATGATTCCGAACGGGCCGTGTCGGAACATCCCGTCCAAGCACCCGTAGAACGTCGGGAACAGCGCGACGTGGCGCAGGCCCGCACGCCCGGCCGCGTCGAGCGCATTGAACAGCAGGCAGTCGATCACCACCAGGTCGGCCGGGTCGTCCCGCACCACGTCCAGCAGGTCCTGCCTGATCCCGGGGTGTGTCGTCATCGCGGCTAACTGGGTGAGGATGTTCCATGTGCTCAGGTCTTCGTGCGGAGTCCATCGGGGCGAGTTTCGGAAACCACGGAATTCGAATCCGGCCTCGTCGACGACCGTTCGCTGCGCCCGGTGAGCGAGGACGCGAACCCTGTTCCCGCGGCGGAGGAGTTCTTGTCCTATCCGCACGGTGAGCGGGATGTTTCCGCCGGCGTCGAACGTCACGATCAGAATGTCGGACATGACAATGCCTTTCGAGCCCTCATCTCAGCAGGGTAGCGATGAGTCCTGTTCCGCTGCCGGAGCGTGCTGAGTCCGAGGCCCCATCAGGTCCGTTGCACCCCGGCGGTGACGCTTCCTCTCTGGGCGAACCAGCCGTCCGGTCCGACCGGTGAATCGTAAACCGGCAGGTAATGGGTGAAAAACAGCTGCGCGACCAGTTCCTGGCGGCTGTTCACCCCGGTCTTGGCGTAGATGCTTTTCAGGTGGTCCTGCACCGTGTAGGGGCTGACGAACAGCCGGTGCGCGATCTCCACGCGTGTCCGGCCGGCGAGGACCTGTTCGAGCACCTCCGCCTCGCGGGCCGTCAACCCGTGGAGGGCAGTCAGCAGCGAGACGATCTCCGCGGGTCCCGCCGGTTCCAGTGTGACGACCACACGCCCCGCTGTGCCGCGGCCGTCGAGTTTCCCGGCGCGGATGACGACCCAGTCGCCGTCGATCGTTCGGGCCCGCGTGACCGTGGCCGCTGTCCCCGAGTTCCGCAATCGCTCCGCCGCGAACACGGCGGGAACCATCCGGGATCCAGACTCGTCACCGATCCGATCGAGGTACTCCACCGCCGGTGCCGTCGCCGACTCCACCTCGCCGTCCGGCCCGACGATCACCACTGCCGGCCCACCGGATACCTCCGTGAGCACCCGGGGTGCTTGCCGGAGCAACGACAGGCGAAGCCCCTCGCCGATCGCGCGGGCAGCACCGGCGAGAACCCGAACCTCCTCGCCGCGGAACGGCCGTCCGGGGCCTCGTATCACCACCCCGGCACCCCAGCAAAGTTTGTCGCGGCCGCGGACGACGAACCGGATCTCATCGTCCATCCCCATCGGTTCGAGGATCTCGAGATAGGGCGGTGCGTGCCGGATATCGCCGTCGATGGCGTCGCGGATCGTCTGAACCCCGACCGGAGTGCGGGCCAGCTTACCGATGGCGTTCGCGTACGGCGACGGGCCGTATTCCAACCGGGCAGCAGTTTCCACAGCATGGCTCGGTAGAGCGTCGGCGCCGATCGTCGTCTGGCACGTGGGTATCAGCGTGGCCGGGTCGACCGTCCCGAGCAGGGCGAAGTCGTAGGGGATGCGGGTGCGGATCGCGTCGAGGACTGCGTGCCGGAACTCCGCGGTGTCGGCGGTTCCGATCGCCGCATCCCGCACGCTCGAGCGCAGGGATTCGGCCTTCCGCACCGCCGTCATGGACCCAGTATGCGCTGGTCGGGGGCACGCTTGATACCCCCCACGTGAGGGATGGTCCGGGGACGCACCACCGACCCACACTGGATGCACGGATCACAAGGTCCGCACACCACGCAAAACCGGGACACGGGAGTTGTGTCATGATTCGGACTGTTCACGCCGAGATGGTATTCCCCTTCGACCCCGATCAGACCTGGGATTTCTTCTTCGCAGATCAGGGGCAGCATCTGGTGAACCTATCGAAACAGGTTGCGGCGGTGCGTGACTACCACATCCGCGCCGACGGCACACCCCGATATTCGATGGACCTGCGCATCGGTCCGCTGACGGTGTCCGGCACGTCGGACTACACCGTGTTCGATCGCCCCCGGCGGACCGTCAATGCCGTGCTCAGCGAACCCTTCGGGGGCGTCTACGAGATGCGCTTCGAGCCGGTGGTGTTAGGCACCCGCGTGAGCACCGAGTGGACGGTGGAGGCGACGACGCACCTGGGCGGACTGCTGTTGCCGATGGTCGCTCCGCTGCTCGCCCGTGCACTGCGCGCGGATCTCGTGACGATCGCGAGGCGCGCATGCAAAGAAAGCCTGTGCGGACCCTGAAAGGCTCCCGCACCGACCTCGACAAGGTGGCCACATCATGCGACATCATCGAATGCACCGCTCCCTGGGACTGGCGCTCGCGGCCTGCGTAACCGTGGCCGGATGCAGCGCAGCCGCCGCCGGCCCGGAGGAGATCCGCACGTACTTCAGCTCGTCTGCGAGCGTCGGCCATGGCGCGGTGAGGACCTACACCACCGTGGGCCCGAACGGTGACCCGACCGGGGTCGGTATCCGGATGTCGGCGACCGCACTGGACGGGCTGCCCGACACCGGTGCGATGTTCATGCTGGGCTTACCCGAGCAGGCATCGGCGACGGTGTTCGACCACGTCATGCTCAACTGGAACCCGCACGGGCACGAACCCGAGATCTTGTTCGGCAAACCGCATTTCGACATGCACTTCTACATGACCGACATGCCCTCGATCGAGGGGATCGATCCCGGCGCACCGGAATACGCTGCCCGCGCTGCGCATCTTCCCGACGCCAAATACATCCCCCGTGATTACATCACCCCGCCGGGGCCGCTGGCCTCCCAGCTGGCGGTGCCGTTCATGGGTGTGCATTGGATGGACGCGACCGCCGGGATGATCCCGGGCGTCTATGACTTCACCCAAACGTTCATCAACGGGTCCTGGGACGGGAACTACACCTTCATGGAGCCGATGATGACCCGCGCATGGCTGCTCACCAGGCCGACTGTTCGTGAGGGCATCAAGGCGCCGCTGGCCTACCAGCACACCGCCTACTATCCCACCGTCTACAGCGTCCGATTCGACCACCAGGCGCAGGAGTTCGACGTCGCCCTCGCGGGAATGACCCTGCGCCACAAGTCGTGACACCCAAGGCCGGGCCTATTACTCCGCACCACTTGTACATCTCCGCATCCGCCACCATCCATTTCAGGAGTCATCATGATCGTCACCGAGGAGTCCGTCGCCATCGACCGCCCCGCCCAGGATGTGTTCGGCTTCTTCCGCGACCCCGACAACATCACCCTCTACGCCACCAATGTGCTCTCCTACGAACAGGTCTCCGGGGAGCCCGGCACGGTCGGTGCCATCACCCGCGGTGTGGTCAAGGTCGCCGGCCGCCGGCTCGAGATCACCGAGGAACTGACCGGTGTCGAGCAGGGCAAGTATCTGCGGCGCCGCGGCACCGACAGCCCGGTCCCGTACGAGACCGAAACCCGGTTCGACCCCACCGACCGGGGTACCCGGGTCACCTTTCACCAGGAATCCGGGTCCCTCGGTGGCGTATTCGGCACCCTCGCCGACACCATCGTCGCGACACTGTATGCCCGCGACGTCCGCAGCAACCTCGAGCACGCGAAAACACTCCTCGAAGCAGGCGACCCGCAATGAGCACCGATCGGGCCGCACCCGCCGACACCCGGATGATGGGGATCCTGCACGACGCCCTGCGCCGCGACCTGGGACGGGCCCGCACCGTCCTCAC
>NZ_WXYH01000132.1:0-97863 GCF_009872365.1 Rhodococcus sp. T7
CGCTTTCGACGAGCTCGCGAATACGGTCACCGGTGGCGGTAGCAGGTCCAAGTGTGCATACGATCTTCGTGCGTCGGTTCACGGCCTCGAGCCTAGTCGTCCCGCGCGCCCTTCTCCATTTAGACGACTGCCAGCGGAAGCGCTGTCGGATGCACTGGCGACGGGAGGTCCGACGCCCCGGTGAGGTACACATCGACGGCGTGCGCCGCGGACCGGCCCTCCGCGATCGCCCACACGACGAGCGACGCGCCGCGGTGCGCGTCCCCGCAGACGAAGACCCCGGGGGCGGTGGTCTGCCAGTCCGGTCCGCAGGCGAGGGCTCCGCGCCGGGTCGGCGACAACCCGTAGTCGTCGAGCAGCGGACCGAGGTCGACGCCCTCGAAGCCGATCGCGAAAAGTGCCAGTTCGCAGGGCAATTCGATCTCCTCGCCGACCGGCGTGATGATGCGTTTGCCCTCTTCGCGGGTGACCTCGACCTCGGCGAGCACCATAGACCGGACGTTCCCGTTCGCGTCGCCGAGGAACCGCTGCACCGCGACCTGGTACCGGCGGACACCGCCCTCGGCGTGCGCGGGCGACGTGCGCAGCACCATCGGCCAGGCCGGCCACGGCGTCGCGGCCTCGTCTCGCTTCGTCGGCAACTCCGGGTTGTAGTCCAGTTGGGTCACCGACAGCGCGCCCTGGCGGTGCGCCGTTCCGAGGCAGTCGGCGCCGGTGTCGCCGCCGCCGATGATGACGACGTGTTTACCCTTGGCGGTGATGTCCGCGGGACCGTCGCCCTCGCATTCCTTGTTCGAGGTGACGAGATGTTCCATCGCGAGATGGATCCCGTTCAACTCCCGGCCCTCGACGGTGGTGTTGTCGCGGGCCCGCAGCGCACCGATCGCGAGCACGACCGCGTCGAAGTTCCCGCTCATCTGCTCCACGGTGAGGTCGACGCCGACCTCGCAGTCGGTGACGAAGTGGGTTCCCTCGGCGCGCATCTGCATCAGGCGCTGATCGAGAATGGCCTTCTCCATCTTGAATTCCGGGATGCCGTACCGCAGCAGTCCCCCGAGCCGGTCGTCGCGCTCGTAGACGGTGACGTCGTGCCCCGCCCGGGTCAGTTGCTGAGCCGCCGCCAGACCGGCCGGGCCGGAACCGACCACCGCGACCTTCCGTCCCGTGGCGATCATCGGTGGTTTGGGGACCACCGTGCCGGAGTCCCACGCGACGTCCGCGATGGCCTGTTCGATCCGCTTGATCGTGACACTGCCCGTCGTGTGCGTGTCGGCGAGCGAGAGCACACACGCCGACTCGCACGGGGCCGGGCACACCCGGCCCGTGAACTCCGGGAAGTTGTTGGTGGCGTGCAGCCGCTCGCTCGCCGCCGACCAGCGGCCGCGCCGCACGAGGTCGTTCCACTCCGGGATCAGGTTGCCCAGCGGGCAGCCCGCACTTCCCGAGTGGCAGAACGGGATTCCGCAGTCCATGCACCGCGCCGCCTGCTCGGACACCTCGGCGGCCCGCTCCGCGGAACTCTGCGGCGCGTACACCTCGTTCCAGTCGTGCACCCGCTCCGCGACCGGACGCTTGCGCGCCTCTTTCTTCGCGATGTGCAGAAAGCCCTGGGGATCAGCCACGTGCCGCCTCCATGATCGCAGTGTCGACGTCGAGTCCCTCGGCCTTCGCCATCCGGGTCGCGTCCAGCACCCGCTGGTAGTCCACCGGCATCACCTTGGTGAAGAGTGCAGACCGCCGCGGCCAGTCGGCGAGCACGGACGCCGCGACCGCGGAACCCGTCCACCGGTGGTGCCGGGTGACGGCGCCGCGCAACCAGTCCAGATCGTCCGGGTCGGGTTGCATCAGCTTCACCATCGCCGGGTTCACGTCCTCCGGGTCCAGGTCGAGGACGTACGCGATGCCGCCGGACATGCCGGCCGCCATGTTCCGTCCCGTCGGTCCGAGGATCACGACCCGCCCGCCCGTCATGTATTCGCAGGCGTGGTCGCCGACACCCTCCACGACGGCCGACGCACCGGAATTGCGCACCGAGAAGCGTTCCCCGACGCGTCCCCGGAGGTAGATCTCCCCGGAGGTGGCGCCGTAGAGCAGGGTGTTGCCCGCGATCACCTGGGTCTCCGGGACGAACAGGACGTCGGCGGCGGGCCGGACCACGATCCGCCCACCCGACAACCCCTTGCCGACGTAGTCGTTGGCGTCCCCGGTCAGGTCGATGGTGATGCCCGGCGGCAGGAACGCGCCGAGCGACTGCCCGGCCGAACCGGTGAACGTGAGCCGGATCGTGTCGTCCGGCAATCCGGCGGCGCCGTAGCGGCGGGTGACCTCCGCGCCGAGCAGCGTGCCGACGGTCCGGTTGACGTTGCGCACCGGCATCTCGATCTCCACGGCGTGCGCGTCCTCGAGGGCGCCCTCCGCCAACTGGATCAGCGTGCGGTCCAGTGCCCGGTCCAGTCCGTGGTCCTGATCGCGGTCCCGGCGCCGCTGCGGCAGCGGCTCCCCGTCCGGCCCGGTGGGCACGGCGAAGATCGGGGTGAGGTCGAGTCCGCGGTTCTTCCAGTGGGCGATCCCCTGCGCGGTCTCGAGGACGTCGGCGTGACCGACGGCCTCGTCGATACTGCGGAACCCGAGATCCGCCAGGTACCGGCGCACGTCCTCGGCGACGAACCGGAAGAACTCCTCCACGAACTCCGGTTTGCCGGTGTACCGCTTGCGCAGCTCCGGGTTCTGGGTGGCGACACCGACCGGGCAGGTGTCGAGGTGGCACACCCGCATCATGATGCAGCCCGCCACGATCAGCGGGGCCGTGGAGAACCCGAACTCCTCCGCACCCAGCAGCGCCGCGACCACGACGTCCCGTCCGGTGCGCATCCCGCCGTCGCACTGGACGGTGATGCGGTCGCGGAGACCGTTGAGCACGAGCGTCTGCTGGGCGTCGGCCAGCCCAATCTCCCACGGCGCCCCGGCGTGCTTCATCGACGTCAGCGGGGTGGCGCCGGTGCCGCCGTCGTTGCCGGAGATGAGGACCACGTCGGCGTGCGCCTTGCTGACGCCTGCGGCGACGGTTCCCACCCCCACCGAGCTGACCAGCTTGACGTGGACCCGGGCCTGATCGTTGGCGTTCTTCAGGTCGTGGATCAGCTGCGCGAGATCCTCGATCGAGTAGATGTCGTGGTGCGGTGGCGGCGAGATCAGCCCGACCCCCGGCGTCGAGTGCCGGGTCTCCGCGACCCACGGGTACACCTTGTACGCCGGCAACTGGCCGCCCTCACCGGGCTTGGCGCCCTGCGCCATCTTGATCTGGATGTCGCTGGCGTTGACCAGGTAGTCGCTGGTGACGCCGAACCGCCCGCTCGCCACCTGCTTGACGGCGCTGCGCCGCGACGGATCGTAGAGCCGGTCGACGTTCTCGCCGCCCTCCCCGGTGTTGGAGCGCCCGCCGAGATTGTTCATCGCGACGGCCATCGTCTCGTGCGCCTCGGCGGAGATGGAACCGTAACTCATCGCGCCCGTGTTGAACCGGGTGACGATCCGCTCCACCGGTTCCACCTCGTCCAGCGGCACCGGCGGCCGCGCACCCTCGCGGAACGTGAACAGGCCGCGCAGGGCGCCACCGGCCTCGGCGAGCCGGTTCACCTCCTCGCTGTACTTGGCGAACACCTCGTGCTGACCGGTGCGGGTGGCGTGCTGCAGTAGGAACACCGTCTCCGGGGTGAACAGGTGCAGTTCGCCGTCGCGGCGGAACTGGTACTCGCCGCCGTCCTCGAGCCGCCGGTGGGCGAACTCGGCCGGGTTGTCCGGGTACGCCTGCCGGTGGCGGACGGTGACCTCGCGGGCGATCTCGTCGAGACCGGCGCCGCCCAGTTTGCTGACCGTGCCCGTGAAGTATTCGTGGACGAGGTCGCGGTCCAGGCCGATCGCCTCGAACACCTGCGCCGCGGTGTACGAGCCGACGGTGGAGATGCCCATCTTCGACATCACCTTGAGCACACCCTTGCCCAGCGCCGTGAGGTAGTTCCGCACGGCGATCGTGTGCTCGACCCCGGTGAGTTCGCCCTCGGACACGAGGTCCTCGATCGACTCCATCGCGAGGTACGGGTTGACGGCGGCGGCGCCGTACCCGATGAGCAACGCCAGGTGGTGGACCTCGCGGGCGTCACCGGATTCGACGACCAGCGCCACCTTGGTGCGTTCCTTGGTCCGCACCAGGTGGTGGTGCACCGCAGCCACCGCGAGCAGCGACGGGATCGGCGCCCGCGTGTGGTCGGAGTCTCGGTCCGAGATCACCAGCGTCCGGTAGCCGTCCGCGATCGCGGCGCTCGCCTGCGCCCGCAACTCCTCGATCGCCTCGGCCATCCCCGCACCGCCGCGCTCCACGTCGTACAGCGCGCGCAGCACCGCCGCGGCGAGCCCGGGATGGTTGCCGTCCGCGTTCACGTGGATGATCTTGTTCAGCTCTTCGTTGTCGAGCACCGGCCACGGCAGCACGATCTGCCTGCACGACGCCGCGGTCGGTTCGAGCAGATTCTGCTCCGGACCCATGACCCGCGACAGCGACGTCACGATCTCCTCGCGGATCGCGTCGAGCGGCGGGTTCGTGACCTGCGCGAACAGTTCGACGAAGTAGTCGTAGAGCAGCCGCGACCGCTGCGACATGACGGCGATCGGCGTGTCCGTCCCCATCGAACCGAGGGGCTCGCCGCCGGACGTGGCCATCGGGGCGAGCAGGATGCGCAGATCCTCCTCGGTGTACCCGAACGCCACCTGCCGCCGCACCACCGACTCGTGGTTGTGCTGCGCGTGCGGACGATCCGGCAGCGTCTTCAGTTCCAGCAGACCGGCGTACAGCCACTCGGCGTAAGGCCGCTCCGCCGCGAGCCGCATCTTGATCTCCTCGTCGGGCACGATGCGGCCCTCGGACGTGTCGACCAGGAACATCTGCCCCGGCTCGAGGCGGCCCTTGGCCACGACCTCCGACTGCGGGACGTCGAGGACACCGCTCTCGCTCGCGAGGACCACCCGCCCGTCGACGGTCTGCCACCAGCGCCCCGGGCGCAGGCCGTTGCGGTCCAGCACGGCGCCGACCACGGTCCCGTCGGTGAACGTCACACACGCAGGCCCGTCCCACGCCTCCATCAGCGACGCGTGGAACTGGTAGAACGCCCGCCGGTCCGGGCACATCGACGTGTCGTTCTCCCACGCCTCCGGCACCATCATCATCACCGCGTGCGGCACGCTGCGGCCGGCGAGGTGCAGCAGTTCGAGCACCTCGTCGAACGACGCCGAATCCGACGCGTCGGGGGTGCAGATCGGATACACCCTGCGCAGGTCGCCCGGGATCACCGCACTCGACAGCAGTGCCTCGCGGGCCCGCATGCGGTTCCGGTTGCCGCGGACCGTGTTGATCTCCCCGTTGTGCGCGACGAACCGGAACGGGTGCGCGAGCGGCCAGGACGGGAACGTGTTGGTCGAGAACCGGCTGTGCACGATCGCGATCGCGCTCGCCATCCGCGGGTCGCGCAGGTCCGGGAAGTACCGCGCCAACTGGGACGTGGTCAGCATCCCCTTGTAGACGATCGTCCGGCTCGACAGCGACGGGAAGTACACGCCGCTGCCCTCCGACTCGACGTCGGGGGTGACCTGTTCGGCCCGTTTCCGCAGCGGGTAGACCAGGCGGTCGAGGGCGAGCCCGCCGGGCCGGATTCCGCCGACGGCGGGTGCGGCGACGAACAACTGGCTCATGTGCGGTGCGCAGGCGCGGGCCGTGGAGCCGACGTCCGCGCCGTCCGGCTCGACGGGCACCGGACGCCAGCCGAGGATCTGGAGTCCCTCCTCGTCCGCGAGGTCGGACACGCGTCGTTGCGCGGCCGCCCGCGCCTGCGGGTCCTGCGGGAGGAAACAGATGCCCGCCGCGTACGTGCTGCTGCCGTCGTCCAGGGGCGCGGGAAGGTCGAACGGGGCGAGAGCCCCGAAGAATTCGGTGGGGAGCTGGAGCAGGATTCCTGCGCCGTCGCCGCTGTTCGGTTCCGAGCCCGCCGCGCCGCGATGCTCGAGATTCTCGAGAGCGAGAAGTCCGTCGGAGACGATGGAGTGGGAGCGGCGGCCGTGCACGTCCGCGACCATGGCGACGCCGCAGGAATCGACTTCCTGGTCCGGGTCGTACAAGCCCTGGGGACCGGGCAACTGAGAGAACAGCACCGATATACCTCCACATCGGCCGGGAAGACCACCAGTGTGTGCGCTCCGCACGTGCTGTCGGCGGCCTCCGCTAGCGGGGTCGCCACGACGGGCGCTAACTGCTTTTCGGGGGTCTACCGGGACAGCATCGGCCCGTGAAGGTTGTTACCGGACATACACCCGGCGCGCTCAGCTTACCAGGACCGATACCCGGCAAGATATGCCGAATCGGGCCCGGAACGGACGGTGGCCCGTGTCGCATCAGCAACACGGGCCACACGTTTTCCGGGGATCGTCACTGGTCCCGCAGGGGCCGTCCGTACTGGTCCTTCACGCTGCCGGTCAGCATCATGATCCCGTCGACCAGCGGCCAGATGCCGCCGATTCCACACGTGAGCCACGTGACGGCGATCTGCGCCACGGCGATGCCGGGCTGGTTCAGGTAGAACCGCCCGACGCCGAACGCGCCGAGGAAGATCTGCAGCAGTCCGGCGGTCAACTTGGACTTGTCGGAGTACGGCTCACCCGTCAGCGGGTGCCTGCCGAACGGCGCCGACGGATCGGCGTACGCGTTGTAGCCGGGGGCGTACCCGGGCGGCGGGTACCCCTGCTGGGGGTAACCCTGCTGCTGTCCGTAACCCGGCTGCTGATACCCGGGCTGCTGGTAGTCCTGCGGCGACTGCGGAGCCGCCCCGTATTGCGCGCCGTAATTCGGATCCGGTGCCCCGTAGGTCGGACCGTCCGGCTGCTGGGGCTTCTCGTACCCGGAGTAGGGCGCGGTCGGCGAAGTCGGCTCGCCCACGTTCGGGAACGGGGCCGTCGGCTCGGTTCCGCCCGGCGACGGGTAGGTGGGCGTCGACCCCCAGCCCGGGCCGTTGCCGACACCCGAATACGTGTCCCAGCCCGGTCCCGTCCCGGACGAACCCGGTGACGGCGTCGCGTCGGACGTGGCGGGCGGCTGGGACAGCGAAGCCTCGGCGGTGGCGTCGTAGTCGAACGGGGAGCCGAATTCGGGCGGCACGCTCGCGTCGTTGCTGTTCTCGGTGCCGTCGCTGCTCTTTCCCAGGTCGACCTTGTGTGCGTCCTCGGATGCACCCGTGCCGGAATCGTCGGATGCTTTCCCCGGTTCAGTCATTCGCGTCATCCTTCTTGCTGTCGATGGTCTTCGTGCCCGCATCGCCGCCGGCACTCGCAGTGCTCGCGGCCTTGTCGTCCGATACCGACTCCGATGCAGACGCCTTCCCGTCCTCGTCCTTGCCCTCGACCTTCTTCTCCCCCTCGGCCGGTGCGGAATCGTCCGGCTCCGCCTGTGCGGTCTCGTCCGCGACCGGTTCGCCGTCGGCAGGCCGCAGTTCCGCCGGATCCTCGCGCCCCTTCGTGGCGGCGAAGAAATACACTACGGCCGCGACGAACACCAGGGCGGAGGTGAACGAGTTGACGCGGACACCGGCGATGAGGCTCGCGTGGTCGCTGCGCATCAGTTCGATCCAGAAACGCCCGGCGCAGTACCCGGCCACGTACAGGGCGAAGAGACGGCCGTGCCCGATGCGGAATCGGCGATCGACCCACACGAGCAGGATCACGATCAGTACGTTCCACAGCGCCTCGTACAGGAACGTCGGATGCACCACGAACGCGACCTCGCCGGTGGACACCCCGTCGATCAGCTGCGGAGACACCTGGCCGACGTCGTTGCGGCGCTCGAAGATCTCGAGCCCCCACGGAACGTCCGTCTCGCGACCGTAGAGTTCCTGGTTGAAGTAGTTTCCGATCCGTCCGATCGCCTGCGCGAGCAGGATGGCCGGTGCGACCGCGTCGCCGAGTGCCGGCAGCGGGATGCCGCGGCGCCGGCAACCGATCCAGGCGCCGACACCGCCGAGCGCCACGGCGCCCCAGATGCCGAGGCCGCCCTGCCACACCTTCAGGGCGTCGACGGGATCGCCGCCCTCCCCGAAGTACGTCGGCCAGTCGGTCATCACGTGGTAGAGGCGGCCGCCGATCAGACCGAACGGCACCGCCCAGATGGCGATGTCGAGGACGGTGCCCTTCTCGCCGCCGCGGGCCACCCAGCGACGGTCACCCCACACGATCGCGACGACGATCCCGGCGATGATGAACAGCGCGTACGCGCGCAGGGCCACCGGTCCGACATACCAGACACCTTGGGGCGGACTCGGAATGTAGGCCAGTACGTCCACAGTGGAAGTCACGACGCCACGGTAGCGGAGCGAACGCCCTCGGCGAGTTCCTCCGTCAGCGAGCGCACCGCGTCCAGACCGCTCTCCACCGCGGTGACCAGCGCAGATCCGACGATGACCGCGTCGGCGTAGGCGGCGATCTCGGCGGCCTGCGCGCCGGAGCGGACCCCCAGTCCGACACCCACCGGAATGTCCGAGTGGGCGCGGATGCGGGCCGTCAGTTCGGGTGCCATCGACGACACGGCGTCACGTGCGCCGGTGACACCCATCGTGGACGCGGCGTAGACGAACCCGCTGCTGGCGTCGAGGGTGATCGCGAGACGCTCCTCGGTCGACGACGGCGCGACGAGGAAGATCCGGTCGAGGTCGTGTTCCTTCGACGCGGCGATCCACTGGCCGGCTTCCTCCGGGATGAGGTCGGGGGTGATCAGCCCGAGGCCGCCTGCGCTCGCCAGATCGCGGGCGAACTTGTCGACCCCATACTGCAGAACGGGGTTCCAGTACGTCATCACGACGGCCTTGCCGCCGACGGAGGCGATCGCCTCGATGACGGTGAACACGTCGCGCACCCGGACACCGTTCTGCAGCGCCGTCTCGGCTGCCGCCTGAATGGTGGGTCCGTCCATCACCGGGTCGGAATAGGCGATGCCGACCTCTACGATGTCGCAACCGCTTTCGACCATCGCCTTGAACACGTCGATGGATTCCTGCACGGTCGGGAACCCGGCCGGGAGATACCCGACGAGCGCGGCACGCTTCTCCTCGCGGCACTGCGCGAACGTCGGGGCGAGGCGCGAGAGTCGTTCGCTCACTTGGCCGAACCTTCCTTGTCAGTCGTGGTGGTCTCCGTCGAGTCGTCCGGATCGAACAGTCCGAACCACTTGGCCGCCGTGTCCATGTCCTTGTCGCCGCGCCCGGACAGGCTGACGACGATGATCGCGCCCTCCCCCAGTTCGCGGCCCAGTCGCAGCGCACCGGCGACGGCGTGGGCGGACTCGATGGCCGGGATGATTCCCTCGCGCTCGGACAGCAGTCGGAGCGCGTCCATGGCCTCCGAGTCGGTGACCGGCTCGTAGGTGGCGCGGCCGATGTCCTTGAGCAGTGCGTGTTCCGGGCCGACCCCGGGGTAGTCGAGGCCCGCGGAGATCGAGTGCGACTCGATGGTCTGGCCGTCCTCGTCCTGCAGCAGGTACGAGTACGCGCCCTGGAACGCGCCCGGGGTGCCACCCGCGAACGTCGCGGCGTGCCTTCCGGTCTCGACGCCGTCACCGGCGGCCTCGTACCCGACCAGCCGCACGGACGGGTCGTCGAGGAATGCGTGGAAGATGCCGATGGCGTTGGACCCGCCGCCGACGCACGCCGTCACGGCGTCGGGCAGTCGGCCCGTCAGCGCCTGCACCTGGACCCGCGTCTCCAGACCGACGACGCGCTGGAAGTCGCGGACGATGGTCGGGAACGGGTGCGGTCCGGCGGCGGTGCCGAAGCAATAGTAGGTGTTGTGGGCGTTGGTGACCCAGTCGCGCAGCGCCTCGTTGATCGCGTCCTTCAGGGTCCTCGACCCCGATTCGACGGATACGACCGCCGATCCGAGCAGCCGCATGCGGGCGACGTTCAGTGCCTGCCGCTCGGTGTCGACGGCGCCCATGTAGATGATGCATTCCAGACCGAGCAGCGCGCAGGCGGTGGCGGTGGCGACACCGTGCTGGCCGGCACCGGTTTCCGCGATGATGCGGGTCTTGCCCATGCGCTTGGCGAGCAGCACCTGCCCGAGCACGTTGTTGATCTTGTGCGAGCCGGTGTGGTTGAGGTCTTCGCGCTTGAGGATCAGCCGCGCCCCACCGGCGAACTCGCTCATCCGCGTCGCCTCGAAGATCGGGGACGGACGACCGGTGTAGTCGCGCTGGAGTCGGTCGAGTTCGTTCAGGAACGACTCGTCGCCGCGCGCCTTCTCGTACTCGGCGGTGACCTCCTCGATCACCGCCATCAGGGCCTCCGGCACATGCCGTCCGCCGTACACGCCGAAGTGCCCTCCGGCATCGGGGTCGTGCGTCGTACGCTCGGCGATTCCGGCGCTGGCAGTCGGCAGATTGCCACCCTTGAAGACGGTTTCCTGATTACGTGAAGTCACAGGTCCAGTCTGCCTCGAGGCCGGGTTCCGCCGCCGTCCGGGTCAGGTCCGCCGGGGCGGGGTCAGCGCGACGGCTTGGGGCAGGACGGGTGCGCGCCCGCGTTGACCAGATCGGCCACCGCCTTGCGCGGATCACCGCTGGTGACGAGGCCTTCGCCGACCAAGACCGCGTCGGCTCCCGCACCGGCGTACGCCAGCAGGTCGGCCGTGCCGCGCACCCCGGACTCCGCGATCTTGATGATCTCGGTGGGCAGTCCGGGAGCGATCTCGCCGAACGTGTTCTTGTCGACCTCGAGCGTCTTGAGGTTGCGCGCGTTGACACCGATGACCTTGGCGCCCGCTTCGATCGCCCGGTTCGCTTCTTCCTCGGTGTGGACCTCGACGAGGGCCGTCATGCCCAGCGACTCCGTCCGGTCGATCAACGACGCGAGCGCGTCCTGCTCGAGGGCGGCGACGATGAGCAGCACCATGTCGGCGCCGTGCGCGCGGGCCTCGTGGATCTGGTACGGCCCGACGATGAAGTCCTTGCGGAGGATCGGAATGCTCACCGCGCGGCGGACGGCGTCGAGGTCCGCGAGGGACCCCTGGAACCGGCGCTCCTCGGTGAGCACGCTGATCACGCGGGCGCCACCGGCCTGGTAGGCGGCGGCCAGTTCGGCGGGATCGGCGATGTCGGCGAGCGCACCCTTCGAGGGGCTGGCGCGCTTGACCTCGGCGATGACTCCGATGCCCGGCTCGAGCAGGGCGGCCGCGGCATCGAGGGCCGGCGGTGCGGCGGCGGCGGCGGCCTTGACTGCGGCGAAGTCGAGGACGGCTTCGCGGGCGGCGACGTCGGCGCGCACCCCGTCGAGAATCGAGTCGAGAACGGTCATCGTGGCCCGAGTCCTTTCTGGGCAGAAACCCGATGTGAGGAACATCATCAGGGGTGAAGCCAGCCTAGATGGCACTCTGATTGTGTCTACGTCCGGGTACCCGGGTCTTCCTCCGAACCGTCAACTTGGTCGACAGGTTCGGCTTTCCTGTCTTCCACCGTGGGGTCCTCCCCCGCGTCCAGGGCGTCCCAGAGCATGCGCTGGGTGACGGGACCGTCGGCGGAATCGGCACCGGCCTTCTTCGCCGCGTCGCGTCGCGCACCGGGGCTGTCGTACTTGGAGGACAGCCCCGCCCGCACCCGCGGCCTGCGGATCAGTTCCACCGCGGCGGCGAGCGCCGCCAGGGCCCCCACCAGCACGAGAACGGCAGGTCCGGCGTGCACGGACACCGACTGGACGTCGGCCCGGCCCGGCAACTCGGCCAGCCGCGCCGCTTCGTCGTCGGAGGCGCCGGACACGAGCAAACCCATCGCCGGGACCGCGGCCGCGACGGCCACCACCGCGACGAGCACACCCAGCACGCGCAGGGCCCAGCCCTTCACCGCGAACGACGCGGCGATCGCGGCCACCAGGGTCAGCGCCAGCGGTGTGAGCGCCGCCGCCCACGTGCCGCCCACGAGCACCGACGTGCGTTCCTCACCGAGTCCGTCGGAGGAGGTGACCTCCACCCACGTCATCCGTGACGCGCCCCACAGGCACACTGCGGCGACCGCGAGGAGCAGCACCGCGATCATCGATCGGCGACGCCCCGCCCGCGCGGGGTCCCGGGCCGGCTCCGACGCGTCGCTCACTGCGTGTCGCCTCCCAGGGTCTTCAGCGTGTGCGCCGCCGCGATCGCGCTGAGCACCGCCATCGCCTTGTTCCGTGCCTCGGTGTCCTCGTACTCGGGGTTCGAGTCGGCGACGACGCCCGCGCCCGCCTGGACGTACCCGATGCCGTCCTTGATCAACGCGGTGCGGATCGCGATGGCCGTGTCGGCGTCGCCGGCGAAGTCGAGGTACCCGATGATGCCGCCGTAGATGCCCCGCCGGGTGGGTTCGAGTTCCTCGATCAACTGCATCGCCCGGACCTTCGGCGCGCCCGACAGGGTGCCCGCCGGGAAGCAG
This sequence comes from Rhodococcus sp. T7, assembly GCF_009872365.1. Taxonomy (NCBI): domain Bacteria; kingdom Bacillati; phylum Actinomycetota; class Actinomycetes; order Mycobacteriales; family Nocardiaceae; genus Rhodococcus; species Rhodococcus sp. T7. The sequence goes on from NZ_WXYH01000132.1 coordinate 12,482, forward strand.
GCGGTGACGGCGTCGAGGGCCTGCTTGCCCTCGGCGAGGTGACCGGTGACGGTGGAGACGAGGTGCATCACGTGGCTGTACCGCTCGATGTGGCGGTAGTCGTGGACCTTCACCGTTCCCGGTTCGCAGACGCGTCCGAGGTCGTTACGGCCCAGGTCCACGAGCATCAGGTGCTCCGCGTTCTCCTTCTCGTCGGCGAGCAGGTCCTTCTCGAGCAGGATGTCCTCCTCCTCGGTGTGCCCGCGCCACCGGGTGCCCGCGATCGGGTGTGTGGTGGCGACGCCTTCCGACACGGTCACCAGCGCCTCCGGGCTCGATCCGACGATCGAGAACGCGGTCTCGTCGTCGCCGTTCGGCACATTGAGGAGGTACATGTAGGGGCTGGGGTTGGACGCGCGCAGCATCCGGTAGACGTCGATCGGGTCGGCGGTGCAGTCGATCTCGAAGCGCTGCGACAGCACCACCTGGAAGGCCTCGCCGGCCTCGATGTCGCCGACGAGTTTCTGCACGTCGGCGCCGAACCCCTCGGTGGTGCGCTGACGGCGGTAGTCGGGGGCGGGTTTCGCGAACGTGGACACGGTCGACGACGCCGGGGCCGACAGGGCGCGCGTCATCCGGTCCAGCCGCTCGACCGCGGAGTCGTAGGCCTCGTCGACGCGTTCGTCCGTGCCGTCCCAGTTGACGGCGTTGGCGATCAGGGTGATGGCGCCCTCGTGGTGGTCGACGGCCGCGAGGTCCGTCGCCAGCAGCATCACCATCTCGGGGATCTGCAGGTCGTCGGTGGCGTGCTCGCCGATGCGCTCGATGCGCCGCACCGCGTCGTATCCGAGGAAGCCGACCATGCCGCCGGTCAGCGGCGGCAGGTCGGGTAGCCGTTCGCTGCGGAGCAGTTCGAGGGTCTGCCCGAGGGCCGCGATCGGATCGCCGCCGGACGGTGCGCCCGCGGGAACGTTGCCGTACCAGGCGGCTTCCCCGTCGACGACGGTCAGCGCGGCGGGGCTGCCCGCGCCGATGAACGACCATCGCGACCACGATCGGCCGTTCTCCGCCGACTCGAGCAGGAAGGTGCCGGGCCGGTTCGCCGCCAGCTTGGTGTACGCGGACAGCGGAGTTTCCGCGTCCGCCAGCACCTTGCGCGTCACCGGGACGACCCGGTGTTCGGCGGCGAGAGCGTGGAACTGCTCACGTGTGGTGGTCGAGTCGGACCCGCCGTCGGCCGGGGTGGCGGCGGACTCGGGTGCGGGAATCGTAATGGGCTCGCCGTGCATGCCGACCATCATCCCAGGCGCACTCGTACTGTCTGCGTGCGCGGGTAGCCTCGGCACCCATGAAGCCAGGTCAGCTCGCACCGGAATTCACCCTGCCCGATCAGGACGGCATCGCACGATCGCTGTCGAGTCTCCTCGAGGACGGCCCCCTGGTGCTGTTCTTCTACCCCGCGGCGTCGACGCCGGTCTGCACCGCAGAGGCCTGCCATTTCCGGGACCTCGGAACGGAGTTCTCCGCGGTGGGCGCGTCGCGCGCCGGGATCAGCACCGACGCGGTGGCGAAGCAGGCGTCGTTCGCGCAGGCGCAGTCCTTCGACTACCCACTGCTGTCGGACGCCGACGGAGCCGTCGCGGAGAAGTTCGGTGTCCGCCGCGGACTGCTCGGCAAACTCGCCCCGGTCAAGCGGTCGACGTTCGTCATCGACACCGACCGCACGGTGCTCGAGGTCATCTCGAGCGAGTTCCGCGCCAACACGCACGGCGATCAGGCGCTGGCCTTCCTCCGGACGCGTCAGGCCACCTGAATCGACCGCTTGGCCAGCCCCATCCAGAAACCGTCGATCACCTGCCAGGGAATCTGCTCCGGGTCGCTCGACGCGCCGAGCGTGACGAAGAGCGGCGCGAAGTGCTCGATCGTCGGGTGTGCGTACGGCATGCCCGGCGCGAGCGAGCGGAAGTCGATCAGCGAATCCACGTCACCCGCGGCGAGACGTTCGTCCGCCCAGGCGTCGAACTCCGCGGACCAGCCGGGCGCCTTCGCGTCGGGTGACGGGTCGCGCAGGAACGGCAGTCCGTGTGTGGTGAATCCGGAACCGACGATCAGCACGCCCTGCTCGCGCAGGGGACGCAGCCGCTCGCCGAGGTGCAGCAGCCGCTGCGGGTCGAGGGTCGGCAACGAGATCTGGAGGACCGGGATGTCGGCGTCGGGGTACATGACCGTCAACGGCACGTAGGCGCCGTGGTCGAGGCCGCGATGCGGCTGGTGCGACACGGCCTCGTCGTCCGGCATCAAGGCCACGACCTGTGCGGCGAGGTCGGGGGCGCCGGGCGACTCGTACGTGGTCCGGTAGAACCGCTCGGGGAAGCCCCCGAAGTCGTAGACGAGGGGCGTGCCGGTGGTGGTGGATCCGATCGTGAGCGGCGCCGATTCCCAATGCGCCGACACCATGAGAATGGCCTTCGGCCGTGGCAGCTCACCCGCCCACTTCGCCAGCTGCGACACCCAGAGGTCGCTGTCCACCAGCGGCGGCGCACCATGGCTGAGGAACAGGGCGGGCATGGCGTTGGTCATCGCGACTCCTTCGGATCGAGGTCCGGCACCGACGAACAAGTGAACCCGTCACCGACCGCGATGTTGAACCTTCAAGTTACTATAGGAGTCAACATGCAGGCGCGGCAACTATTCCCCGGGCACGAATCGGCCTCGCGGCGTGCTAACTATTGAGGGCACGCTGCACACGCGTGGATCAACGTACGGACGGAGGACACCACCGATGAGTGGCAACGACGAGGGCACGCCGGACCAGCCCGGCACCCGATGGCTCGACGCAGAGCAGCAGGAGGCCTGGCTCACCCTCATCGCACTGGTCACCCGGCTCCCCGCCGCACTCGACACCCAACTCCAACGCGACTCGGCACTCACCCACTTCGAGTACTTCGTCCTCGCCTCGCTCTCCGGCGAGGCGAACCGGCGCCTGCAGCTGTCCCTGCTCGCCCAGCGCGCCAACGCGTCGCTGTCGCGGCTGTCCCACGTCGTCACCAAGATGGAGAAAGCCGGCTGGGTGCGGCGCGAAAGCATCCGCGGCAGCCGCGGCTCAGACGCCGTCCTCACCGACGAAGGCATGGCCAAGGTCGTCGAGGCCGCACCGCCGCACGTCGAATCCGTGCGGTCACTGATCTTCGACGGCCTCTCCGCCGACCAGGTCCGTCAACTGTCCGAACTGTCCGGCGCCATGCTCACCCAACTCGACAAGAGCATCGCCGCGGGAACCGGCAAGGCCTGACCGCCGGTCACCCCAGCAACGTCAGCTCACCCCAGCGGCGTCCCGCCGACACCCCAGCTGTCGCGCGGCACCTCGGTGATCGTCACCCACACCTTCGCGGGATCCTTGCCCGTCGCGTCGGCGTAGGCCTTCGTGACGGCCTCGATCGTGGCGCGCTTCTGCTCCGCCGTGAGCCCCGGCGTCTGACTGATCTGAATGAGTGGCATGCGGACATCCTGCCCGAGTGGCATGCGGACATCCTGCCCGAGGGCATGCGCGCGTTCCGCCCGAGGGCCGCTCCGCTAGTCGGCGGCGAGCAGCACGTCCGAGTCGAAGCAGGTGTGCGTGCCCGTGTGGCACGCCGCCCCCTCCTGGTCGACGACGAGAAGCACGGTGTCGCCGTCGCAGTCGAGCCGCACCTCGTGGACGTACTGCGTATGACCGGACGTCTCGCCCTTCACCCAGTACTGCTGACGGGAACGGGAATAGTACGTGCCCTTGCGGGTGTCGAGAGTGCGCGCGAGGGCCTCGTCGTCCATCCACGCCACCATCAGGACGTTGCCCGTCGAACGCTCCTGCGCGACGGCGCTGAACAGTCCCGCCTCGTTGCGCTTGAGCCGTGACGCGATCGCCGGGTCGAGACTCATCGGACGATGATCCCTTCTGCACGCATGGACTTCTTGACGTCGCCGATCGTCATGTCGCCGAAGTGGAAGACACTGGCGGCGAGGACGGCGTCCGCGCCTGCCCCGACGGCGGGCGCGAAGTGCTCGACGGCGCCCGCTCCCCCACTGGCGATCACCGGCACGTGCACGGCGGCGCGGACCGCGCGGATCATCGGCAGGTCGAAACCGGCCTTCGTGCCGTCCGCGTCCATCGAGTTGAGCAGAATTTCCCCGACGCCCAGTTCGGCGCCGCGGACCGCCCACTCGACCGCGTCGATGCCGGTGCTGCGCTTGCCGCCGTGGGTCGTGACCTCCCACCCCGACGGGGTGTCCGGCTGGCCCTGCGGCACTGTGCGCGCGTCCACCGACAGCACGATGCACTGGGAGCCGAAACGTTCGCTCAGTTCGCGGAGCAACTCGGGCCGCGCGATCGCGGCGGTGTTGACGCTCACCTTGTCGGCGCCGGCGCGCAGCAACCGGTCGACGTCCTCGACGGTGCGGACACCGCCGCCGACCGTGAGCGGGATGAACACCTGTTCCGCCGTCCGGCTGACCACGTCGAGCATGGTGCCCCGGTCTGCGGTCGACGCGGTGACGTCGAGGAACGTGAGCTCGTCGGCGCCCTGGGCGTCGTACGCGGCCGCCAGTTCGACGGGGTCGCCCGCGTCCCGCAGGTTCTCGAAGTTGACGCCCTTGACGACGCGTCCGGCATCGACGTCCAGACACGGGATCACTCGAACCGCCAGAGTCATTGCGTACGCCCTCCTGAAGGCTCGGAACGGGGATCACCCAGTGATCCGAGGATATCGAGAATTTCGCCGTGCACCCCGGGCGCTCCGGCGAGGACCGAGTCGGACGTCACGGTCCAGGGCTTGCCACCCAGATCGGTCACCACACCGCCCGCGGCGCGCACCAGCGCGACACCGGCCGCGTTGTCCCACGCATTGTGGCCGAACACGACCGCACCGCCGAGTATTCCGGCCGCGGTGAACGCGAGGTCGACACCGGTGGATCCGTGGATCCGGATCCGCGAGGACACCCGGCTGAGCTGCGCGAGGACCTGCAGCCGGTACGCGCCGGGGATCCGTCCGCGACTGTCGATGTTCAGCGCCCCCAAGCCCACGATCGACGACGCCAGCGACGTGCGGCCGAGTCGCGGCAGCGGCTGACCGCCCTCGAGCAGCGGGCCGTCCGCGACGGCCGCGTAGCGTCGCCCGACTAGCGGCAGCCACGTGAGACCGAGAACGGGAACGCCGTCGTCGAGGAGCGCGAGCAGCGTGCCCGCGGTGGGCAGACCGGCCGAATAGTTGAACGTGCCGTCGATGGGGTCGAGCACCCAGACCGGTCCGCTGTCGAGGTCGGGCCCGCCGAACTCCTCGCCGTGGACGTCGATGCCCGTCCGGTCGCGCAGTTCGCCGGTCAGCCGCTTCTCGAGTTCGAGGTCGACAGCGGTCGCGAAGTCGTCGGGACCCTTGTGGACGGCGCTGGGCGCACCCACCCCCGAGACGAACCGGTCGTGCACTCCGTCGAGCAGCTCACTGGCGACGGCGAGGAGTTCCCGGGGATCGTGGGACAGGGCCATGGCGGGAACTCAGCCCGAGACCGCGGCGAGCGCCTCGGGGAGGGTGAACCGCCCCGCGTACAGCGCCTTGCCGACGATGGATCCCTCGACGCCCCGGTCGACGAGTCCGGCGATCGCCCGGAGGTCGTCGATGGTGGACACGCCCCCCGAGGCGACGACGGGGGCGTCGGTGGCCGCGCAGACCTGCGCGAGGAGTTCGAGATTGGGGCCGGTGAGAGTGCCGTCCTTGCTCACGTCGGTGACGACGTAGCGGGAGCAGCCGTCCTTGTCGAGCCGGGCGAGGGTCTCCCACAGGTTGCCACCCTCGGTGACCCAGCCGCGACCGCGGAGCTGGTACTCACCGTCGACGAGGCGCACGTCCAGACCGACGGCGATCTTCTCGCCGTACTTGGCGATGGCGCGGGCACACCACTCCGGGTTCTCGATGGCGGCGGTGCCGAGGTTGACGCGACCGCATCCGGTGGCCAGTGCGGCCTCGAGCGATGCGTCGTCGCGGATTCCGCCGGACAGTTCCACCTGGACGTCGAGCTCTCCCACCACGTCGGCGAGGAGCTCACGGTTCGAGCCGCGACCGAATGCGGCGTCGAGGTCGACGATGTGGACCCACTCGGCACCGTCGTTCTGCCATGCGAGGGCGGCATCACGAGGCGAGCCGTATCCGGTCTCGCTTCCCGCCTCCCCCTGGACGAGGCGAACAGCTTCACCGTTGACGACATCTACAGCAGGCAAAAGGACCAGGCTCACGTGCGACAACCCTAGTCGCTCAACGGTCGGAACCCGGCTTCGGGTCCTCGGGGTCGCGGCCGTAGGCGTTGCGGGTCATGCGTTTCGACACGTAGCCCATGGCGGCGATCGCGCCGGCGACGCCGAGCAACCCGACGATCAGCCCGAGGACGGGGCCCGGTTTCAGTACCAGAATGATCGCGGTCGCGAGGACCAGGACCACGGTGGCGGCGCCCATCGCGTACACGGCGAGCCTGCCGATCGACAGGTCACCGCGCCCGTCCCCGGGTTCGGTCACAGACTGCGAACCCAGTTGCGGAGCAGTTCCGCGCCCGCGTCGCCGGACTTCTCGGGGTGGAACTGGGTAGCGGACAGCGCGCCGTTCTCGACGGCGGCGAGGAATTTGCCGCCGTGGTCTGCCCAGGTCAGGGCGGGGGGCGCGAGCCGCTCCGGCGTCGGCAGCTCCCAGGTCTGGGCCGCGTACGAGTGGACGAAGTAGAAGCGCGTGTCGGGATCGATGCCCGCGAACAGCGTGCTGTTGCCCGGCGCCTCGACGGTGTTCCACCCCATGTGCGGCAGCACATCGGCCTGCAGGCGTTCGACGGTGCCGGGCCATTCGCCGCAGCCTTCCGCCTCGACGCCGAACTCGACGCCGCGTTCGAAGAGGATCTGCATGCCGACGCAGATCCCGAGGACCGGCCGCCCGCCGGCCAGGCGCTGGCCGATGATCCGTTCCCCCCGCACCGCGCGGAGACCCTCCATGCACGCTGCGAAGGCGCCGACGCCGGGAACGACGAGACCGTCGGCCGCGAGTGCGACCTTGTGATCGGACGTGACCTCGACGCGCGCGCCGGTCCGGGCCAGAGCGCGGGTGGCCGAATGCAGGTTGCCGGAGCCGTAGTCGAGGACGGCAATCGTGGAGACGGTCATGACACAACCTTATCCGGCGGCCGAACGACGCCGGAGGGCGCGGCCGACGACCGTTCCGGCGGCCGGGACCGCCGCGACCGCTGTCGCCGCGGCCCCGAACACCCAGGAATACCCGGCCGCAGACGCGACGGCTCCGAGTGCGAGGGAACCGAACCCGGTGCCCGCGTCGAACCCGATGTTCCATCCGGCGCTCGCCGAGCCGAAGCGGGTCGGCCCCGCGGCGGTGAAGATCATGACGAGCGACTCGTTCTGCACCGCGCCGAACCCGAATCCGAATGCCAGCGCCGCGCACACCAGGAGCGGCACGGGCGCCCCCGTCGCCGCGGCGACGGCGAACAGGACCAGGCCGAGGCACACGAACGTGAGGGCGGGAATCAGGGCACGGCCCACCCCGAGCCGGTCGGAGAACGATCCCGCGGCATACCGCCCGATCAGCGTCGCGCCGCTCGACACAGCGAGGATCACCCCGGCGAGCGACGCCCGCTCCGAGATCGCGATCGGCAGCAGGCTGGACAGACCGCCGAACGCAGCCGCCACGATCGCGATCGACAGCCACGGGGTCAGCACGGCGGCGAGCGGGATGCGGCCGCGCGACGCGCGATCCGCGGGGGCGTCGATCGCGGGGAGCCGAGTGACCGCGACGACCGCGAGCGCGGGAATGAGAGCGCCGATCACGAAGACGGGGGTCGCGGACCAGTGCTGCATGATCGCGAGACCCGCGGGCAACCCGACCATCTGCGCGGCGGCCACCGCGATTCCCTGCGCACCCGTCGCGCGGCCGAGCATCTGCCGCGGAACGAGTTCCGCGACCAGCGCACTGCTCGCGACGGTGAGCATGCCGAACCCCGATCCGCGGACGGCCGACACCGCCAGCACCGGGATCGCCTCGGTGGAGAGCAGGAGGAGAAGCGACGGCGGCCCCAGCAGCATGCAGCCCGCAGCGAGCACCCACCGGTGCCCCCATCTGCGCAGGAGCCGGGGCACGCCGAGTTGGGTGGCGACGGTCGCGGCCATGAACACGGCCGTCACGCTGCCGGCGAGAGTGTCCGAGCCGCCGGACAGCGAGACGATCAGCGGAACCACCGGCAGCAGCACCGCCCAGCCGCCGAACGCCGCGGCGCCCATCACCGTCGCGGTGGGCAGACCGCGGGTACGAAGCAGGCCGCGGCGCGCCTCCACTGCGACCGGCACTACATCAGCCTGAGAACGCCCGCCACGGCTGCCAGCACCGCCAGTGCCAGCAGCACGCCCGAGGCCAGTTTGTTGAACTTCCACATGGAGTATGCGCCGCCCGCCGCGATACCCGCGGCGATGAACAGGACGTAGACGAGGACGACGCTCACGAGTGCGTCCGGTTCACAGGCTGCCCTTGGTGGACGGCACGCCCGTGACGCGGGGGTCGGGTTCGACGGCCTCCCGCAGGGCGCGGGCCACGGCCTTGAACTCGGCCTCGGTGATGTGGTGCTGATCGCGCCCGTAGAGCACGCGCACGTGCAGGGCGATGCGCGCGTTGAGTGCGATCGACTCGAACACGTGCCGGTTGATCACCGTCGCGTACGGCACCCCCGGGTACCCGCCGATGACGGCGTGCAGCAGGTGTTCCGGTTCGCCGGTGTGGACGCAGTAGGGACGCCCCGACACGTCGACCGACGCGTGGGCGAGCGTCTCGTCCATCGGGATGAACGCGTCACCGAACCGGCGGATGCCCTTCTTGTCGCCGAGCGCCTGACCCAGCGCCTGGCCGAGCACGATCGACGTGTCCTCGACCGTGTGGTGCGCCTCGATCTCGATGTCGCCCTTCGCGTGGACGGTGAGGTCGAAACTCGCGTGGGAGCCGAGCGCGGTCAGCATGTGGTCGAAGAACGGAACCCCGGTGGAGACGTCGACGATGCCGGTGCCGTCGAGGTTCAGTTCGACGGTGATGCTCGATTCCTTGGTGGTGCGTTCCACGCGGGCGATGCGGTCGGTCATCCTCGGTCTCCTGAGCTGGTGAGTTCGGTAGCGGCGATCTCGTCGCTCGCCACGATGAAGGCGTCGTTCTCGGAGGCCAGCCCGACGGTGGCCCGCAGGTATCCGGGGATCCCGACGTCCCGGATCAGCACCCCGCGGTCGAGGTAGGCCTGCCACGCGCGGGCGCTGTCGGTGAACTCACCGAACAGGATGAAGTTCGCGTCGCTGGGGACGACGTGGAACCCCGTGTCCTCCAATGCCTTCGACACCCGTACGCGCTCCGCGGCGAGGGCGTGCACGCTACCGAGTGTCTCGTTCGCGTGCCGCAGCGCCGCGCGGGCAGCGGCCTGCGTGACCACCGACAGGTGGTACGGCAGCCGGACCAGGAGCAGCGCCTCGATGAATGCCGGTGCGGCCGCGAGGTATCCGAGCCTGCCGCCGGCGAACGCGAATGCCTTGCTCATCGTCCGCGACACCACGAGCTTCGACGGGTACTCGTCGATCAACGTCAGGGCGCTCGGTGCGTCGGAGAATTCGGCGTACGCCTCGTCGACGATCACGATGCCCGGCGCGGCGTCGAGGACCCGGCGCAGTTCCGCGATGCCGACGCTGTGCCCGGTCGGGTTGTTGGGGCTCGTGACGAACACGACGTCGGGGCTGCGTTCGGCGATCGCGGCGGTCGCGGCATCCACGTCGAGCGCGAAGTCGGCGCGCCGGAAGATCGGCAGCCACTCCGTCTCGGTGCCGTCCGCGATGATCGGGTGCATCGAGTACGACGGCACGAAGCCCATCGCGCTGCGACCGGGACCGCCGAACGCCTGCAGCAGCTGCTGCAGGATCTCGTTGGACCCGTTGGCCGCCCACACGTTGTCGACCGTGACCGGCACCCCGGTCTGGCGGACGAGGTACGCGGCGAGGTCGGTGCGCAGGGCAACCGCGTCGCGGTCCGGGTAGCGATGCAGTTCGCGTGCGGCCTCGCGCACGGACTCCGCGACGTCGTCGACGAGCGCCTTCGTCGGCGGGTGCGGGTTCTCGTTGGTGTTCAGCTGAACCGGGACCGTCAGCTGCGGCGCCCCGTACGCCGACTTACCGCGCAGATTCTCCCGGATCGGCAGGGCGTCGACCCCGATCGACGAACCGGGCACGTTCGCGGCGGTCACCGCAGCGCCTCGAACCGCAGCCGCACGGCCTCACCGTGTGCGGGCAGGTCCTCGGCGTTCGCCAGGGTGATGACGTGGCCGGAGACCTCCTTCAGCGCGGATTCGGAGTAGTCGACCACGTGGATGCCGCGCAGGAACGTCTGGACGCTCAGTCCGGAGGAGTGCCGGGCGCAGCCCGCGGTGGGCAGCACGTGGTTGGATCCGGCGCAGTAGTCGCCGAGGCTGACCGGCGCCCACGGGCCGACGAACACCGCGCCCGCACTGGTCACCTTCGCGGCGACGGCGGTGGCGTTCTCGGTCTGGATCTCGAGGTGCTCGGCGGCGTACGCGTTGACCACCCGCAGCCCGGCCTCCACGTCGGAGACCAGGACCGTGCCCGACTGGGTGCCGGACAGCGCGGCGGTGACACGCTCCTTGTGCTTGGTGATCTCGAGCTGCGCGGCCAGCGCGATGTCGACGGCGTCGGCGAGTTCGACGCTGGACGTGACGAGCACGCTCGCGGCCATCACGTCGTGCTCGGCCTGGCTGATCATGTCGGCGGCGACGTGCACCGGGTCGGCGGTGTGGTCGGCGAGGATCGCGATCTCGGTGGGGCCCGCCTCGGCGTCGATGCCGACGAGGCCGCGGCAGAGACGCTTCGCGGCGGTGACGTAGATGTTGCCGGGACCGGTGATGAGGTCGACGGGGGTGAGTTCGGCGCCGTCCGGGGTGACGTCGTTGCCGCCGTAGGTGAGCAGCGCGACGGCCTGACCGCCGCCGACGGCCCATACCTCTTCGACACCCAGCAGGGCCGCCGCCGCGAGAATGGTCGGGTGCGGCAGACCGCCGAACTCGGACTGCGGCGGCGACGCCACCACGAGCGAGCGGACGCCGGCGGCCTGTGCGGGCACCACGTTCATCACGACGCTGGACGGGTAGACGGCGTTGCCGCCCGGAACGTACAGACCGACGCGGTCGACGGGCACCCACCGTTCGGTGACGGTGCCGCCGGGGACGACCTCGGTGGTGGTGTCGGTGCGGCGCTGGTCGGCGTGCACCTTGCGGGTGCGTTCGATCGCGACCTCTAGGGCGGCCCGGACGGCCGGGTCCAATTCGTGGAGGGCGCGGTCCAGCTCGGCCTGCGGCACCCGCACCTGCGCGGGGCGGACGCCGTCGAACTTCTCGCTGAATTCGAGGGCCGCGGCGGCGCCGCGCTCACGGACCGCCTCGACGACGGGGCGAACCTGATGCAGGACCGCGTCCACATCCACTCCACCTCGAGGAAGTGCGGCGCGAAGTTCGGCCGTGGAAGGGGTACGACCACGAAGGTCGGTGCGGGCGAGCATGAGAGGTCCTCTCTGCGACTGTCGGGACACGGAGTGCCGGACGAGCGGACTGTTCTGCGGAGAACAGGGCTCGACACCGATTATCCAGGATAGGCGCACCCCGTTTTCACCACCCGGCCGCCGACCGGGTTTCGGCCGGGGCCGCCGTGCATACAGGCACCCCCCGGCGCCGTGACGCCGAGGGGTGCCGCGTTGTGCTGCCCCGGCCGCGGGGGAACCCGACTGTCTAGAGCCGGGTCGAGTGCAGGAACCTCCTCGCCAGGTTCTCCTCGGTCGACGCGCCGGGCGTCCACTCGGTGATCCACGGGCCGGTGCCTTCGCTGGGGTCGACCACGCCCCGCTCCAGCCACGCGTACCGTCCCTCGAGGATCGAGTGCGCGACCTGCTTGTCGACGTCGTCGGTGTTGTGCCACAGACCGTCGAACAACTTCTCGACCCGCAGCGCCGCCTGCCGGCAGAACACGTCGGCGAGTTCGTAGGCCGCGGCGCCCTCGGCCTCGTTCTCCTGCCGCTGCATCTCCGCCTTGACGCACGTGGCGGACATCGCGAACAGTTCGGCGCCGATGTCCACGACCCGGCCGAGGAAGCCCTGCTGCTTCTCCAGGGCAGCCTGCCACCGGGCCATCCCGTAGAACGTGGAGCGGGCCAGCTTCCGGGAGTGCCGTTCGACGAACCGCAGGTGCTTGGCCAGGACGCCGAATTCGCCGAACGACGTCGGCACCTGCCCCTTGCCCGCCACGAGTTGCGGCAGCCACTTCGCGTAGAAACCGCTCGCCTTGGCCGCCGCCCGCGCCTTCGCACCGGTGTCGGCGTGCGGATCGGCGAGATCGCCCGCCGCCGTGAGGTGCGCATCCACGGCCTCGCGCGCGACCAGCAACCGCATGATCTCGCTCGACCCCTCGAATATCCGGTTGATGCGCAGGTCGCGGTCCAGCTGTTCCACCGGCACCGCCCGTTCACCACGGGCGGCCAGCGACGCCGCCGTCTCGTATCCGCGACCGCCGCGGACCTGGATCAGCTCGTCGGAGATGACGCAGGCCATCTCGGACGACCACAGCTTGGCGAGTGCCGCCTCGATCCGGATGTCGTTGCGACCCTCGTCGTTCATCTGCGCCGACAGGTCCACCACGGCCTCGAGCGCGTAGGTCGTCGCGGCCATGAACGACAGCTTGTTGGCGACGGCCGCATGCTCGGCGATCGCTTTGCCCCACTGGACGCGGACGCCGGACCATTCGCGCGCGATCTTCAGCGACCACTTGCCTGCGCCCGCACACATCGCCGGAATCGCCAGCCGGCCTGCGTTGAGGGTGGTGAGCGCGATCTTGAGTCCGTCGCCCTCCCGCCCGATCAGGTTCTCCCGCGGAACGCGCACCTTGTACATGCGGGTGACGCCGTTCTCGATTCCGTGCAGTCCCATGAACGCATTGCGCCGTTCCACGGTGATGCCCGGGGTGTCCGCCTCGACGACGAACGCGGAGATGCCGCCGCGATGGCCTTCGCTCTTCGGTACCCGCGCCATGACGACGAGCAGTTCCGCGACGACGCCGTTGGTCGTCCACAGCTTCACGCCATCCAGTTCATACGCGGCACCGCCCTCGATGGGGACCGCCGAGGACGCCAGCCGCGCCGGGTCGGAACCGACGTCGGGTTCGGTGAGAAGGAAGGCGGAGATGGCGCCGCGCGCACAGCGCGGCAGGAACTCGGCCTTCTGCTCGGGGGTGCCTGCCAGTTTGAGTGGTTCGGGGACGCCGATCGACTGATGGGCCGACAGCAGCGCGCCGAGGCTCGGGTGCACCGACGCGACGAGCATCAGCGCCCGGTTATACGCGACCTGCGAGAGTCCAAGGCCGCCGTACTCCTCCGAGATCTTGAGGCCGAAGCATCCGAGGTCGGCGAGGCCGCGGACGTATTCGTCGGGAATGCGGGACTGCGTTTCGATGACGCTGCCGTCCATCTCCTCGCAGTATGCGCGGAGGCGGACGAGGAATTCTTCGGCCTTGGCGGCGTCTTCGGCAGCCGGCCGTGGGAAGGGATGAACCAGATCCAGCCGGAACCGTCCGAGAAACAGTTCTTTCGCGAAGGAGGGTTTGTCCCAGCCGGATTCCCTCGCCTCCTCCGCGACTGCTCGTGCTTCTTCTTCGGTGACCTTCGGAGCTGAGGTGTCGACCATGACGCGCCTCCTACTGGCGGGTAGTCCTACTCGCCAGTATCCCCCAATCTGCGCACTCGGGACAGCGTTTCCGATACTGTTCGGCCGGTGCGGACTCCCTCGCGACTCCTGGGTGCCGGCGCGGTTCTACTGTGCTTGCTGAGCCCCGCCGCCGCGGTGCACGCCGACCCTCTCCCCGGCGACTTCCTGTGGGGCGTGGCGACCTCCGGGTTCCAATCGGAGGGTTCCTCCCCCGACAGCAACTGGCGGCGGTATTCCGACTCCGGCCGCACCCACGACGCGATCGGCGACTCCGTCGACTTCCGGCACCGGTACACCGAGGACATCACCCGCGCCGCAGATCTGGGTGTCGACGTGTTCCGGTTCGGCGTCGAATGGGCGCGACTGCAGCCCGCGCCGGGCGTGTGGGACGAGACCGAGCTGCGGTACTACGACGACGTCGTCCGCGAGATCACGGGCCACGGCATGACCCCGATGATCACGCTCGACCACTGGGTGTACCCCGGATGGGTCGCGGACCGGGGCGGGTGGGCGAACCCGGAGATCGTCGACGACTGGCTCGCGAACGCGCAGAAAGTGGTCGAGCGCTATGCCGGTGTGGGCGCGCTCTGGATCACGATCAACGAGCCGACCGTGTACGTGCAGAAGGAGCTGACGTTCGGCGGCATCGGCCCCGACCGGGTGCCGCAGATGCTCGACCGGCTCGTCGAGGTCCACCGCCGCGCGTACGACCTGATCCACGAAAACGATCCGGGCGCCCGGGTCAGCAGCAACCTCGCTTACATTCCGGCCGCCATGGACGCGCTCGACGCCACGTTCGTCGACCGCGTCCGCGACAAGCTCGACTTCCTCGGCGTCGACTACTACTACGGCCTCTCCCTCGACAACCTCACCGCGGCGAACGCGGTCACCGACGCCTTCTACGACATCAGTCCCCAGCCGGACGGCATCTACCACGCCCTGATGCGGTACACCCGCAAGTTCCCGGGACTGCCGCTGTACCTCGTGGAGAACGGCATGCCCACCGACGACGGGAAGCCGCGCCCGGACGGCTACACCCGGTCCGATCATCTCCGTGACCATCTCTACTGGGTGGAGCGGGCGCGGGCCGACGGCGCACCGGTGATCGGATACAACTACTGGTCGATCACCGACAACTACGAGTGGGGCACGTTCCGCCCCCGGTTCGGCCTGTTCACCGTCGACGCGCTGACCGATCCCACCCTCACCCGCCGGCCGACCGATGCGGTGGCCACCTACCGGGACCTCGTCGCGAACGGGCTCCCACAAGGCTACGAACCCGGCCGTCGCGCCGGGGTCTGCTCCCTCGTCGATCCGCCCCTCAGCTGCACGAATCCCCCGTAACCGGACCACGGGGGGACGCGACGTACGATCAGCTCGTGTCGTGGCAGATGTGGTGTGCAGTGCTCGGGGCGTCGTGTGTGATCAGTCTGTCGCCGGGCGCCGGTGCGATCGCGTCGATGGCCACCGGGATGCGGTTCGGGTTGCGGCGCGGCTACTGGAACATCGCCGGTCTCCAACTGGGATTGCTGCTGCAGATCGCGGTTGTCGCCGCCGGGCTCGGGGCGCTGCTCGCGAACTCGACCCTCGCGTTCACGGTGATCAAGTGGTTCGGCGTCGCGTACCTGGTGTATCTCGGCGTCCGGCAGTGGCGGGCGAATGCGACCGACGTGTCCGGGGTCGACGGCGAGGTCGCCGAGACCAGCGGGCCGGCGATGACGCTGCGCGGTTTCCTCGTCAACGCCAGCAACCCCAAGGCCGTCGTCTTCATGCTGGCGGTGCTCCCGCAGTTCATCACCCCGTCGGCGCCGCTGCTCCCCCAGTACCTGATCATCGCCGCCACCATGGTCGCGGTCGACGTCGTCGTCATGACCGGCTACACCGGGCTGGCGTCGAAGGTTTTGCGGCTGATGCGCTCACCGCGCCAGCAGCGGACCACCAACCGGACGTTCTCCGGGCTGTTCTTCGTCGCGGCCACGTTCCTGGCGACGATTCGCCGTGCCGTCTGACCCGTGAGTACTTGTTAACCGCCGGCGGTTAAGAAGTACTCACGGGTGGGGTCACATGTCGAGGCCCAGATCCAGCACGGTCACCGAGTGGGTGAGCGCACCGACCGCGAGGTAGTCGACGCCGGTCGCGGCGTACTCGGCCGCGACGTCCAGCGTGAGACCGCCCGACGATTCGAGCTTGGTGGCGGGAGCGTTCGCGTCGCGGCGCTGTACCGCGATCTGGGTCTGCCACAGCGGGAAGTTGTCGAGCAGCACCAGTTCCACGTTCTCCGCGAGCACCTCGTCGAGTTGCGCGAGGCTGTCGACCTCCACCTCGCATTCGATATCCGGTGCCGCGGCGCGCACGGCCCGCAGCGCCGCCACCACCGACCCGGCGGCCGCGACGTGGTTGTCCTTGATCAGCGCGGCGTCGCCGAGACCCATGCGGTGGTTGACGCCGCCGCCCACCCGGACGGCGTACTTCTGCAGCGACCGCAGTCCCGGCAGCGTCTTGCGGCTGTCGCGGATCTTCGCCGCGGTGCCCTCGACTGCATCGACCCACGCGGACGTCGCGGTGGCGATGCCGGACAGGTGGCAGACCAGGTTGAGCATCGTCCGTTCCGCGGTGAGCAGTCCCTGCGTGGGCGCGGAGACCGTCAGCACGGCCTGGCCGGGCACGATGCGGGTGCCGTCGGCGACCCGGTCGAGGACCTCGTAGCGGCCGGCCCCGATCACCTCGTCGAGCACCAGCAGTCCCACGTCGAGGCCGGCGACGGTGCCGTGCGCGCGGGAGACCACGGATGCCTTGGCGACCGCGTCGGCCGGGACCGTGGCCGCAGACGTCACGTCGGGTCCGTACCGCAGGTCCTCGTCCAGCGCGAGGCGCACGAGCGTGCGGACCTCGTCCGCGTCCAGACCGTCGGGAAGGACGTGGTCGGCCATCACAGCACTCCTGTCAGTTGGGGTTGGAGAAGCTCGAGTTCGCCGTCGTGCAGGCGCACGCGTGTGCTGCGACGCCACCCGCCGGACGTCTCCGGGTAGTCGCTGCGCGTGTGGCATCCACGACTTTCGGTGCGCGCGCCTGCGGCGAGCACGAGCGCTGCCGCCGTGAGGGTCAGCGCGGCGTCTTCGAGCGCGGTCTCCCCCTCGGGCACCGTGCGCGGCGCGGCGGCCAGGGCGGCGGCGACCGCCTCGAGACCTGCGCCGTCTCGGACGACGGAGGCGTTGCCGGTCATCAACTGCTGCACCAGTTCCCGCGGCGCGGACGGCAGTGCGCGGCGCTCAGGGTCGGCCGCCTCGACGCGCAGATCGGCGCGTTCGACGGCCGCGGCGCCGGCCCGTTCGCCGACCACCAGGCCTTCGAGGAGGCTGTTGGAGGCCAGCCGGTTCGCGCCGTGCAGCCCGGTGCGGGCCACCTCGCCCGCCGCGTAGAGGCCGGGGACGGCGGTGCGTCCGTCCACGTCGGTGACCACACCGCCGCACGAGTAGTGCGCGGCGGGGGCGACCGGAATCAGCTGTTCGCGCGGGTCGATCCCAGCTTCCAGGCAGGACGCCGTCACGGTCGGGAACCGCTGCGCGAACCCGGGCAGCCGACGGGCGTCGAGGTAGACGTGGTCGTGTCCGAGTTCCCGCAGCCGCGACGCGATGGCCCGCGACACGACGTCGCGGGGTGCCAGGTCGCCGCGCGGATGGACGCCGTGGGTCACCGAATCGCCGTTGGCGTCGACGAGGATCGCGCCCTCGCCGCGGACGGCCTCGCTGATCAGCGGACGCCGCCCGAGACCGCCGGGAGTGAACAGCACGGTCGGGTGGAACTGCACGAACTCGAGATCGGCGACGGCCGCACCGGCGTCGAGTGCGAGGGCGATGCCGTCCGCGGTGGCGCCGGGCGGGTTGGTGCTGCAGGCGTACAGCTGCCCGAGTCCGCCGGTCGCCAGGAGGACGGCGGGTGTGTGGATCACGCCGAGTCCGCGCGGGGAGTCGACGAGCACCCCGGTGACGCCGCGCGCATCGGTGAGCACGCGGACGGCGGAACTGTCGAACAGGACCGGAAGGCCGGCCGCACCCAGTGCGCGCTGGACCTCCGCACCGGTGGCGTCGCCGCCGGCGTGGATGATCCGCCGGGTGCTGTGCCCGCCCTCGCGGGTGCGTGACACGGCACCGTCGCGGCCGCGGTCGAACACCGCGCCCAGATCGGTCAACGCGGCCACGGCGTCGCGGCCGCCGGCCACGATCGACCGCACGGCGTCCTCGTCGCACAGGCCGACGCCGGCCTCGCACGTGTCGGCCACGTGCGAGGCCACCGAATCGGTGACGGCGTCACCGACAACGGCGATGCCGCCCTGCGCGTACTGCGTCGCGGTGTCCGTCGCCCCACCCTTGCTGACGGTGAGCACGGTCAGCCCGCGCAGCGAGGCGGTGCGTGCAGCCGTCAGTCCGGCCACACCACCACCCACCACGACGAGGTCGGCGTGCTCTTCCCAGGAAATCCCCCGGGCCGGGCTGCTCACTCGCCGCCGCCCGGGTTTCCGATCTCGATCATCCGCTGCACCGACTTGCGGGCACGCTCGGCGGTCGCGAGATCGACGTGAACCTCGTCCTTGCCCTCGAGCAGGCAGCGGAGCAGGGCCGCGGGGGTGATCATCTTCATGTACGGGCAGGATGCGCGGTCGTTGACGGGCTGGAAGTCGACCTCCGGCGCGGCCTTGCGCAGCTGGTGCAGCATCCCGACCTCGGTGGCCACGAGAACCTGCTTGGCCCCGGTGGCGCGGGCGGCGTCGAGCATGCCGCCCGTCGACAGGATCTTCACCTTGTCCTCGGGCACGAATCCCTCACCGGCGAGGTAGAGGGCGGAGGTGGCGCAACCGCATTCGGGGTGGACGTACAGTTCGGCACCGGGGTGCGCCTTGGCCTGCGCGGTGAGCTCGTCGCCGTTGATGCCGGCGTGGACGTGGCACTCGCCGGCCCAGATCTGCATGTTCTTGCGTCCGGTGACGCGCTTGACGTGGGCGCCGAGGAACTGGTCGGGCAGGAACAGGACCTCGCGGTCGGGGTCGATCGACGCGACCACGTCGACGGCGTTGGACGACGTGCAGCAGATGTCCGTCAGACCCTTCACCTCGGCGGTGGTGTTGACGTACGACACGACGACGGCGTCGGGGAATTCGGCCTTCCACTCACGCAGCTGATCGGCGGTGATCGAGTCTGCCAGCGAGCATCCCGCGCGCTCGTCCGGGATCAGCACCGTCTTGGCGGGGCTGAGGATCTTCGCGGTCTCGGCCATGAAGTGCACGCCGCAGAACACGATCGTGTCCTCCTGGGCCTCCGCCGCGATGCGCGAGAGCGCCAGCGAGTCGCCGACGTGGTCGGCCACGTCCTGGATGGCGGGCAGCTGGTAGTTGTGCGCGAGGAGCGTCGCTCCCCGCTCGCGTGCCAGCCGTTTGATCTCGGCAGCCCACTCTTCGCTCGCCTCGACGCCCGCGTAACCGCCGGGACCGTCCTGAATCTGCGGGTTGGTACCCGTCCACAACGTCGTGGTCGTCATGGCTTGCTCCTTCACCGTGAACTCGGGCGGGCTGGCCCGAATTTCCGAAATCGAGGTTTTCGACTTAGGATCGAAAACATGCCCAATAGTAACACCACGCATGAAGTGCTTACCGCGGTGTTCCAGGTTCGCCACTTCCCCGGCTATATCGACGCAGGTCACAGCGGTGATATGCGTCACGCGGGGGGCACCGGAGAGCTCGCCGTGCTGCTGTGGCAACGGGCCCTCGATCCACAGGCCGGCGCGTGGTCGCTGCCCGGCGGACTCCTCCACGAGGACGAGGACCTCACGACGTCCGCGCGCCGCCAGCTGGCCGAGAAAGTGGACGTGCAGGAGGTCTCCCATCTCGAGCAGCTGTCGGTGTTCAGCGATCCGCGGCGGGTGCCCGGACCGCGCACCATCGCGTCGACGTTCCTCGGGCTCGTCCCCCTCCCCGCCGACCCGCAGCTGCCGCCGGACACCGCGTGGCATCCCGTGTCCGCGCTCCCCGAGATGGCGTTCGACCACGGCACCGTCGTCCGGCACGCTCGGACCCGCCTCGCGGCCAAGCTCTCCTACACCAACATCGCGTTCGGTCTGGCGCCCGACGAGTTCTCCATGTCGACGCTGCGCGAGATCTACTGCGCCGCACTCGGTTACCAGGTGGATGCGACCAACCTGCAGCGCGTCCTCGGACGGCGCGGGGTACTGACCCCCACCGGCAACACGGCACCGTCCGGCCGCACCGGCGGTCGCCCGGCCGCGCTCTACCGGTTCACCGATTCCACCCTGCGGGTGACGGACGAGTTCGCAGCGCTCCGGCCGCCGAGCTGAATCCGGCCGTCAGGCGGCCGCGACACCGCCCTCCTGAGAGGTGCGCCGCCGCCACGCCGACGCGACCGACGACTCCGCGCCGAGCACCGAATCGATGCGGCCGAAGCGGCCGAGAACGCGGTCGAGCAACTGCGCGACCTGGCGGGGATCATCCGGATCGGCGGCGACCGCGAGCAACCGGTGCCCGGACATGCCCGGCATGATCCGGGCCAGTTCCGCGACCGTGCGTGCGGTGACCGCAACGCATCAGCCCGAATCGAGCAACTCCTGCGCGGTCCGCCTGCCCTGCTCGCTGCCGGCGGCCGTCACCACCACGACACCACGGGCCGAGCCGGATTCGTCGGTACGCATCATCTTCGCCTCCTAAAGGATCGACATTTCGATTCCAGGTAAGCGCCGGTACTCGAGACTGCGGCGGGAGCGCGCTGTGAGATCGCCGGGAGCCGTGTCACGCCCGGGCGAGACCTCGCCAGAACGTGTCGGATGCGGCGGTGACCACTTCGTCCACCGGCGCGTCGTCGAGCATCCCACCGGCGGCGAGGGTCGCGATCCCGTGGAACGTCGCGAACGCGACAAGGGCGATGCGCGAGGCGTCCCCGGGTCCGATGTCGCCCGCGGCCTGGGCCTCGGTGACGATCCGGACCGTCAGGTCCATCGAGGTGTGGCCCGCCTCCACGACCTGGGAGGCGGCCCCGGGCGCGTGCTTGTTGCCGTACATCAGCGCCAGCAACTCCCGGTGCGCGAGCGCGAAGGTGACGTAGGCGTCGGCGAGCGCCGCGAAGCGAGCCCGGGCATGGGGTTCGGCCTGGTCGACCGCGCGTTCGAGGGCGGCCGTGAGCCGCCGGAAACCGGATTCGGCGAGTGCGTCGAGCAGCGCCTGCCGGTCGCGGAAGTGCTTGCTCGGTGCGGCGTGACTGACCCCGGCCTCGCGGGCGAGCTGTCGCAGGGACAGGCCGTCGACGCCGTCCCGCTCGAGGGTGCTCTCGGCGCGTGCGAGCAGCACCTGGCGAAGACTCCCGTGGTGGTAGGGCTGTTCGGCGGCGGACACGGCGCAAGCCTAGCAAAATGTTGTCATTGACTACATAGATGGCACTGACTACATTCGGAATCACCCCACCGCTAGGAGCAGACATGCCTTTCGACGCATCCGGAACCACCGTCCTCATCACCGGCGCGAGCGCGGGCCTCGGTGCCGAATTCGCCCGCCGGTTCGCCGGTCGCGGCGCCGACCTCGTCCTCGTCGCGCGGCGCGCCGACCGGCTCGAACAACTCGCCGCCGAACTCCGCGCCGCACACCCCGTGACGGTCACCGTGCTCCCGTTCGACCTCGCGGCACCCGGCGCAGGCGCGCGGTTGCGCAGCGAACTCGCTGCGCGGGACATCCGCGTCGACTCACTGATCAACAACGCGGGATTCGGGACGCACGGAGACTTCGCGTCCGCCGACCTGGAGCGGCTGACCTCCGAGATCCAGCTCAACGTCACCACCCTCGTCGAGTTGTCGCACACGTTCCTGCCCGACCTGCTCCGGGGGCGCGGCGCACTCGTCAACGTGGCGAGCACCGCGGCGTTCCAGCCGACTCCGGGCATGGCCGTCTACGGGGCGACGAAGGCATTCGTCCTGAACTTCACGGAGGCGTTGTGGACGGAGGCGCGAGGCACCGGCCTCACCGTGCTCGCCGTCTGCCCGGGCCCCACCCGCACCGAGTTCTTCGACGTCGTCGGCTCCGAGGACGCCGCCGTCGGCCGCATGCAGACCGCGGACCAGGTGGTCGCGACGGCGCTGCGGGCCCTCGACCGGCGTAGCACTCCGCCGAGCGTCGTCTCCGGGCTGATGAACTGGGTGTCGTCGGTGAGCACCCGTTTCGCAACTCGCCGCATCGGCGCTCTCGCCAGCGGGCGCCTGCTCGGTGACGTGCGAATGCGGGCCACAGTCACGAGGTAATCGTCACGAAGTAATCGTCGCGTCGCGCTCTTCCGGCTCGTCGAGTTCGACCGGCCCATCGCCGACACCGAGATCGTCGTACGGGTTGAGCGCGGCGAGCACCAACGTCACGACGCACGCGACGAGCGGCTGGAAGATCAGCACGAGCGGGGTCCCGATCCCCGACGCGACCGCCACGACGGTGCCGGCGGTCGAGGTGTCGGGGTCGGGAAAACGCAGGGCCGCGACACCGATGCCGCCGAGGGCCATCACACAGGCCCCGACCACGCTGCCGGCGAGGACGGCGCCCAGCGCCACCGGTCCGCGACTTTTCCGCGCCGTCCACGCGGCGACCGCGGTGAGGATGCCGACGACCAGGCCGGCACACGCGAACATCCCGATCGCGTCGAACCGGTGCACGCTCTCCCCGGTCAGCGACACCCCGCGGTCGGGGGCGACCACCAGCAGATGTTCGGGTGGTGCCAGGAGTCCCCACAGCACCCCGGCGAGTGCGCTCGCCACCACCGTCCCGCAGAAGATTCCGGCGGCAGATCGAAGCCTGAAGCGCGGGAGCGTGGTCACGCGTCCGACGCTACCGCCGTCCGCGGCAGATCGAGTCGAACACACCGTGGCGGGAACATTTCGCCCACCAGCCGTCGGGGCTGATCTGCACCACCATCCGGCGGCCGCACGCCTCGCAGAAGCGGGGCGGTTCCAGCCCGAGTTGCGCGGCGGTGGGGACCGCGTCGTCCACACCGGCCACCACGCGGCGGCCGGTGTACGGGTTGTAGCGCTCCTCCAGACCGCCGGGTTCGCCCGCGGTCGTCTCCATGGTCGTCACAGGGTGTCGTTCAGGGCCTTGATCGGCATCTGCAGATCGACGAGCAGGTCGAGGTCCTGTTCGGCCGGGCGGCCGAGGGTCGTCAGGTAGTTGCCGACGATGACGGCGTTGATGCCGCCGAGGATGCCCTGCTTGGCCCCGAGGTCGCCGAGAGTGATCTCGCGGCCGCCTGCGAAGCGGAGGATGGTGCGGGGCAGCGCGAGCCGGAAGGCTGCCACCGACTTGAGGGCCTCGCTCGCCGGCAGCACCTCGAGGTCGCCGAACGGGGTTCCCGGACGCGGATTGAGGAAGTTCAGCGGGACCTCGTCGGGTTCGAGTTCGGCCAGGTTGGCGGCGAACTCGGCGCGCTGCTCGAGGCTCTCACCCATGCCGAGGATGCCACCGCAGCACACCTCCATGCCGGCCTCGCGGACCATGCGGAGGGTGTTCCAGCGTTCGTCCCACGTGTGGGTGGTGACGACGTTCGGGAAGTGGGACTTCGACGTCTCGAGGTTGTGGTTGTAGCGGTGCACCCCCATCGCGGCGAGCTGGTCGACCTGTTCCTGGGTGAGCATGCCCAGCGAGCAGGCGATCTGGATGTCGACCTCGTTGCGGATCGCCTCGATACCGGCGGCGACCTGGGCGAGCAGCCGCTCGTCGGGTCCGCGGACGGCGGCGACGATGCAGAATTCGCTGGCGCCGGACTTGGCGGTCTGCTTGGCGGCCTCGACGAGCGAGGGGATGTCGAGCCATGCCGCGCGGACCGGCGACTGGAACAGCCCGGACTGCGAGCAGAAGTGGCAGTCCTCGGGGCAGCCGCCGGTCTTGAGGCTGATGATGCCCTCGACCTCGACCTCGGGGCCGCACCACTTCATGCGCACGTCGTGGGCGAGGGCGAGCAGATCCTCGAGACGGTCGTCGGGAAGTTGCAGGACTTCGAGCACCTGGCTCTCGTTCAGCGCTTCGCCGCGCTCGAGAACCTGCTCACGCGCGAGGGCGAGGATGTCTGTCTGTACCGGGGCCGAGGTCACACGTATCTCCTGGAAAACGGGCCGATCACGTGTCGTGAGTCGACGGAACCGAAAAATTGAACACCGTACAAGTTGAACGGTGTTCACGTTAGATCCGTGATGGAATACTGTCAAAGCCGGAGCAAGTTTTTCGACGAGATTGGGAGATCACACAGTGCAATTGCGACGCGGCGACGTACTCGACGGCGCAATGGCCATCCTCGACGAGTTCGGCCTCGCCGACCTCACGATGCGCAGACTCGCAACGGCCCTCGGCGTGCAGCCCGGCGCCCTGTACTGGCATTTCCCCAACAAGCAGACGTTGCTCGGGGCCCTCGCCGACAAGATCCTCGAAGACGTCGACGCCCCGGTCACGGCGCCCGGATGGGACGCGGAGTTCACCGAACTGGCGCACCGGCTACGCATCGCGCTACTCGCCCACCGCGACGGCGCCGAACTGGTCTCCGCCACCTACGCGTCCCGCATGACCAACTCCCGGGTCCGGGAAAGCTTCGCGGCGGTGGGTCTGCGATCCGGTCTGTCCCGCGAACACGCCGAACTGTCGTCCTATTCGCTGCTGTACTACGTCCTAGGCCACACGGTCGACGAGCAGTCGCGGGCGCAGATGGAATCGGCAGGCGCCCTCACCCGCGCCGCGCTCTCCCCCGACGCCCCGCAGTCGCCGATCGCGGCGTACGACGAGGATCTCCTCGACGGCGATCCGGCGGTCCGGTTCGACTTCGGGTTGTCGCTGTTCGTGGACGGAATTCGCGCGCGACTGAAAGACTCCGCCCACCGCCCCTGAGCGGGCACAATTGAGTGGACGCCGCGCCGGCCACTCGCGGGCCGCGCGGCGCCTCCGACGGCCCAGGGACGGACGCGATGACGTCTTCACTCGGCCGCCGCGCCGGAACGGTCCTCGCGGCGGCACTCGCACTGTCGCTTTTCGGCGCGCCCACCCCGGCGCCCGCACAGACCGCGGAGGGCGATCCCGGTGCCGTCGTCGCCGCGACGCCGTTCGCGCCGGACGCGCGGCCGCGGGGCGTCGCCGAGGCCACCTACGTCACGTACTGGACGACGGGGCCGATGAACGAACCCGCGCTCAGCACCGGCGCGGTCCTGCTGCCACCCGGTGACGCGCCGCCCGGCGGGTGGCCCGTGGTGTCCTGGGCCCACGGAACGGTCGGCATCGCGGACGCGTGCGCGCCGACGGTGACGGGGAAACTCGTCGGACCGTACGTTCAGGCCTGGCTCGACCAGGGATACGCGATCGCTGCAACGGATTACGTCGGCCTCGGCACACCCGGCGTGCACCCGTACCTGGACGGTCCCACCGAAGCGCACAGCGTGATCGACATGGTGCGCGCGGCGCGGGCCGTCACGCCGTCCCTGTCGAACCGGTGGGTCGCGATCGGTCAATCACAGGGCGGCCACGCCGCACTCGTCGCCGCCTCGATGGCCACCACCTACGCACCCGACCTCGACTTCCGCGGCACCGTCGCCACCGGCGCCCCGTCCAATCTGGAGAACCTCGCGCCGCTCGTCGGCCCCGGTTTCCCGCAGATTCCCCTCACCGGGAGCACGGTGTTCGTGGCGTACGCACTCGCGGGACTGCGCGCGTCGCGGCCCGACCTGGACGTCGACAGCTACCTCACCCCGCTCGGCGTGGACGTCCTCAATCGCGTCGAGACGCTCTGCTACGAGGAGGCGGCGCCGCAACTCGCCGGCATCACCATTGGACAATTGATGTCGCGTCCCCTCGACGATCCGGCGGTCCTGGCGGCCCTGCGCACCACGCTCGGAGTCCCCGTCCAGGGCTACGACCGGCCGTTGTTCATCGGTCAGGGACTGTTCGACGACGTCGTCCCCATCCCTCTCACCTGGAAGTTCACCGCCGACCTCACCGCGAACGGGCAGCAGTTCCTCTTCCGGACGTATCCGACCGGCCACCTCACGACCATGCCCGCGTCGCTGCCCGACACCACCGCTTTCGTCCGGAGCCTGTTCGGCTGAGATTCACTGGTAAGACCACTTGACCTCTTACCTGTAGCCGTTCTAGGGTCGAAATCATGATGTTCGAGCCGATCGCGCGGAAATCCGCCTCCACCGAAGTTTTCGACCAGATCACCGCGCGCGTACTCGGCGGCGACCTCGGCCCAGGCGAGGCCCTGCCCAGCGAGCGGCGCCTGGCCGAGGCGTTCGGGGTGTCCCGGCCCGCGGTCCGGGAAGCGATTCAGAAACTCGCGCAGGCCGGACTCGTCGAGGTCCGGCAGGGCGATGCCACCTCGGTCCGCGACTTCCGGCAGCACGGCGGACCCGAACTGCTGTCCCAGCTGTTGATCCGCGGCGGCGTCCCCGACTGGGCGGTGGTCCGCAGCGTCCTCGAGGCGCGGCGGATGATCGGCGTGCAGGTCGCACGGCTCGCCGCGGACCGGGTTACCGAGAAGTCGGCCGCAGCTCTTGGCGAGGCGGTGGATCACCTTGCTGCCGAGACCGATCCGGTCGCGCAGCAGGTCGCTGCGCTGGCCTTCTGGGAGCGCGTCGTCGACACGGCCGATTCCATCGCGTTCCGGCTCATCTTCAACAGCCTCCGCAACGCGTACGAACCGACCATGACGGCGATGGCCGCCGTCATGGTCGCGGAGGTCGGTCGCACCGACCTGTACCACCAGCTTGCGGAGGCCGTCTCCGCACACGACGAAGACCTCGCGGCGCACACCGCCGCCACCCTGCTCGACCTCGGGACGACAGCCGTGACCGCCGTGATCGACACACTGCAACAACACGATTCGGAGAAGGACACATGACCACGACACCTCCCACAGATCGCCGCCAGCGCAGGTCGATCACCCTGCGCGACGCCGCAGACCAGTTCCGCCGCCACCCCTCACCGTGGATGATCGGCGGCATGCTTGCCACCGCCGTGGTCGCCCGCCTCGTCGTCGGCGACTGGCAGGTCACCGACGCCGTCGTGCCGCTGGTGATGCTGGCGGTGTTCCCGTTCGCCGAATGGGTCATCCACGTCTGCATCCTGCACTGGAAGCCCCGGAAGGTCATGGGCCTGACCGTCGATTCGCTGCTTGCACGCAAGCATCGCGAACACCACGTCGATCCCCGCGACGTGCCGCTCGTCTTCATTCCGTGGCAGACCCTGACGTGGCTGATCCCGGTTCTCGTGGCGCTCGCGCTGTTCGCGTTCCCGCGCACCGGGCTCGGGCTGACGTTCCTCGTGGTGCTGAGCGTCCTGGGCGTCCTCTACGAATGGACGCACTACCTCATCCACAGCGACTACAAGCCGAACTCCCGCCTGTACCGCGCGATCTGGCGCAACCACCGCCATCACCACTACAAGAACGAGCACTACTGGTTCACCGTCACCACCTCGGGAACCGCCGACCGGATCCTCGGCACCGACCCCGACCCCGAATCGGTCGAGAAGTCGCCCACCGCCCGCAACCTCCACGCCGTGCGCTGACGCACCCGTGAGTACTTCTTAACCGCCGGCGGTTAACAAGTACTCACGGGCGGCGACGCCGCAGCTTGTTGCCCAACCATACGATCGGGTCGTACCGCCGGTCGACCACCCGTTCCTTCATCGGAATGATGGCGTTGTCGGTGATCTTGATCCCTTCGGGGCACACTTCGGTGCAGCACTTGGTGATGTTGCACAGTCCGAGACCGAAGTCTTCCTGCGCCGCGTCACGACGGTCCGCCGTGTCGAGCGGATGCATCTCCAGTTCGGCGACGCGGATGAAGAAGCGGGGACCGGAGAACGCCGGCTTGTTGTCGTCGTGATCACGGATGACGTGGCAGGTGTTCTGGCAGAGAAAGCATTCGATGCACTTCCGGAATTCCTGCGACCGTTCGACGTCGATCTGCTGCATCCGGTACTCGCCCGGTCCGAGTCCCGGCGGCGGGGTGAACGACGGGATCTCCCTGGCCTTCTGGTAGTTGAACGACACATCGGTGACGAGGTCGCGGATGACGGGGAACGCCCGCAGCGGCGTCACCGTCACCACCTCGTCCTCCGTGAACGTCGACATCCGGGTCATGCACATCAGCCGCGGCTGACCGTTGATCTCCGCGGAGCACGACCCGCACTTGCCCGCCTTGCAGTTCCATCGCACCGCGAGGTCCGGGGTCTGCGTCGCCTGCAACCGGTGGATGATGTCGAGCACCACCTCACCATCGTTGACGGGGATGGAGTAGTCCTCGAGGGCGCCGCCGTCGGCGTCGCCGCGCCATACCCGGAACTGCGCGTCGTATCCCATCTCAGGCCTTCCTTCCCGGATGTTCGGCGAGCTCGGCATCGGTGTAGTACTTGGCCAGTTCGTCGATGTCGAACAGCTCCAGCAGTTCCGGGCGCATCGGAAGCTGAGGCTCGCGGGTGACCGTGACGTCCGGGACCACGGAATCGGGATGCGCGGACATGTCGCCGACGACGCTGCACACCAGCAGGGTGTTGCGCCACTCCGCCTCCATGCTCGGGTGGTCGTCGCGGGTGTGCCCGCCGCGACTCTCGGTGCGCAGCAGGGCTGCCTGCGCGACGCATTCGCTGACCAGCACCATGTTCCGCAGATCCACGGCGAGGTGCCAGCCCGGGTTGAACTGGCGGTGCCCCTCCACCTCGACGCCCCCGATCCGGCCCTTGATCTCGGTGAGTTTCTCCAGGGCGCGCGCGATCTCGTCTTCCTTCCGGATGATGCCGACGAGGTCGTTCATGGTCTGCTGCAGTTCGGTGTGGAGGGTGTACGGATTCTCGGTGATGCCGCCCTCCCCGACCGCCGGATCGAACGGCGACAACAACATCCGGGCCGCCGCATCCACCGCGTCGGCGGAGACGACCGGCCGCTCCTGCAGCGACTTCACGTATTCCGCGGCCCCGAGTCCCGCGCGACGGCCGAACACGAGGAGGTCGGACAGCGAGTTGCCGCCGAGCCGGTTGGAGCCGTGCATCCCGCCCGAGCACTCGCCCGCGGCGAACAACCCGGCGACGCTGGACGATCCGCTGTCGGGGTCGACCTCTATGCCTCCCATCACGTAGTGGCAGGTGGGTCCGACCTCCATCTGCTCCTTCGTGATGTCGACGTCGGCGAGTTCCTTGAACTGGTGGTACATCGACGGCAGGCGCCGGACGATCTCGTCGGCGGGCATCCGCGAGGCGATGTCGAGGTACACGCCGCCGTGCGGGGTCTGCCGTCCCGCCTTGACCTCGGAGTTGATGGCCCGGGCCACCTCGTCGCGGGGCAGCAGGTCCGGTGTGCGGCGGTTGTTGTCGGAATCCTTGTACCAGCCGTCGGCCTCTTCCTCGGTCTCCGCGTACTGCCCTTTGAAGACGGGCGGGATGTACGAGAACATGAACCGCTCGCCCTCGGAGTTCTTCAGGACCCCGCCGTCGCCGCGGACACCCTCGGTCACGAGGATGCCCTTGACGCTGGGCGGCCACACCATGCCGGTGGGGTGGAACTGCACGAATTCCATGTTGATGAGGTTGGCGCCCGCGCGCAGGGCGAGAGCGTGTCCGTCGCCGGTGTACTCCCACGAATTCGACGTCACCTTGAACGACTTGCCGATTCCGCCCGTGGCCATCACCACGGCGGGCGCCTCGAACAGGACGAAACGTCCACTCTCGCGCCAGTATCCGAAGGCGCCCGAGATCCGGTCGCCGTCCTTGGTGAGTTCGGAGACGGTGCACTCGGCGAAGATCTTGATGCGGGCCTCGTAGTCGCCGGTGGCGGCGAAGTCTTCCTGCTGCAGCGACACGATCTTCTGCTGCATGGTGCGGATCAGTTCGAGCCCGGTGCGGTCACCGACGTGCGCGAGCCGCGGATACGTGTGACCGCCGAAGTTGCGCTGGCTGATCCGGCCGTCGGGGGTCCGGTCGAACAGGGCGCCGTACGTTTCGAGTTCCCACACCCGGTCGGGCGCCTCCCGAGCGTGCAGTTCGGCCATCCGCCAGTTGTTGAGGAATTTGCCGCCGCGCATCGTGTCCTGGAAATGGGTCTGCCACGTGTCCTTCTCGTTGGCGTTGCCCATCGCGGCGGCGCAGCCGCCCTCCGCCATGACCGTGTGCGCCTTGCCGAACAGCGACTTGCAGACGACGGCCACGGACAGGCCCTGTTCCCGGGCCTCGATGACGGCTCGCAGTCCGGCGCCCCCGGCACCGATGACCACGACGTCGTACTGGTGCCGTTCGACTTCCGTCATTCCACTCCCTCTTCGGTGAAGTCAGTTGATCAGGCGCAGGTCGGAGATGGTGCCGCTGGCCACGAGCATCACGTAGAAGTCGGTGACGATCAGGGTGGCGAGCGTGGTCCAGGCGAGCTGCATGTGCCGCGTGTTCAGTTTGCTGACCCCGGTCCAGAGCCGGTATCGGATCGGGTGCCGGGAGAAGTGGGTGAGCCTGCCGCCGGTGACGTGCCTGCAGGAATGGCAGGACACGGTGTACGCCCAGAGCAGGATCACGTTGCCGACCATGATGAGGGTGCCGAGCCCGATTCCGAATCCGCCGTCGGCGCCGTGGAACGCGCGCATCGCGTCGTACGTGTTGATCAGCGACACGACGAGCGCGACGTAGAAGAAGTAGCGGTGCGCGTTCTGGACGATCAGCGGCAGCCGCGTCTCCCCCGTGTACTTGCCGTGCGGTTCCGCGACCGCGCACGCGGGCGGCGAGAACCATACCGACCGGTAGTAGGCCTTGCGGTAGTAGTAGCACGTGAGCCGGAAGCCGAGCAGGAACGGCAGCACCAGGAATCCGAGCGGGATGATCATCGGCAACTCGCCGATGGGTGTCCCGAAGTCACTCGAGCCGGGCACGCACGAATCGCTCAGGCACGGCGAGTAGAACGGGGTCAGGTAGTGGTACTCCTCGACGAAGTACGCGGTCCGGACCCACGACCGGACCGATGCGTACACCACGAAGACGGACAGGCCGAGCACCGTCAGCAGCGGCGCCAGCCACCACCGGTCGGTGCGGAGCGTGCGTTCCGCGATCCGGGCACGCGTCGGCGCCCCCACACCGGCACTATCGGAATTCTTCGGCGGCGCGCTCATCCGCGCTCGTAGTGGAGCCCGCCCAGCCCCTCGTCATCGATACCGAGCCACATCGACGCGTCGTACGGGGTGTCCGACACCTTGATTCGCTCCACCGGTTCGCGGTGGACGACGTTCGGTGGCGAGGAGTCGAGGTCGCGCGCGTCGATCTCGAGGCGCTCCAGATCATTGCTCAGTCGCCGCACGGATGCGGCATCGCCGTACATCGTTCGCAACGAACCGACAGCGCGCCGAAGGCGGTCGATGGTGCGATTCAATTCGAGCATTTCGGAGGTCGACATGTGACCCCTCCCAACCCAGCCGGTGTAGCCGTGACCTGAATCACACTACCGATATTCCGGGAAACCGGGGCAGCTTTCGGCCCTTGGAAAACCGGGGGCGATGAATTTCGCCGGGCTGCCGAGTCGATACCTGTAGGACAACCGAAACCGAACCCCCACCGGGAGGAAATCATGGCCGACGCCACGATCGGAAGCATCCTGCTCGCCAGCACCAACCCCGAACGACTGCGGGACTGGTACACGGCCGCGTTCTCGCCGAAGGTCGACCGCACGCCCGGCGAACCGGGCTACGACGTCCTCGATTTCGACGGTTTCTACATCATGCTCGACCGGCGCGACGACGTCGGCGAGACGAATCCCGAACCCGGGCGTGTCCTCCTCAACGTGGAGGTCGCCGACGCCCGTGCCGCGGCAGGCCGCCTCGACGAACTCGGGGCGACGTGGCTGTCCCCGCTCGAGGATCGTGACGGCAGCTGGTTCGCCACCGCCGTCGACCCCGACGGCAACTACGTTCAGGTTATCCAGCTCAGCGCGCAGGCGCGCGCCGAGATGTCCTGACCACCGGCAGGAAAGAGACAGAACCATGTTGAACAACGCGAGAGCATTCAGCGGATTCGCCGTCGACGACATCGCCGCGGCCAAATCCTTCTACACCGACACCCTGGGGCTCGAGGTCACCGAAGAGGAGATGGGCCTGCTGGGCCTGCATCTCCCCCACGGTCCCGTGGTACTGATCTACCCGAAACCCGATCACACGCCTGCGACGTTCACGATCCTCAACTTCGCGGTCGACGACGTCGAGAAGGCCGTCGACGCGCTCACCGAACGCGGGATCCGGTTCGTGCGGTACGACGGTTTCGACCAGGACGACAAGGGAATCATGCGCGGCAACGGGCCGGACATCGCCTGGTTCACCGACCCGGCAGGCAACGTGCTGTCGGTGCTCGCGGAATCCTGACCGTCGCGCTCAGCGAGCCGTGATCGTCGTCTTCAGCCAGGTGCCGTCGAACCACGTGGACGCGGCCGCGGCGAACGACGCCGGGTCGAGACGACCGCCGCCCGCCGGGATCGAGCCGGCCAGGTCGACACCCGTCACGGCGGGCAGGTCGTCCAGGTTGCACCGCTCGGCGAGCCCGGGCTCGTCCGGCCACGACCCGATCACCGTGCCTGCACAGGCGACGCCGGCCGCCGCCAGCGCCCGGGTCGTGAGTTCGGTGTGGTTGAGCGTGCCGAGTCCGGCCGCCGCGACCACGACAGCCGGTGCGCCGAGAGCGAGCGCGAGATCGAGGAGGGTGAAGCCCTCGGCGCCCATCCGCACCAGCAGCCCGCCCGCACCCTCGACGAGGACCAGATCGTGCCGGTCGGCGAGCGCGCGGACCGTGTCGACGACGTCGTCGCACCGCAACATCGGCAAACCGCTGCGCCGGGCGGCGGTGTCGGGGGCGAGCGGTTCGGGGTAGCGGGCGAGTTCCACCACCGCGGTGACACCGGACAACCGGGTCACCTCGGCCAGATCGCCCGGTTCTCCCGGCGCGACCCCGGTCTGCGCGGGCTTGCACACCGCGACGGACAGCCCGGCTTCGCGCGCCGCGGCGGCGAGCGCCGCCGTGACCACAGTCTTGCCGACGTCCGTCGACGTTCCGGTGACCATCAGGATGCTCATGCCGACGCCCCCGCAAGGACGTCGGTGAGCACGGTCTCGATCCGGGCCAGTTCGTCCTGATCGAGCGTGGCGCGGGCGGTGAGCCGCAGCCGCGACGTGCCCTCGGGCACCGACGGGGGCCGGAAGCAGCCGACGTGCAGCCCCTGCTCGCGGCAGGCGGCCGCGGCGTCGAAGGCGCGTTGCGGGTCCCCGAGGATCACCGAGACCACGGCGGACTCGGGTGCCGCGGCACCGGTGAACCGCGCGAGATCCCGGGCGCGCTCCAGGACGGAGTCGGCGCGGTGCGGTTCACGCCGCAGAACGGCGAGGGCGGCCCGGGCCGCCCCGACGGCCGCCGGGGCCAGTCCGGTGTCGAAGATGAATGTGCGCGCGGCGTCGACGAGGTGTGCACGGACCTTCTCCGACGCCAGCACCACACCGCCCTGGCTGGCCAGCGACTTCGACAGCGTGGCCGTGACGACGATGTCGGGTTCGCCCGCGAGTCCCACCTCGTGCACGAGTCCGCGACCCCCTGCGCCGCGGACTCCGACACCGTGGGCCTCGTCCACCACGAGAAACGCGCCGTACTCGCGGCATACCCGGTGCAGGTCGACGAGGGGTGCGAGATCACCGTCCGCGCTGAACACCGAATCGGTGACGACCAGTGCCCGTTCCTCCGGCCGGGTGGCCAGTGCGCTGCGGACGAAGTCGAGATCGGCGTGCGGCGCGACGGCCACCCGGGCCCGGGACAGCCGGCACGCGTCGACGAGCGAGGCGTGACTGCCCGCGTCGGAGACGATCAGCGATCCGGCGCCGGACAGCGCGGTGACGGCGCCGAGATTCGCGGTGTACCCGGAGGAGAACACCAACCCGGCGTCGGCGCCGACGAACTCGGCGAGTTCCGTTTCGAGCAGTTCGTGCTCGGTGGTCGATCCCGTGACCAGTCGCGAGCCGGTGGCCCCTGCGCCCCATCGCCGCAGCGCGGTCATCGCGCCGTGCAGCACCTCGGGGTGCCGCACGAGCCCGAGGTAGTCGTTGGACGCCAAGTCGATGAGCGCGCTGCCGGACGTGCGTGGGCGCAGTTCGCGGCGCAGTCCCGCGGCGCGCCGCTGCTCCTCGACGTCGTCGAGCCAGGTGGTGAAGGTGTGGTCGGTACTCACACTCGGCACCATACGCGACTTGAACGGTGTTCAACCCGGGTGGACCCACTTTTCCTCCGATGGCTAGGGTCGAGACCGTGACCTCCCCGAGCCTGTCCGCCGACGACATCACCTCCCTCGATGCCTCGCTGCTCTGGCATCCGTACGGCGCCTTCCCCGCCTCGACCACCCCGCTCGTGGTGGCCGAGGCGAGCGGCACCCGCCTCACTCTCGCCGACGGACGCGAACTCGTCGACGGCATGAGTTCGTGGTGGGCGGCGGTCCACGGCTACCGGCATCCCGTCCTCGACGCAGCGGCGACCGCGCAGCTCGGCAGGATGAGCCACGTGATGTTCGGCGGGCTGACCCACGAACCGGCCGCGCGGCTCGCCCAGCTGCTCGTGGAGATCACCCCGGACGGACTCGACAAGGTGTTCCTCGCCGATTCCGGTTCGGTTTCCGTCGAGGTCGCCGTCAAGATGTGCCTGCAGTACTGGCGCAGTCGCGGCAGGCCGGAGCGGCATCGGCTGCTGACCTGGCGCGGCGGCTATCACGGCGACACGTTCGCGCCGATGAGCGTCTGCGACCCGGACGGCGGCATGCATTCCCTGTGGACGGACGTCCTGGCACGGCAGGTGTTCGCGGGACCGCCGCCGCGCGAGTTCGACCCCCGGTACGTCGCGGAGTTCGAGCGTCTGGTGGCCGAGCACACGGACGAACTCGCGGCCGTCATCGTGGAGCCGGTGGTCCAGGGCGCCGGAGGCATGCGCTTCCACGACCCCCGGTATCTGTCGGAGCTGCGCCGCATCTGCGACGAGCACGGGCTCCTGCTGGTGTTCGACGAGATCGCCACGGGTTTCGGCCGCACCGGCGAACTGTTCGCCGCGGAGCACGCCGGGACCCGCCCCGACATCATGTGCGTCGGCAAGGCCCTCACCGGCGGATACCTGACCCTCGCCGCGACGCTCTGTTCCACCGACGTCGCCGAGACCATCAGCGCCGGCGACGCAGGCGGGCTGATGCACGGACCCACGTTCATGGCGAACCCGCTCGCCTGCGCCGTCGCGGTGGCGTCGATCGAACTCCTGCTGTCGCGCGACTGGCGAGGCGAGGTCGAGGACGTGCGCCGCGGGCTCGAATCGGGTCTCGCGCCTGCCCGGGAACTGCCCGGCGTCCGGGACGTCCGGGTGCTCGGCGCGATCGGAGTGATCGAACTCTCCGAGCCCGTCGACATGCGGGCCGCGACCGACGCCGCGGTGGCGGCCGGGGTCTGGTTGCGACCCTTCCGCAACCTGATCTACGCGATGCCGCCGTACGTGTGCACCAGCGAGGACGTGCTGAAGATCACAACCGGAATGCTTGCTGCCGCACGGACCTCCACCCAGGGCTGACGCTGTGCTCCCGTCGGGCTGAGAGCGACGCGAACGCGGGCTAATGTTCTCGATATGGAAGCGAGCGAGTCGACCGGCACCACGCCCATTCCCGTGTGGCCCGGCAGCGCCTACCCACTGGGCGCCACCTACGACGGGGCCGGGACGAACTTCTCCCTGTTTTCCGAGGTCGCCGAGGCGGTCGATCTGTGCCTGATCGCGAAGGACGGCACGGAGACGCGGGTGCGTCTCGACGAGGTCGACGGCTACGTGTGGCACGCCTACCTGCCGACCGTCGTGCCCGGGCAGCGGTACGGGTACCGGATCCACGGACCGTGGGACCCCTCCGCCGGGCACCGCTGCGACCCCAGCAAGCTGCTCCTCGACCCCTACGGCAAGGCGTTCGACGGCGAATTCGACGGCGACCGGTCCCTGTTCTCCTACGACATCGACGCGTCCACTGAGGCCGCCCCCGAGGACGCCGGGGACGACGAAAACGAGGACGCCGCCCTGATCGTCGACACCGACGACGACATCGAGGCGGAGGACGCCGAGGACGCACTCGAAGCGGAAGCCGAGGACGACTCGGCGCCGGGACTGCCCGGACACGATTCGCTCGGCCACACGATGACGACAGTCGTGATCAACCCGTTCTTCGACTGGGCCGCCGACCGCGCACCGAAGCACCCGTACCACGACACCGTGATCTACGAAGCCCACGTCAAGGGCATGACGGCGACGCATCCCGGTGTGCCGGAAGAACTCCGCGGCACGTACGCGGGCCTCGCACATCCGGTGATCATCGACCACCTCGTCGACCTCGGCGTGACCGCGATCGAACTGATGCCGGTGCACCAGTTCATGCACGATCAGACCCTGCTCGACAAGGGGCTGCGGAACTACTGGGGCTACAACACGTTCGGCTTCCTGGCCCCGCACACCGGGTATTCGTCGGCGGAGAAGCCGGGCGCCGCGGTGTCGGAGTTCAAGGCGATGGTCCGCTCGTTCCACGAGGCGGGCATCGAGGTGATCCTCGACGTCGTCTACAACCACACCGCCGAGGGCAACCATCTCGGTCCGACCATCTCGTTCCGCGGCATCGACAACGCCGCCTACTACCGCCTCGTCGACGGCGACGCCGAGCACTACATGGACTACACGGGCACCGGGAACAGCCTCAACGCCCGGCACCCGCACACGCTGCAGCTGATCATGGACTCGCTGCGGTACTGGGTCACCGAGATGCACGTCGACGGCTTCCGCTTCGACCTCGCGTCGACGCTCGCCCGCGAACTGCACGACGTCGACCGGCTCTCCGCGTTCTTCGACCTCGTCCAGCAGGATCCGATCGTCAGCCAGGTCAAGCTCATCGCCGAACCCTGGGACGTCGGCGAGGGCGGCTACCAGGTGGGCAACTTCCCCGGCCTGTGGACGGAGTGGAACGGCAAGTATCGGGACACCGTCCGCGACTACTGGCGGGGCGAGCCGGCCACGCTCGGCGAATTCGCGTCCCGGCTCACCGGGTCCTCCGACCTCTACGAGGCGACCGGCCGCCGCCCCGGCGCGAGCATCAACTTCGTCATCGCCCACGACGGGTTCACCCTGCACGACCTGGTGTCGTACAACGAGAAGCACAACGAGGCCAACGGCGAGGACAACAACGACGGCGAGAGCCACAACCGGTCCTGGAACTGCGGTGTCGAGGGCCCCACGGACGATCCGGAGATCCTCGATCTGCGGGGGCGGCAGAGCCGCAACATCCTGGCCACACTCCTGCTCAGCCAGGGGACGCCGATGCTGGCGCACGGTGACGAGATGGGCCGCACCCAGCAGGGCAACAACAACGTGTACTGCCAGGACTCGGAATTGTCGTGGATGGACTGGTCACTGGCGGACACCAACGCCGACCTCGTCGAGTTCACCAAACGGGTCATCGCGCTGCGGATGAAGAATCCGGTGTTCCGCCGCCGCCGGTTCTTCGAGGGCACCCCCATCCGCAGCGGCGACCAGACCCGCGACATCGCCTGGCTCACGCCGTCCGGTGAGGAGATGACCCCCGAGGACTGGGACAGCGGTTTCGGGAAGTCCCTCGCGGTATTCCTCAACGGCGAGGGCATCCCCGAACCCAACCACCGCGGCGAGCGGGTGGTCGGCGACTCGTTCCTGCTGTGTTT
Organism: Rhodococcus sp. T7; assembly: GCF_009872365.1. Taxonomy (NCBI): domain Bacteria; kingdom Bacillati; phylum Actinomycetota; class Actinomycetes; order Mycobacteriales; family Nocardiaceae; genus Rhodococcus; species Rhodococcus sp. T7. The sequence continues at coordinate 50,015 of NZ_WXYH01000132.1, forward strand.
CAACGCGCACGACGAGGAGATCGAGTTCTCCACGCCGAACTCCGATTACGCCGACGAGTGGGCGGTCGTGCTCGACACCGCCGTGCCGACGGGGGCGAAGGACGCGGTGATCAAGGCCGGGAATTCGCTGCAGGTCGAGGCCCGGTCGCTGGTCGTGCTGCGCCGGACCGCCTGAGCCGGGGACGACGATGGCGATCACGGCCACCTACCGGCTGCAACTGCGCGGAGACTGCTTCACCCTGGCGGACGCCGCCGCCGTCGCCGACTATCTGGACGATCTGGGGATCTCGCACGTCTACCTGTCGCCGATCCTGACGGCCACGACGGGATCGACCCACGGGTACGACGTCACCGACGTGACCCGCGTGTCCCCCGCCCTCGGTGGCAGGGAGGCGCTGGCCGCGTTGTCGCGGGAGTTGCGGGGCCGCGGCATGGGCCTCGTCGTCGACCTGGTCCCCAACCACGTGGGCGTCGCGAATCCGCGTGAGAATGCCTGGTGGTGGGATGTTCTCACACACGGTCTCGGCTCCGAATACTCCGACTTCTTCGACATCGACTGGAGCGAGGACAACGGCGCGGGCGGACGGCTCGCGCTGCCCGTCCTCGGATCGGACGCCGACCTCGAGTCGCTGACCGTCGACCGCTCGGGACCCGAGCCGCTTCTCGCGTTCTACGAGCACCGCTTCCCCATCGCCCCCGGCACGGACGCAACCGAGCCGGAGTCGGTGCACGACGCGCAGTCGTACCGCCTGGTCCCGTGGAACTCCGGGCTCATCGGGTACCGCCGATTCTTCGCGGTCAGCGAACTTTCCGGGATCCGTCAGGAAGACCCGCGCGTGTTCGAGGCCTCGCACCGCGAACTGCGGAGCTGGGTGGCGGACGAGTTGATCGACGGCGTGCGCATCGACCACCCCGACGGGTTGTCCGACCCGGCCGGGTACCTCGACCGGCTGCGCGGCGTGATCGGCGCGGACCGCTGGCTGGTGATCGAGAAGATTCTCGGCCACTCCGAACCGCTGGACGATCACCTGCCGATCCAGGGCACCACGGGCTACGACGCACTGGCCGAACTCGGCGGCGTGTTCGTCGACCCGTCGGGAGCTCCCGTGCTCACCGCCCTGTCGGCGTCCCGCACGGGCGACCGGGGTGACGCGACGTGGATCCACGAGCACGAAACCGCGATCAAACGCGACGTCGCCGGCACCGGCCTCGCCCCGGAGGTCCGGCGCCTCGTCCGCGCGATCCGCGCCGAGACCGGCACCGACTGCACCGCCGAGGACCTGCGCGACGCCGTCGTGGACGTCGTCGCCGCGATGCCCGTGTACCGCTCCGACTACAGCCCGCTCGCCGGGCTCGCGACCCGCGTGATCGGCGACGCCGCGCGGCGCGAACCGGGGCGGTCCGCGGCGCTGTCCGCCCTCGCCGCCGCCCTCATCACCGGCGGGGAGGCGGCCACCCGCTTCCAGCAGGTCTGCGGCGCGGTGATGGCGAAATCCGTGGAGGACTGCCTGTTCTACCGCACGGCCCGGCTGGTGTCGCTGCAGGAGGTGGGCGGCAACCCCGCGAACGTCGGCGTCTCCCCCGCCGAATTCCACCTCGCCGCGGCCGAGCGCGCCAGCCGGTGGCCGCGGGCGATGACGACGCTCTCGACGCACGACACCAAGCGCGGCGAGGACGTCCGCGCCCGGATCGGCATCCTGTCGCAGGTGCCGGATCTGTGGGCGGAATGCGTCGAGCAGTGGGAGCGCATCGCCCCCAGCCCCGATCCCGTCACCGGACTGTTCCTGTGGCAGAACCTGTTCGGTGTGTGGCCGGTCGACGGCCGCGCCGCGGGCGACGTGCCCGACTTCCGCGACCGCGTCCACGCGTACGCGGAGAAGGCCGTCCGGGAAGCCGGGACCCGGACGTCGTGGAACGACGTGAACGAAGACTTCGAACGCGACCTCCACCGCTGGCTGGACACGGTGATCGACGGAACCGTCGGCAAGGCGCTCGGGTCGCTGTGCACGCAACTGGCGCCGCACGCCTGGTCCGATGCGCTCGGCCAGAAGCTCCTCCAGCTGTGCGGGCCCGGGATCCCGGACGTGTACCAGGGCACCGAACTGTGGGAGGACTCGCTCGTCGACCCCGACAACCGCCGACCCGTCGATTACGACGTGCGGCGGACCGTGCTCGCGGGGCTCGGCACTCCTCCGATCGACGCCACCGGCGCGGCGAAGATGCACGTCGTGCGGACGGCGCTGCGCCTGCGGCGGGACCGCCCCGGCAGCTTCGCAGGCGGCACGTACGCGCCGGTCTTCGCATCGGGGACCGCGGCCGAACACCTGATCGGATTCACCCGCGGGCCCCATGGGTCGGCGCCGGACGTCGTGGCCCTGGCCACCCGGCACAGCGTCGGGCTGCAGCAGGACGGCTGGGGCGACACCACGGTGACCCTCCCGGACGGTACGTGGACCGACCTGCTCACCTCGACGACGCACCCCGGCGGCCGCGTCGAGGTCGCCACCCTGTTCGCCCGTTACCCCATTGCCCTGCTGGCCCCGTGAGTACTTCTTAACCATGGGCGGTTAATAAGTACTCACGGGGGTACTGGCCCTTGTATGCGACGTGTGGTTGCCCGGGCGTACGGAGGGCCGGAGGTCCTCGCGGTCGTCGATGCGGAGCCGGTCGGCCCCGCACCGGGCGAGGTGGTGATCGAGGTCCGCGCGATCGGGGTCAACCCGAGCGACTACAAGCTCTACAGCGGCGCGTTCGGCGCCGATCCCGCCGCCCTGCCGATGCAGCTGGGCAGCGAGGCGGCGGGCGTCGTCGCGGAGGTGGGTGACGCCGCCACGGGACCGAGCGGCCCCATTGCGGTGGGCGACGAGGTGATCGCGTACCCGTTGTCGGAGGCGTACGCGGACCGGCTCGTGGTGTCCGGTGATTCGGTGATCCCGAAACCGGCGTCGTTGCCGTGGAACGAGGCCGCCGGACTTCTCGCGGTGGGTACCACCGCGGTCGACACCCTCGACACGGCGAACGTCGGCACCGGCGACCTGCTGCTCGTGCACGGGGCGGCGGGCGGCGTGGGGTCGTTCGTCGTGCAGTTGGCCCGGGCCCGCGGCGCCACGATCATCGGCACGGCGCGCCCCGGGAACCACGACTACGTGCGGTCGCTCGGTGCGACACCCGTGTCCTACGGGGACGGCCTGAGTAACCGGATCCGAGTCCTGGCACCGGACGGGGTGGACGCCGTCATCGACACCGCGGGCAGCGACGAGGCCATCGACGTGTCCGTGGGCCTGGTGCGGGACCCGTCGCGGTTGGTGACGACCGTCCCCGGACCACGGGTGGGCGAGGCCGGGTTCCGGATCGTCGGGGCGCTGGGGCCGGAAGGCATGGAACCGCGGAAGCGGGCCCGCGGGTTCCTCGTCGACCTCGCGGGCAGCGGTGACGTGCGGGTGCGGATCGCGCGCACCTACGCGCTGTCGGAGGCGGCGAGCGCTCACGCCGATCTCCGGAATCCGCACGCGGCCGGCAAATTCATCCTGCTGCCCTAGGCGGGGTTGTCGGCCCTCAGCGGAGCAGGCTGGCCCGGATCGTCGCCTTCACCCAGTTCCGGTAATCCTCGACATCCCACCCGCACTGCAGGCGCAGCATCGAATACACCTGCGGGGACACGACCGTGAACAGCACGTCGGCGGCCCGCTGGACGGAGATCTCGGGGCGCAGCAGTTCGTGCGCGGCGAGTCCCTCGGCGAGGGTCATCGCATTCTCGGCGGACGCCCGCGCCCCCTCGTCGGCGAAACGCCGCATGTCCTCGTCCGCACCCGAGGATTCGATCGACGCCGCCATCAGGGTTCCAGCCCGTTCCAGGACGTCGGTGCTGTACTCCACCATCTGTTCGAGGATCCGCTCCACCGGGTCGCCGTCCCGGGGTATGCGGGCGGCAGGCGCGGCGTCGGTGTCGCCCTGGATCGCCGCGTGCAGTACCTCGTGGAACAGTTCCGCCTTGCCGCCCGGGTACGCGGTGAACACCGTGCGGGCCGACACCCCGGCCGCCTCGGCCACGTTCCGCACCGTGGTGCTGACGTATCCGCGCTCGGCGAACAATCGGCCCGCGGCATCCCGGACGAGAAGGCGGGTCCGGCGCGCCGATTCGGCACGCAACGGCGAACTGTAGGGCCTCTTCGCGGAGTCGGGCACGGTCTCACGATAGACGCATTCGATTCATCGATCGTGCAACCAATTCGGCACGGCGATCCGCCGCGCCTGGACCAGGCGAAAACGCCCGATGCCTACGACTTCGGGTGTTCCACCCAGGCATCGGATCCGGGAAACACGAGGGCCTCGTGGCCGTCGTCGTATCGGACGAGATAGGGCGGTTCGCCGTTCTCGCCGTGTACCTCCACGACCTCGGCGGTCGTTTCGTGCACCCCGACCACCCTGCCTTGTACGTGCAACCGGTCTCCCACTGCTACGTGCATGACTGCTCCTCGCGACGTTCGAGTCCGTACTCTCAGCTTGCTACTTCCGGATGCGGGGCGAAAGGGCCGACTCGCCGCCATCTCTGCCGCCGTGTGCCATCGTGGGGGCATGGCTACGTATCGATACCTCGACAAGGACCGTAACGTGCTCGAGGAGCAGGACTTCGGCACGGTGCAGGACGCCGAGGAACACCGGCTGTCGGTTCTCGGCGCCGAGATCATCGAGGAGGTCGAGGACTCTTCCGCGCCCGAGAGCTGACTGTCCTGCGCGGCCCGCCCGGTCGAGGCATGCTGATCGGGTGCACACATTCGAGGTATGGGCCCCGATCCCGACGTCCGTTTGCGTGGAGGTGGACGGCAAACGCCATGACATGACCCCGTCACCGGACGGGTGGTGGCGGGCCGACATCGACGCGTCACCGGACTCGCGGTACGCGTTCGTCCTCGACGACAGCGACACCCCGCTTCCCGATCCCCGGTCGCCGCGCCAGCCCGACGGTGTCCACAGCGCATCCCAGCTCCACACGCTCGACGAGAGCCTCTGGACCGACTCACAGTGGACCGGGCGGCAGCTCGCCGGCTCCGTCGTCTACGAATTGCACGTCGGCACGTTCACTCCGGAGGGCACGTTCGCCGCCGCGGTCGACCGGCTCGACCATCTCGTCGGACTCGGCGTCGATTTCGTGGAACTGATGCCCGTCAACGGGTTCAACGGAACCCACAACTGGGGATACGACGGTGTCCTCTGGTACACGGTCCACGAGGGCTACGGCGGACCGGACGGGCTGCAGACCCTCGTCGACGCGTGCCACGCCCGCGGTCTCGGCGTGGTCCTCGACGCCGTCTACAACCACCTCGGACCGTCGGGGAACTACCTCGACCGGTACGGCCCGTACCTGGCGCAGGGGGCCAACACCTGGGGCCGCAGCATCAACCTGGACGGACCGGACAGCGGCGAGGTGCGCCGCTACATCATCGGCAACGCGCTGCGGTGGTTCCGCGAGTTCCACATCGACGCGCTCCGCCTCGACGCCGTCCACGCGCTCGTCGACCACACCGCCACCCACCTTCTCGAGGATCTGGCCGTCGAGACCCGCCGGCTGTCCGCGCACCTGAGGCGGCCGCTGACGCTGATCGCCGAGAGCGACCTCAACGATCCACGCCTGATCACGTCGCGGTCGGCAGGCGGCTTCGGCCTCGACGCCCAGTGGGACGACGACGTGCATCACGCCATCCACGCGGCGGTCTCCGGCGAGAGGCAGGGCTATTACGGAGATTTCGGTTCGATGGCCTGCCTCGCGGACACGCTGCGCCAGGGATGGTTCCATGCGGGCACGTTCTCGACGTTCCGGGGCCGCACGCACGGCAGGCCGCTGGACACGCGGCGGATCCCGGCCAGTTCGCTGGTCACGTACACGTGCACGCACGATCAGATCGGCAACCGGGCGATCGGCGACCGCCCCGGCACGTATCTCGATTCCGGGCAGCTCGCCGTGAAGGCGGCGCTCGTGCTCTGCTCGCCGTTCACGCCGATGCTGTTCATGGGCGAGGAGTGGGGGGCGAGCACCCCCTTCCAGTTCTTCACCTCGCACCCGGAGCCGGAGCTCGCGCGGGCGACCGCGGAGGGACGCAAGGCCGAGTTCGCGGAGCACGGCTGGAGCACCGACGACGTTCCGGACCCGCAGGACCCGGAGACGTTCGAGCGGTCCAAGCTCGACTGGGACGAACTGGTCCGCGATCCGCATGCGCGGCTGCTGGAGTGCTATCGCTCGCTGCTGCGGCTTCGCCGGGAGCGTACCGAGCTGACGGACCCGTGGCTCGCGAACCTGTCCGTCGACTACGACGAGGCGCAGCAGTGGATCGTGGTGCACCGCGGCGCACTTCGCCTGGCCTGCAACCTCAGTGCCGAACCGGTGACCGTCCCGGTCGGCGGCTCCCCCGTACTGTGGTGGGAGCCGCCGACGCAGGACGAGACCGGGTCGGCGACGGTGCTACCTGGTCACTCGTTCGTGCTGCTCGACAGCTCGCCCTGACGGTCGCGCAGCATCCGCAGGACGAGGATCGCGGTCGCGAACAGGATCACGGCGGTCGCGCCCGCGGCGACGTGCATGCCGTCGACGAACGCCGACTGCGCGGACTCGAGGAACACCGTCCGCGCGGCCTCGGGGAGATGCTGAGCCTCCGCGACCGCGGCACCGAGCGTGCCCTGGGCGGGCTCGATCTGTTCCTGCGGCAGCATCGACGTGTCGAGGCCGCTGCGGAAGATCGCCATGACGACGCTGCCGAGCACGGCGACACCGAGCGCGATGCCGAGTTCGTACGCGGTCTCGGACACCGCGGAGGCGGCGCCGGCCCGTTCGGGCTCGACGGCGCTCACCACGAGGTCGGACGTCAGCGTCAGCGCGATACCGACACCGGCTCCGGCGAGACCGAAGCCGACCACGAACATCGTCGGGGCACCGTCCACGCCGAGCGTGAGCATCAGTGCCGCACCCACACCCGCGACGGCGAGGCCGCCGCCGAGCACGTGCGAGGTGGCCCACCGGCGCACCATCCAGGCCGCCGCGAGCGCGGTGACCGCGCTCATCAGCATGCCGGGCAGCATCAGCACACCCGATTCGAACGCGGTGTTGCCGAGCACCAACTGCAGGTACTGCGAGCCGAAGAACAGCACGCCGGCGAGCGCGAAGATGGACAGCAGGTTGGTGAGGACGGCGGTCGAGAACGCCGGCTTGGCGAAGAGGCCGATGTCGATCATCGGGTCCTTCATCGACTTCTGCCTGCGCACGAAGACCACGCCCGACAGAACACCGACGAGACTGACGCCGAGGAGCACCGGGTCGAGGCCGTGCACCACGGTTTCCTTGACCGCGTACACCAGCGGCAGCATCGTCGTCATCGACAGTGCCGCGCTGAGCAGGTCGAACCGTCCCGGCGCGGGGTCCTTCGACTCGGGGATCACGAGCGGTCCCACGGCGATCAGCACCAGCATCACGGGGAGGTTGATCAGGAACACCGAACCCCACCAGAAGTGCTCGAGCAGCCAGCCGCCGATCAGCGGACCCGCCGCGGTGCCGCCGCCGGCCATCGCGCCCCACACGCCGATGGCGAGGGTCCGCTGTCGCGGGTCGACGAAGATCGTGCGGATCAGTCCGAGGGTCGCGGGCATCAGGGTGGCACCCGAGATTCCCTGCAGCACACGGGCCGCGATCAACATCTCGGGTGTCGGCGCCCACGCCGCGATCAGCGAGGCGATACCGAATCCGGCGGCGCCGATCAGCAGCAGACGGCGCCGTCCGATCCGGTCGCCGAGCGTGCCCATGGTGATGAGCAGTCCGGCGAGGACGAAGGAGTAGACGTCGATGATCCACAGCAGTTGAGTGCTGCTGGGCTCGAGGTCGGCGCTGATGAACGGCAGTGCGAGGTCGAGCACCGTGCCGTCGACGGCGATCAGGAGGACGGCGAAGGCCAGGACGACCAATCCGAGCCAGTCTCGGCGTGATGCGGAGGACTGACCTGGAGCGCCGTAGGCGTCGTTGATCCCGCGATCCGTGGAGACAGACATTTATCTTCCTGCGACTTTCGATTGGGGCCGGCACCGTGATGAACCGTCCAGCCGGTACAGTTTCGTAACCTTACCGTTAACCGTCCGGACGGTAAAGTAATTTCCCGGGTACAGTCCCTCTCCATGGCTGCCGGTACGCGCGATCGAATACTCGACGCCCTCGAGAAGCTGCTGCTCGACGTGGGGATAGCCCAGGTGACCCTCGAAGCCGTCGCGGCGGAGGCCGGGGTGTCCAAGGGCGGACTGCTCTATCACTTCCCCAGCAAGGAAGCACTCCTCGCCGCCATGGTGCGCCGGCTCGGCGAGCGGGCCGACGCCCAGCTCGCCGACGCCGTGTCCGGCGGCACCTCGATGTCCGAGTGGTACCTGCAGGTCCCCGACGCGAGTACCACCGAGGAACTCGCCCTCTACCGTTCGACCATCGCCGCCCTACGGAGCGTCGACGGTCAGCACGACGAGATCCAGAAGGCCGTCACCGACGTCATGCGCAGCTGGGACGAGGGCCTGCAGGACGAGATCGACGATCCTGTGCAGGCCGAGATCGTGCGCCTCGTCGGCGACGGCATCTACCTGGCCGCGCTGCTCAGGCTTCCCATGCCCGAGCCCGAGCTGTACAAGAAGGTCGTCGCGCGGCTGCTGCAGAAGTAGCGGCTCAGGTGAGGTAGCGGTACGCGGGGCTTCCCGGCTCCAGGCGTTCCACCTGCATGCGGGACTGCTCCATCCGCTCGAGCAGCTCGCCGAGCCCCTCCGCCTTGCCGAGTTCGATACCCACCAGAGCGGCGCCGGTCTCCCGGTTGTTCCGCTTGACGTACTCGAACAGGGTGATGTCGTCCTCGGGACCGAGCACCTCGTCCAGGAAGCGGCGCAGCGCGCCCGGCTCCTGCGGGAAGTCGACGAGGAAGTAGTGCTTGAGACCGAGATTCACCAGCGAGCGTTCCAGGATCTCGCCGTAGCGCGAGACGTCGTTGTTGCCGCCCGAGATCAGGCACACCACCGTGGAACCGGGCTCGAACGTGATGTTCGCGAGCGCCGCCACCGACAGCGCGCCTGCGGGCTCGGCGATGATGCCCTCGTTCTGGTACAGCTCGAGCATCGCGGTGCACAGCGCACCCTCGTCGAGGTTGGTCATCACGAACGTCTCCGGATCGAGTCGGATCGTGGACGACCGGTCGGCCTGGCCCAACGACGTGTGCGTCACTACCTCAGCGCCGAGGGCGGAGACCACGGCGTAGGGCAGGTCGCCGACCCGCTTCACCGACGCGCCGTCGACGAACGGGTCGATCTCTGTCAGCGTCACGGGACCACCGGCCACCAGGGCCGCCGTCATCGACGCCGCCCCCGTCGGCTCCACGCCGACGATGGCCGTGCGCGGTGCGTGCGCATGCAGGTACGTGGCGATGCCGGCGATGCACCCGCCGCCGCCGACCGGCACCAGTACGGAATCGGGGGCCGTGCCGAGCTGGGCGAGGATCTCGGCGGCGATGGTGCCCTGACCGGCCGCGGTCCGGGCGTCGTCGAACGGCGCAACCATCGTCGCGCCCGTCCGCCGCACGTCGGCGGCGGCCGCAGCGGCAGCGGCGTCGTACGTCTCCCCCGTCAGGATCAGCTCGACGAACTCACCGCCGTGCGCACGGATGCGATCACGCTTCTGTTTGGGGGTGTTCGACGGGACGTAGATGCGGCCGGTGATTTCCATTGTGCGGCAGGCGAACGCGACGCCCTGCGCATGGTTGCCGGCGCTGGCGGTCACGACTCCGGCCGCGCGCTCGCCGGCATCGAGCTGGGCCATGAGGTTGTAGGCGCCGCGAAGTTTGTAGGAGCGGACGACCTGCAGGTCTTCACGCTTGAGGTAGACGTTCGCGCCCGTCAGCGTCGACAGGCGGTCGCTCCACTGCAGTGGGGTCGCGTCGATCACGTGGGAAATTCGCTCGATGGCCGCGTCGATGTCGCCCACTGTCAGGGGCGAGGTGATGTTCTGGGCTGCGGTATCGGGCGATGTGGACACCCGGATATGTTCCCACTCTCCGGCCATGGGATACCAGTCGGGTTCAGCCGCGCGGATCGAACTGGGACGGTCGCGGCACGTTCCGGACGTTCGACTTCGCCATTTTCACGGCCTCGCCGACACCCCCGTTCATCACCATCTTCGACAGCGCCAACGCGAAACCGGTGAGCTGCCCACCCGTGATGGTCGGTGGCAGCGACAGCGCCAACGGGTCGGTGACGAGATCGACGAGTGCCGGTCCGTCGTGATCGAACGCCTGCCGCAGACCCGATTCGATGTCGGCCGGATTCTCGATCCGGCGGGCGAAGATGCCCAGCGCGGAGGCCACCGCCGAGTAGTCGACCGGTGCGACGTCGACCCCGAAATCCGGCAGCCCGTCCACCAGCATCTCCAGCTTGACCATGCCGAGCGTGGAATTGTTGAACACCACGATCTTGACCGGGAGCCGGTACATCGCGACCGTCACCAGTTCCCCCAGCAGCATCGACAGCCCGCCGTCGCCCGACACGGACACCACCTGTCTGCCGGGCGCGCACACCTGGGCGCCGATCGCGTGCGGCAGGGCGTTCGCCATCGATCCGTGCAGGGCAGAGGAGAGGAAACGCCGCGAGCCGTTCGGCGTCAGGTAGCGCGCCGTCCACACGTTCGACATTCCCGTGTCCGTGGTGAAGATCGCGTCCTCGGCGGCGAGGTCGTCGAGGATCGACGCCGCGTACTCGGGATGGATCGGGACGCGTTGCTTGGCCGGTTTCGTGTACGCGCCGACCACCTTGTTCATCAGCGTCCGGTGCTTCTCGAGCATGTCGTCGAGGAAGCGGCGGTCGTCCTTCCGCCGGATCAGCGGGGCGAGCGCACGCAACGTGCTTCCCACGTCGCCGTGCACCGCCAGCTCGACGTCTGTTCTCCGGCCGATTCGCTGTGCGGCCCAGTCGATCTGCGCGGTGCGGACGCCGTCGGGCAGGAACTGGTTGTACGGGAAGTCCGTTCCGACGAGCAGCAGGAGGTCGGCGCCGTGCATCCCGTCGTGCGCCGCCCCGTACCCCAGCAGCCCCGTCATCCCGACGTCGAAGGGGTTGTCGTACTGGATCCATTCCTTGCCGCGGAGGGTGTGCCCGATCGGCGCACCGATCGTGTCGGCCAGGCCCAGCAACTCCTCGCGAGCCCCGCGGACCCCTTCGCCGGCGAAGATCGCGACCTTGCCTGCCTCGTTCACCGCGTCGGCGAGGGCCTGCACGTCGGATTGGTCGGGCACGATCGCCGGGGCACCGGTGCGCGGCACCGACGGCGCCCGCCCCACGGCAGGGCGGTCCGCGATATCACCCGGCAGGGTGATCACCGCGACACCGGACAGCGCGGTCGCATGCGCGATGGCGGACGCCATGACGCGCGGGGCCTGGGCGGGAGTTCCGATCAGCTCCGCGTACCGGGAGCACTCGACGAACAGCCGGTCCGGGTGGGTTTCCTGGAAGTAGCCGAGACCGATCTGCTCGCTCGGAATCTGCGCCGCGATCGCGAGCACCGGCGCCCCCGAGCGGTCCGCGTCGTAGAGTCCGTTGATCAGGTGCAGATTGCCCGGCCCGCACGAGCCGGCGCACACCGCCAGCTTGCCGGTGATCTGCGCCTCCGCGGCCGCGGCGAAGGCGGCGGCCTCCTCGTGCCGCACGTGGATCCAGTCGATGCCGCCGTTCTCCGCGCCGCCCGACCGCCGGACGGCATCGACGACGGGATTGAGGCTGTCGCCCACGATTCCGTAGATTCGCCGGACGCCGACGTCCTGGAGTTGACGCACCAGTTGATCGGCAACGGTTTTCGCTCTCATCGGGCCTCCGGTCGGGGACGGTCGAACGGCGAACGACAGCGGCGGGGCTAGACTCGGGCGGGTTCGAGCACGAACACCGGGATCTCCCGGTCGGTCTTCTTCTGATACTCGGCGTAGTCCGGGAACGCGGCGACGGCCCGCTCCCACCACGTGGCCTTCTCGTCGCCCGTGACCTCACGGGCCACCATGTCGTGGGTCGCCGAGCCGTCGCGGAGTTCGACGTGCGGTTCGGCCTTCACGTTGTAGTACCAGACCGGGTTCTTCGGGGCGCCGCCGAGCGAGGCGACAACCGCGTACGTTCCGTCGTGCTCGACACGCATCAGCGGCGTCTTGCGGATCTTGCCGGATTTCGCTCCACGGGTGGTCAACAGGACGACGGGCCTGCCGCCCAGCGTCGTGCCCTCGGCACCGTCGGTGGATTCCATCAACTCGGCCTGATCCGCTGCCCACTTGGACGGACTGGGTTCGTATTCACCTGTGAGTGGCATGCGTCCAGTCAACACCTGATCCGCGAGAGCCCGCCACCGATTCCACCGAACCAGCGCACATGCGAAAGGCCACATCCGTTTGTTCGTTGCGCCGAACTCCGGATTCCGAGTACCCTGATCGCACGCGGGGACGTCCGCTCCCCCGACCCGCTCCAGTGAGGTGACCTGCGATGACGACACACGACGCTTGGGTGCGCCGCGATGTGCCCCGCAGCACCCCCTCGAGGACCGTCGATCTCGCCGGCACCGAGTGGCCCCTCTACAAGCTGGAAGCCCTGGCAGTCGCGCTGCTGGTCTTCGTCACGATCCTCGTCGTCACCCAGACGCTGCAGGCGGCCGTTCTCACCGCCGCCGCGGCCGCCGTCGTGGTGTGGTGGGCGCGGCGGCTCTTCCCGCCGCGCTCCTAGCCGCACCCACCGAAGCGATCACACGGACAGGCAGCTCGGTCCGAGCAGCGCCTTGAGGTCGCCCATCAGCGCCGACGACGGTTCCACCCGGAGCACGTCGTCCACCTTCCACAACGTGACCTCGGTGCCGCCGATCAACCGCACGTGCACGTCCGACGTGCCCGGATGGCGGGTGAGCACCTGCCGCAGCGCGCCGATCTTGTCCTTGGTGCACTGACGCAGCGGCAGGCTGACCGCCAGCGGCTTCGCGACCCCCACCGCCGAGAGGTCCGGCACCGCAAGGTCGTTGGCAATGAGCGAGATCCGGTCGTCGCGAATCGACACGCGTGCCTTGACGAGCACCACGGAGTCCTCCGTGACGTCCATCCCGTACACCGAGTAGGCCTGCGGGAAGAACAGCACCTCGATGCCACCGGTCAGGTCCTCGAGCTGCGCGGACGCCCAGGTGAGACCGTTCTTGTTGATCCTCCGGTTCACCGACGCGAGGATGCCGCCGACCGTGACCTGGGTGCCGTCCTTGATGTCGCCTTCGAGGATGGTCGGAATCGCGGTGTCGGACTGCGCCGACAGCACGTGCTCGACACCGTTGAGCGGGTGCCCGGAAACGTACAGTCCCAGCATTTCCCGTTCCAGCGCCAACCGGTGCTTGGAGTCCCACTCCTCCTCGGGGATCTTCACGTTGAATACCGAGGCGATCGACTCGTCGGCGTCGTCGCCACCGAACAGGTCGAACTGGCCGATCGCCTCCGCCTTCTTGGTGCCCATCACCGCGTCGATGGCGTCGGCGTGAACGAGCATGAGCCCCTTGCGCGGGTGGCCCAGCGAGTCGAATCCGCCTGCCTTGATCAGCGATTCGGTGACCTTCTTGGAGCAGGCGGCCGCGTCGATCTTGTTGAGGTAGTCGGAGAAATCGACGAACTTGGACTTCTCCTTGCGCGCCTTGATGATCGAGCCCACCACGTTGGCACCGACGTTGCGGACGGCGCCCATGCCGAACCGGATGTCCTCTCCGACGGAGGCGAAGTTGACCTCCGATTCGTTGACGTCCGGCGGCAGCACGGTGATGCCCATCTTGCGGCAGTCCGCGAGGTAGACGGCGGCCTTGTCCTTGTCGTCACCGACCGAGGTGAGCAGACCGGCCATGTATTCGGCCGGATAGTTGGCCTTGAGGTACCCGGTCCAGAACGACACCAGTCCGTATCCGGCGGCGTGCGACTTGTTGAACGCATACCCGGCGAACGGAAGGATGGTGTCCCACAGCGCCTTGATGGCGGGTTCGGAGAATTCGTTGGCGAGCATGCCCTCGCGGAAACCGGCGTACGCCTCCTCCAGCACCGAGAGCTTCTTCTTACCCATGGCGCGGCGGAGAATGTCGGCCTGTCCGAGCGAATACCCGGCCACCTTCTGCGCGATCTGCATGATCTGCTCCTGGTAGACGATCAGGCCGTACGTGTCGGCCAGAATCTCCTTCAGGGGCTCCTCGAGCTCGGGGTGGATGGGTTTGACCTCTTGCCGCCCGTTCTTGCGGTCGGCGTAGTCGTTGTGCGCGTTCATGCCCATCGGACCGGGCCGGTACAGCGCGAGCACCGCGACGATGTCCTCGAAGCCGGTGGGCTGCATGCGGCGCAGCAGGTCGCGCATCGCGCTGCCGTCGAGCTGGAAAACCCCGAGAGTGTCGCCGCGCGAGAGCAGTTCGTACGTGGCCGCGTCGTCGAGCGGAAGGGTGTCGAGATCGAGTTCGATCCCCCGGTTCGCCTTGATGTTGTCGATGGCGTCACCGATGACGGTGAGGTTCCGCAGTCCGAGGAAGTCCATCTTCAGCAGGCCGATGGCCTCGCACGACGGGTAGTCCCAGCCGGTGATGATGGCGCCGTCCTGGGCGCGCTTCCACACAGGAATCGCGTCCATCAGCGGTTCGGACGACATGATCACCGCGCAGGCGTGGACACCCGCGTTACGGATCAGGCCCTCGAGTCCCTTGGCCGTCTGGTAGATCTTCGCGACGTCCGGGTTGGAATCGATGAGGGCGCGAACCTCCACCGCTTCCTTGTACCGCTCGTGGTTCGGGTCGGTGATGCCGGACACCGAGATGTCCTTGGCCATGATCGGCGGCGGCAGCGCCTTGGTGATCTGGTCGGCGATCGCGAAACCGGGCTGACCGAACTGGACGCGGGCGGAGTCCTTGATCGCCGCCTTCGTCTTGATGGTTCCGAACGTGATGACCTGGGCGACGCGGTCGCTGCCCCACTTGTCCGTCGCGTAGCGCACCATCTCACCGCGACGGCGGTCGTCGAAGTCGATGTCGATATCGGGCATCGACACGCGCTCGGGGTTCAGGAACCGCTCGAACAGCAGGCCGTGCGGGATGGGGTCGATGTTGGTGATGCCCATCGCGTAGGCGACGAGCGAACCGGCGGCCGAGCCTCGGCCGGGACCGACCCGGATGCCGACCTCGCGGGCGTGGTTGATGAGGTCGCCGACGACGAGGAAGTAGGCGGGGAAGCCCATTTCGAGGATGACGCCGATCTCGTAGTCGGCGCGGGCCAGGTACTCCTCGGGCGGTCCGTCGGGGAACCGGCGGTCCAGCCCGCGCATGACCTCCTTGCGCAGCCAGGTGCCCTGCGTCTCGCCCTCGGGGACCGGGAAGATCGGCATCCGGTCGTGGTGCGCCCACACGTCGTCGTACGACTGGACGCGCTCGGCGATGAGGAGGGTGTTGTCGCACGCGCCGGGGACCTGGTCGTCCCACAGGGCCCGCATCTCCGCGGCGGACTTGAGGAAGTAGCCGTCACCGTCGAACTTGAACCGGGTGGGGTCGGACAGCGTCTTGCCGGTCTGGATGCACAGAAGCGCCTCGTGGTTCTCCGCGGCGTCCTTCGTGACGTAGTGGCAGTCGTTGGTGGCGAGCGGCGGAATCTCGAGCTTCTTGCTGATCTCGAGGAGGCCCTCACGGACGCGTCGCTCGATCGACAGTCCGTGGTCCATCAGTTCGAGGAAGAAGTTGTCCTTGCCCCAGATTTCCTGCCACTTGGCGGCCGCCTCGAGCGCCTCGCGGTCGTGGCCGAGGCGCAGCCGGGTCTGGATCTCGCCGGACGGGCAGCCCGTGGTCGCGATGATGCCTTCGTGGTGGGTGGCGATGAGCTCTTCGTCCATGCGCGCCCACTTGCCGAGCTGACCCTCGATCGACGCGAGGGAGGACAGCTTGAACAGGTTGCGCAGACCGGTCGCGTTCTCCGCGACCATCGTCATGTGGGTGTACGCGCCGCTACCGGAGACGTCGTCGGACTTCTGGCTGCGGTCGCCCCACAGCACCCGCTTGGTGTTGAAGCGGGACTCGGGCGCGACGTACGCCTCGATGCCGATGATCGGCTTGATGCCCTGCTTCTTCGCCACGTTGTAGAACTCGCTGGCGCCGTACATGTTGCCGTGGTCGGTCATGCCGACCGCCGACATCTCTAGCCGCGCTGCCTCTTCGAACAGGGGTCCGACCTTGGCCGCACCGTCGAGCATCGAGTACTCGGTGTGATTGTGCAGATGTACGAACGAGTCAGCCACGTGCGCCTCTCTGAAGGTCTGGGAGCCTCACGAGTGTAGGCCCTCGGACCGACAGCTCCGGTCGCCGACGGCAGGTGTCGCCGAAGTCGTGACGCGAGTTACGGGACGGGCGCCTGGGACGGGGTGGAATTGCGCCGCTCGCGCCGGACCCGTACCAGCGCATCGGTACTGAAGATCGCGAGCGCCACCCAGATCAGGGCGAAACCGATCCACCGCGACGCGGGCATGTCCTCGTGGAGAACGGCGACGCCCCACGCCATCTGCAGCGCGGGTGTCAGGTACTGCAGCATGCCGAGGGTGCGCAACGGCACCCGTTGCGCCGCCGCGCCGAACAGCAGCAGCGGCAGGGCGGTCACCGGGCCCGCGGCCATCAGCAGCAGGGTGTGCCCGACGCCGAACCCGAGGAACGTGCCTGTTCCGGTGAGGGCGAGGAACACGAGGTAGCCGACAGCGACGGGTGCGGCCACGATGCCCTCGGCGGCGAGGCTCGTCCGCGGGTCGAGTGGCATCACCTTCTTGCACAGCCCGTACAGCGCGAACGAGGCGGCGAGGGTGAGCGCGATGTACGGCGGATGCCCGTAGTCGACGGTGATCACGATCACCGCGACGGCGGCGAGAGCGAGCGCGACGATCTGGGCGGGGACGAGCCGTTCCCGGAAGATCACGACCCCGAGCAGCACGCTCACCAACGGGTTGATGAAATACCCGAGCGCCGTCTCGACCACCCGGTCGGAGGTGACCCCGTAGATGTAGGTGCCCCAGTTCACGGCGATGGCCGTCGAGGCGGCCGCGACCAGCAGCCAGGTGCGCGCGCTGAGCCCGCGCAGCGAGCGGAGCCGGCCCGAGACCGCGAGGACGACGAACATCAGGGCGAGCGTCCACACCACGCGGTGCGCGAGGATCTCCACCGACCCGGCCGGGCCGAGCAGGCCGAAGAACGCCGGGAACGCGCCCCACAGCACGTAGGCGCCGACTCCGCAGGCGGCGCCCACGGTTTCCGCCTTCCGCGCCGTCACGAACCGCTCCCCGGGACGACCCCGTCGTCGGGGCCGGGCGCGACGGTCTCGACCTGCTCCGGCAGCAGCGGGCGCACCGCGAACCGCCCGGCGACGGCGTCGGCGCCGAGCGCCTCGACCGCCCGGACGTCCGGTTCGGACCGCAGCGCGGCCAGAGCGTCCTGATCGCCGCGGACGACGACGCCGATCACGCACGCGCAGTTCCGGGCGAGTTCCGCCGACGAGACCGCCGCGATCTGCGCCTGCCGCGCCGTTTCGCCCGTCATCGCCTGGGCGCGGCCGGCGGCCAGGTCGCTCGCCCGGGCGAGGGCCGCGTCGCCTGCCGCGACGGACACAGGCACGAGGGGGGTCTGTACCCGGTCGAGCGGCACGCGGAAGAGCACCTGCGACACCCGAGTGCCGGACGCGGCGTCCCGGACGGTCTCCGTGGTCACCGGACGCGTGAACGAGACCAGCGCCCAGCGCTCCTGGCGACCGTCCGCCTCGTCGAGCGATCGGTCCGCCCGGGCCAGGTAGCCGGCCACCACTTCCCCGTTGTCCGGGCCCAGCGTGTCCGTCGACACGGGCGCGCGCCGGACGGGGTTCAGTGCCCCGAGCACGACCGTCACCGCGATCAGGACGACGGCGGTGAGCACTGCCGGCACCGCGGTACCGCCGGGGCGCGGGAGCCGCACCTCAGCTCGCCCGCAGAACCCCGAGAGCGTCCTCGAGATCCTTCGGGTACTTGGACGTGATCTCGACCCACCGCCCGTCCGCGGGATGCGCGAAACCGAGCGACCGGGCGTGCAGCCACTGACGCTCCAGACCGAGGCGTTCCGCCAGCCGCGGGTCGGCCCCGTACGTGAGGTCGCCGCAGCACGGGTGCCGCAGCGCGGCGAAGTGGACGCGGATCTGATGGGTCCGGCCCGTCTCCAGGTGGATGTCGAGCAGGCTCGCCGCCTGGAATGCTTCGACCGTGTCGTAGTGGGTGATGCTGGGTTTACCGTCCGCGGTGACGGCGAACTTCCAGTCGTTGCTGCGGTGCCTGCCGATGGGGGCGTCGATGGTTCCGCTGCTCGGATCCGGGTGCCCCTGCACCAGTGCGTGGTACCGCTTGTCGATGGTCCGCTGCTTGAACGCGCGCTTGAGAAGTGTGTAGGCGCGCTCCGACGTGGCCACCACCATCACTCCGGACGTACCGACGTCCAGCCGGTGCACGATGCCCTGGCGCTCGTGCGCACCGGACGTCGAGATCCGGAAGCCGGCGGCGGCGAGGCCGCCGATCACCGTCGGACCGGTCCACCCCACGCTGGCGTGGGCCGCGACCCCGACCGGTTTGTCGACGGCGACCACGTCGTCGTCGGCGTACAGGATCTCCATGCCCTCGACGGGTTCCGCCTCGATGGTCAGCGGTCGCGGCGGTTCCGGCAGTTCCACCTCGAGCCAGGTGCCTGCGGACAGCCGGTCGGACTTGCCCACGGGTGCGCCGTCGACGAGCACCGAGCCTTCCTCGGTGAGCTGCGCGACCGCGGTGCGCGACAGGCCGAGCAGTCGCGCGAGGCCGGCGTCGACCCGCATCGCTTCGAGCCCGTCCGGGACCGGCATCGACCGTGTTTCCCTCACTTCTCTACCCCCTTGCGTGTTCCGTCCGGTTCCAGCCCCACCAGGGTGAGCACGACGAGCAGGATCGCACCGCACACGATCGCGGAGTCCGCCACGTTGAACACCGGCCACCAGCCGACGGAGACGAAATCGACGACGTGCCCCTGCATCACTCCGGGGGCCCGGAAGAACCGGTCGACGAGATTGCCGAGGGCGCCCCCCAGCACCAGTCCGAGACCGAGCGCCCACCACGGCGACCGCAGCGTCCGGCCGATGCGGACGACTCCGATCACCACACCCACGGCGACGAGGGTCAGCAGCCACGTCATGCCGGTGGCCATGGAGAACGCCGCGCCCGGGTTCCGCACGAGCCGTAGCGAGACGAGGTCCCCGATCAGCCAGACCGGACGGCCGGGCTCGATGTTGGCGACGGCGAGGATCTTCGTCAGCAGGTCGGTCGCGAGGATCGTCCCTGCGATCGCGAACAGCAGCAGCCTGCGCTGATGCTTCGCCGGCCGGGGGGCTACGGCGCGGGACGTGTCACCGTCGTTCCGGTCTTCGGCGTCGGTCTCGTTCTCTGCCGTGGGGTCTTGACTCACCCGTTCATCATCCACTACGGAGGCAAGCCTCCGTTCACGCGCTCCCGCGCGCACTAGCCTGGGGGCGTGCCACTGTTCTCGAATGCTCTGCGACCCGGATTCTGCCTACTCGCCGCAACCCTCTCCCTGGTCGCTCTGACCGCCGGGTGCGGAGGTGACGGCGACTCCTCGGAGTCGAGCCCCGCAGGGTCCACGTCCACTCCCGCCGAAGTGACCGTCCCGATCTCCGCCACCACCGTCGAACTGATCCAGCCCGGCGAGGAACCGCGGGAGGTGATCTCACGCAGACCGCCGGCAGGGGTCACGCAGGACGTCCAGCTGACCACGGACGCGCAGGTGTTCCAGCAGATCGACGACCAGCCCGCCCAGGACTTCTCCTCCCCCCAGGTGACGCTCCCTCTCACCGCCGCCGTCGGCCGGGCGACCGAGGACGCGGACGGCAGCACCACCGTCGACCTCACGCTCGGCGACGTCACCAGCCCCGACGACCGCCTCGGCAGCGCACTCGAGGCCAGTGCCGGTTCCGGCGCCGGCTTCACCGTCGATCCCACCGGTGCGATCACCGCGCTGCGACTGCGACCGGACGCCGACGCTCAGGACATCGCCCGCTCCGCGATCGAGCAGGCCTTCTACCAGGCCGTGTACCGCACGGTCCCGTTTCCGGAGGAACCGGTCGGTGTGGGAGCCCAGTGGACGATCCGCCAGCAGGTGATGAGCGGCATCGCGCTCGACCAGACGACCGTCGCCACCCTGACCGCGCGGGACGGCAACCGCCTCACCGTCGACTACACGATCGACCAGAAGCCGAAGTCCCCCGTGTGGGAACTGCCCGGAGAGGCAGGCACGCTGAACGTCGACCAGTACGTGATGCAGGGCTCGGGCACCATGACCGTCGACCTGGGCCTTCCGCTGCCGGTGTCCGGGACCGTGACCGTGGGCGGTGACCAGGAGTACAGCGACCCCGACGGCGCCACCCGCCTGCACCAGACCACGTCGAACTCGGTCCGGTGGGGGTCCTGATGCGCCGCGGACCCGTCGCCGTCTCCTGCTCCCTGCTGGCCGTGCTCGCACTGTCGGCCTGCTCGTCGAACGCGTCCGGCGACGCAGGCGACGCCGGATCGCTGGAGCCGCTCGGTCCGGTCGTGACCGCCGCGCCGGACGCGGCAGGCACACCGTTCACCGATCGGGCCGCGCTGAAGGCGGCGCTCCTCGACGTCGGCGACCTTCCGGTCGGATTCACCCCGGTGCCCGATCCCGAGGAGGATCTGGGGTTGCCGCCGGCGTCGGAGTCGGCGGATTCCGACAAGTCGAGCACGGATCCCGCGGACTGCGGCGCGGTGCTGTCACCGGTCGCGGACCAGCGCCCGGGAGCGCCGGCGTCCGCGTCCGGCTGGTTCACCGGCCCGGGCTTCGCGACCATCGACCAGGACGCGGCGAGCTACGCCACCGGAGCCGACGCGGCCCAGGCCTTCGCCGCGGTGCAGGACCGGCTGGCGGGATGCACCCAATACAGCGGCACGGACGCCGACGGCGTGCAGGTGCAGTACCGGATCGGGGGCCGCGAGCAGCAGCCCGCGGGCGACGCGTCGACGGCGTTCCGGCTCGTCACCACCAGCGAGGGTGTCAGTCTCGTCTCGGACGTGGTGGTGGTCGTCGTCGGCAGCACCGTCACTCAACTGGTCGCGACGGGACAGGATCCGATCGACGCCGGCGTCTTCGGCGACCTGACGAGCACCGCCGTGGCGAAGCTCGCGCCCGCACCCGCCGGCTGAGCCGACCCCGGAACGACCGATGCCGATGTCCCCGAGGGGACACCGGCATCGGTGCGAGAACGCGGCGATCCGTCAGGACCGCACGGTTCGGCCTGGAATCAGGCAGGACATGCAGGCGAGGTCAGCTGCGCGAGCGACACGATCTGGCATGCGGTGATTTTCGACAGCTTCCACGTGCCGTTCTCGCCGGGAACGAAGATGGCCGGAACGCCACCCTGCTGGACCTGGCCGTTGACGGTCAGCTGCAGCTGGCCGCTGGCGGTGCCGTCACCGTTGTCGATGACCGGGTCGAGAACGGTGACCTGGGCGTTGTTGGCCTTGGCGGCGGCGGCGACCTGGTTGATGAGCTCCGGATCCTGTTCCGAGCCCTCGACCATCGCGGACTTGACCTCGAGCGGGGTGGCCGGGTCGAGGCCCTGCACCAGAAGCGCGTTGAGATCGGCCGCGGTGGGCACCTCGATGGCTTCCGAGGTCTCGGCAGCTGCGGAAGTCGTCGTCGTGGTCTTGGCCGCCGTGTCGCCGTCGTCGGAGCCACACGCGGACATCGTGAGGGCTGCGGCGATTGCTACTCCGGCAACCGTGATCTTACGAAGCTTCAACTCAATAACCTCTTCATTCTCGGTGTTCGTTCTCGGACGATCTGAGCACGTTCGCTACCCGGGCGACATTACCCAAGGGTAAGCATCAGCGCCCGAGGCTACCTTCTCGCGGAGCCGGTCTCCACTCCCTCGTCCGGGCGGCGGGTCCGGTCACGCGAGCGAGCCTTCCACATCGGCCGTCTCGAGTTGCCCGTCGTCCTCCTTGAAGGTGCGCGCCTTTCCCGGACCCGTTGTGCGCGTTTCGAATCGGACGGTCACGACACCGTGCCCGGCACCCTGCACCCAGCCGTGGCCGAAGTCCGGGTGCGTCACGTCGAGGCCGGGATGCCACCGCGTGTCGATTGCCCGGGCGGGTGCGGGGACTGCCGCGGACAGGCCGTCGTCACCGCTCGCCTCCGTGATCTTCGACTCCTGGTAGCCCGGGACGTCCAGGTCCAGTTCGGGGAACAGCGAGCCCTGACGCACCGTCGACAGTCCGGCGAATCCCACCCCGACCAGACGCACCGGTCCGAGTTCGATCGGGTCGATCACCTGACGCTGCGCGGCCGCGACCAGAATCTGACGGTCGAGGGTCGCGTAGGGCATCGTGACCGAGCGCGTCACGATGCTCATGTCCGCCTTCTTCAGCTTCAGCACCACCGTGCGCGCGGCCCGGCCATCCTTCTGCAGCCGCACGAACGCCGACGCCGCGCTCGACTCGACGGCACCCCGCAACTCCGCCATCGTGACGATGTCGGTGGCGAAAGTCGTCTCCGCACTGACCTGTTTCGACTCCGCGCGTTCGGCGACGGGCCGATTGTCGATGCCCTGCGCCAACCGGTGCAGGCCCGGTCCGATCGTGGTGCCCAGAATCGACGCGACCTCCGATTCGGGCGTCCGCGCGAAACCGCCGATGGTCTCGATGCCGAGCCGCTTCAGTTTCTCCTCCGCGACCGGGCCGATACCCCACAGCTTCCGCACCGGAAGCTCGTCCAGCACCGCGTGCTGCCGGTCCGGCGAAATCACCGTGATCCCGTCGGGTTTGGCCAGACCGGACGCGATCTTGGCCACCTGCTTCCCCGATCCGGCCCCGATGGACGCGACGAGCCCCGTCTCCTCGAGAACCAGGGCCCGCAGTCCCTCGCAATAGCGTTGCACCGTGGCCGCATCCGCTCCGGCCAGTTCCACGGGTTCACCGAACGCCTCGTCCATCGACAGTTGCTCGAGCACCGGCATCGGCCCGCGAAGCGCGTCGAACACGGACTTGCTCAGCATGCCGTACAGCCGGCCCCGCGGCGGCAGCACCACCGCACCCGGGCCCACCAGCCTCCGGGCCTGATGCATCGGCATGGCCGACCGCGCGCCGAACACCCGAGCCTCGTAACTGGCCCCGGCGACGACACCGCGTCCGCCGAGACCACCGACGAGAACCGGGCGGCCGCGGAGCGTCGGCCGGGTGAGCTGCTCGACCGACGCGAAGAACGCGTCCATGTCGAGGTGCAGCACCCACCGACGACTCACCTGGTGCAAAATACCCGCCCGGTCCGACAGGTCACGCCTTCGTGATCGCCGCCCGCACACCCTCACCGAGTTCGACGGCATCGCCCGGCGCCTCGGCCAGTTCCAGTTCGACGGCGAGGATCTCGCCCGCGATCAGGTCCCGGTGCGCGAGCGCCCAGTCCCGCCGTTCCGCCGGCACGTCGAGGACAACGGTGATCCGATCGGACACCTCGAGCCCGGCCGCGCGGCGCGCGTCCTGCAACTCGCGGATCCGGTCCTTCGCCCAGCCCTCGGCTTCCAGTTCCTCGGTGACCGCCGAGTCCAGGACGACCAGACCGGCACCGTCGGGCAGGGCCGCCGTCGACTCCGGTTCGGCGGCGACCAGCCGCTGCGTGTACTCCTCCGGCAGCAACTCGATCCCCGCCGCGACGACGACGCCGTCCGAATTCTCCGACCAGTCACCGGCCTTCACGGCCTTGATGACGGTCTGCACGTCCTTGCCAAGCCGCGGCCCCGCGGCGCGCGCGTTGACGACGAGCTCGAACCGGCCGTGCACGTCCACGTCGGTGGTGAGGTCGACCTTCTTGACGTTGACCTCGTCGGCGATCAGGCCGAGGTACGGGCGCAGCCGCTCCGCGTCCTCGGCCGCGACCGTCACCTCGGGCAACGGCAGCCGCACCCGCAGGTTCTGCGCCTTGCGCAGACCCAGCACCGTCGAGCACACCGACCGGACCTCGTCCATCGCCGACACCAGCTCCGGATCCGCAGGCAGCTCCCCCACAGAGCTTCCGGGTCGCTCCGCAGGCTCCGCTCCCGCGGGCCAGTCCGCGAGATGCACCGACCGTCCGCCGGTCAGCCCCCGCCAGATCACCTCACTGATCAGCGGCAGCAGCGGAGCGGCGAGCCGGGTGACCACCTCGAGCACGGTGTGCAGGGTGTCGACTGCCTCGGCGTCCTCGTCCCAGAAGCGCGAACGCGACCGCCGCACATACCAGTTCGTCAACGCGTCGCAGAACGTGCGCAGTTCGTCGCACGCCCCGGCGATGTCGTTCGTCTCGAGCGCGTCGGTGATGACGTCCCGGGTGCCCGCCAGCTTCGCGAGGATGTACCGGTCCAGGACGTTCGTCGAATCCGTGCGCCACTCACCGGACGTCGGCGCGTACAACTGCAGGAAACTCCACGCGTTCCACAGCGGCAGCAGCGCCTGCCGGACACCCTCGCGGATGCCCTGCTCGGTGACGACGAGGTTTCCGCCGCGCAGGATCGGCGACGACATGAGGAACCAGCGCATGGCGTCGGAGCCGTCGCGTTCGAACACCTCCTTCACGTCCGGGTAGTTGCCCTTGGACTTGCTCATCTTCAGGCCGTCCTCACCCAGGACGATGCCGTGGGCCGCAACGGTCTTGAACGCGGGACGATCGAACAACGCCGTCGCCAGCACGTGCAGCGTGTAGAACCACCCGCGGGTCTGCCCGTTGTACTCCACGATGAAATCGCCCGGGAAATGGGAGTCGAACCATTCCCGGTTCTCGAACGGGTAGTGCACCTGCGCGTACGGCATCGACCCGGACTCGAACCAGCAGTCGAGGACCTCCGGCACGCGCCGCATCATCGACTTCCCGGTCGGGTCGTCCGGGTTCGGACGCACCAGGTCGTCGATCATCGGGCGGTGCAGATCCGTCGGCCGCACCCCGAAGTCACGCTCGAGTTCGTCGAGGGAGCCGTACACGTCGGTACGCGGGTACGCCGGATCGTCGGACACCCACACCGGAATCGGGCTGCCCCAGTACCGGTTGCGGCTGATGTTCCAGTCGCGGGCACCCTCGAGCCACTTGCCGAACTGACCGTCGCGGATGTGCTCGGGCACCCAGGTGATGTCCTGGTTCAGCTCCACCATGCGGTCGCGGAACTTGGTGACGGCGACGAACCACGACGGGACCGCCATATAGATCAGCGGCTGCCCGCTGCGCCAGCTGTGCGGGTACGAGTGCTCGATCGTCTCGTGCCGCAGCAACTTTCCAGCAGCCTTGAGGTCCTTGATGATGACCGGGTTCGCGTCGAACACCAGGAGACCCTCGTACGGCGGCACCATCGCCGTGAACTTGCCGCCCGGGTCGAGCGGCTGCACCAGTTCGATCCCGTTGCGGACGCAGTAGTCGTAGTCCTCTTCACCGAAAGCCGGTGCCATGTGCACGATTCCGGTGCCTGACTCGGTGGTCACGTAGTCGGCGGACAGCACCCGGTGCGCGTTGTCGTGGCCGGCGAAGAAATCGAACGGCGGGTCGTAGCTGAGCCCGACGAGCTCGGAACCCTTGTGCTCGGACAGCACCTCGGGCGCCTCGCCGAGTTCGCGGGAATAGTGACCCAGCCGGTCCTTCGCCAGTACGTAGCGCTTCCCGTCGCCACCCGCGACCTGCACGTAGTCGATGTCCGGATGGACCGCGACGGCGAGGTTGGACGGCAGCGTCCAAGGGGTGGTGGTCCAGATGATGGCGTTGGCGCCGTCGAGCGGACCCTCACCGCGCAGTGGCATGTCGACCGTGACGGCCGGGTCCTGGCGCATCTTGTACGCGTCGTCGAGCCGCGTCTCCTGGTTCGACAGCGGCGTCTGCTCGTACCAGCTGTACGGCAGCACGCGGAAACCCTGATAGATCAGGCCCTTGTCGAACAGTTCCTTGAACGCCCACATGACCGACTCCATGAAGTCGAGGTCCAGGGTCTTGTAGTCGTTGTCGAAGTCGACCCACCGGGCCTGCCGGGTGACGTAGTCGCGCCACTCGTCCGTGTAACGCAGCACCGACGACTTGCAGTACTCGTTGAACTTCTCGAGACCCATGACGTCGATCTCGGACTTGTCCTTGATGCCGAGTTGCTTCTCAGCCTCGAGTTCGGCGGGCAGCCCGTGACAGTCCCAGCCGAATCGGCGCTCGACCTTCTTCCCGCGCATGGTCTGGAACCGCGGGACCAGGTCCTTGACGTACCCCGTGAGGAGGTGGCCGTAGTGCGGGAGACCGTTCGCGAACGGCGGGCCGTCGTAGAACACGAACTCGGGGGCGTCGTCACGCTGGGTGACCGAGGCCCGGAACGTGTCGTCCTCGTCCCAGCCGGCCAGCACCCGCTGCTCGATCTGGGGGAACCGGACGCCGGCGTCCTGGGAGACGCCGTAATCGACCTTGGGGTACGACTCGTTGCTGCTGGTCACGTTGCTGGTGTCGGTCACCGCGATCTCCTCGTGCCTGACGTACTCGGCACGGGGACGACGGGGACGCCTCCTGCGTCACCACCGCGGTACCACCCCGCTTGCACCCCGGAGGGCGCCTCTCGGTGCCGGGCTGTGACGGGCCCACCCGTTCGGTTCTACTGAGCCGGTGTGCCGGCCGTTCTTCCGAAGGCTCCCCGGTGATGGCCGGATCGTCGCCACGAAACTCGGTTACTGAATTATTCGCTGAATGCAGTCTAGCCGCCACCGCCGGACGGCAGCTCAGTCGGTCTCGTCGGATCCGGGCGTCGTGTCCGTATCCGCTGCGGGACCGCGGTCACCGGGGACGCCGCTCGCGGGTTGCCTCGGCACGACCGCGGCCTTCTTGCCCGCGAGGGCGCTGACGAGCAGCAGGACCGCTCCGGCGACGCATACCACGATGCATCCCCAGGCCCACACGACCGAACCGGTCATGAGAGCCACCACCAGGAGAGCGAACCCCACCGCTGCAAGAGCGAGTGTCACGACCAGCACGGCTCAACCTCTATCCGGGCCGCTGGCTGGGCAACTACCGCGCGCTCAGTCAGCTATTGCCCTTGGCGTAGGACTGGCTGTAATTGGACTGCGATCCACCCTGCGCGAACGAATCCTGACCGCCGTCCACCGGAACCGCGGATCCCCGCTGCTCCAGTTCCTCGAGCTGCGACTCCAGGTACGACTTCAGGCGCACACGGTATTCGCGCTCGAACGTCTTCAGCTGCTCGATTCGACCCTCCAGCACCGAACGCTGCTGATTGATCGTCGCCATGATCTCGGTGTGCTTCTTCTCCGCATCCGCCTGCAGCGCGTCGGCCTTCTCCTTGGCCTGGCGCAGCTGGGTCTCGGAACGGGTCTGCGCGTCGGTGATCAGTGCTTCCGACTTCTGGCGTGCGTCCGAGATCATCGTCTCGGACCGGTTCCGCGCGTCGCTGACCAGCTGCTCCGAGTTGGTGCGTGCGTTGCCGAGCAACTGCTCGGACTCGGTCTTCGCGTCGCTCGTGAGACGGTCTGCCATCTCCTGGGCGAGACCCAGGACCTTGGCGGCCTGCATGTGAGCGTCGGCGCCCTGAGCGGGAGCCGGCGCAGCCGCAGCGGCCGGGGCCGGGGCGGGCGCCGGAGCCGGCGCCTTGGGCTGCTCGGCGACGCGAGCGGGCTCCGCCTTGGGGGCAGGAGTCGGTGCTGCAGACGTGGAGCGGGGAGCCTTCTTCGCATCGGCGAGCTCCTTGTCGAGCTCCCCTACTCGCTGCCGAAGGTCGGCGTTCTCCTCGATCAGGCGCGACAACTCTTGCTCGACGAGGTCGAGAAACGCATCGACTTCGTCTTCGTTGTAGCCCCGCTTACCGATCGGTGGCTTGCTGAACGCGACATTGTGCACATCAGCGGGAGTCAGCGGCATGGAAGGATCCCTTCACGCGTCATTTGGCGGTCTAGCAAGCATTCAGTTACAGCGCAGTCTACGTAACGGTGAAACAAGACTGGATCAATGGGGTCCATTCTGTCACACCACTCCCGTGGCACGCGCTTGTCCCTGAACGATCGACATCAGGATGAAGACGATGAACAGCAAGACCATGATGGATAGATCCAACCGCACCCCACCGAGATTGATCGGGGGGATCAACCGCCGAAGCAGTTTGACCGGTGGATCGGTGACCGTAAAAATCGCTTCGAGAATGACGACCACGACGCCGGTTGGCCGCCAGTCTCGTGCGAAGGTCCGTACGAACTCGACAATGATTCTGCCGATGAGAAGCAGCCAAAAGACAAACAGTATCAAGTAGATCACCGAGAACAAGGCCACACCTTCACTCTGCCTGAGAATGTCCGGCCGATCAAAACGAGCCGCGTGGCCAGGGCGTTCTGCGCCACAGCCGTCGCGGCTCGCGTCGTGTCGGACGTTCGGATCCCGATGGTCGTTTCCCCCGCTCCCCGGCTTACTTCTGGCTGTAGAAACCGGTTTCCGCGATGCGGCGACGCTCCTCGGCGGACACGTCGATGTCTGCAGGTGAGAGCAAGAACACCTTCGTGGCCACCTTGTCGAACGACCCGCGCAGTGCGAACGCCAGACCGGCGGCGAAATCCACGAGGCGCTTGGCGTCGGCGTTGCTCATCTCGACCAGGTCCATGATGACGGGGGTGCCGTCCCGGAACCGCTCACCGATGGTGCGGGCCTCCCCGTAGTCGCGGGGGCGGAGCGTGGTGATCTTGGACAGGGGGCCACCTTCGTCGAAGAGGGGTCCGCGACGGCTCTCGACCCGGTCGGATCGCGTGTCGACGGCGAGCGCGCCGCGGGTGCTGCCGCGCACAGCACCGCTCGCGCTGGGACGTGCCGACCGGACGGCCACGGGTTCCACCCGGGACGAGTGCCGGGGGCTCTCGTACCGGTCGAAGTCGTCGTCCAGATCGTCCCGGCGACCGGGCGCGTAGGCAGCCTTACTGAAGGCTGGTTCGGCGAAATCGCGGTCGTCACGGTCGAGATACGGATCGCGTCCACTGTCGCGGGCCGGTCGAGCGGGCCTGCGCGCAGGTTCCGGCTCGTCCAGGTACTCGTCCTCGTAGTCGTCGAGGGGAACCATGCCGAAGTAAGCCTTGAACTTGTGCAGACTGCTCATTGATCGACCTTCCTTGGCGCGGCGGACAGGATCCAACTGCGACCGGTCGCAGCGGTGTGGACGGGTTGGCGATCACCTGAGCGATCTATTTCGAGGTTATAGGCCTCGAACCCAACAGCGCGGTTCCGACACGCACGCAGGTGGACCCGTGTCGAACGGCGTGCTCGAGATCATTCGTCATGCCCGCCGAGAGTTCCGTCGCATCCGGATGGTCGCGCTGCAGCCGCGCGTGTATGTTGTGCAGTTCCTCGAACGCCGCGTCCGGGTCTGCCTCGATCGGCGGAACCGCCATCAGTCCGCGGTACTCGAGTCCCGGCGACGACTGCACCTGCGCGGCAAGGCGATCGAGGTCGGCGATCGCGGCGCCGCCGCGCTGCGGGTCACCGTCCAGACTGACCTGCAGCAGCACCCGAAGAGGCGCGGGCCGCTCCCCCGCCTCCAGGGCCGCGGTCGCCGCGCGGCCGAGGGCGCCGACGAGTCGTTCGCTGTCCACCGAGTGGATCGCATACGCCCAGTGCGCGACGGCCTTCGCCTTGTTGCGCTGGAGATGCCCGATCATGTGCCACCGCACCGACGGATCCGGCACCGCGGTGCGAAACTCCGCGATCTTCGCCGTGGCCTCCTGCTCCCGCGACTCCCCGAATTCACGGCATCCGAGGTCGTACAGGATCCGCGCGTCCGATTCGGGGAAGAACTTCGTGACGGGCAGGAGCGACACCTCCGAGGGGTCGCGACCGGCGTCCCGGCACGCCGCGTCGAGCCGTGCGCGCACGGCGCCGAGCGCAGCCTCGATGTCCCCGACCCTGCTCATCGTTTCCACTCCCACACCGAATCTCTCGCCGGCGACGCCGGCAGTTGCCACCGCCGGCACCGCCGGCAGTTGTCACACGCTGTCCTGCCCAGTATCCATCCAGATCACCGCCGCGAGCCGACCGGTCGGGGCCTGGCGGCGATGACTGAACAGCGTCTGATCCTCGATGGTGCAGCGTGGATCCTCCGCCACTCCGGCGACACCCGCGTCGAGCAGTTGCTTCCGCAGACCCGCCCGCAGGTCGAGACCGGGGGTCCCCTTGACGGTGCGTACAGCGCTGCCGGGAAGGAACTTCTCGACGTCCGCCTGCATCGCCGCGGGCACCTCGTACTGCCTGCCGCTCGCGGCAGGACCCAGGAACGCGCCGATCCGGTCGATCCGCGCTCCCTGCTCGACCATGACGTCGAGCACCCGCGGAACGATGCCGATGCGGGCGCCGATCCGGCCGGCGTGGACGGCGGCGATCACCCCGGCCTCGTCGTCGGACAGCAGCACCGGGACGCAGTCGGCACTGAGGGTCGCGAGCGCGAGCCCCCGCACCGTCGTCACGAGCGCGTCCGTCGCGGGCACCGGCGTGTCGGTGGGCCCGTCGACGACGGTCACGTTGCGGCTGTGGATCTGCTCCATCCACACCAGGTGGTCGAACGGCACGCCGATCTCGCTTGCGAGCCGGCGCCGGTTCGCCTCCACCGCAGCCGGATCGTCGCCGACGTGATCACCGAGATTGAACGTGTCGTACGGTGCGGCGGAGTGTCCTCCGGCACGGGTGGTGACGACCCGGCGAACCCTGAACTCGGGGGCGGACGGCGAACTCAACGACGCATGAAGGAGGGCACGTCGACTTCGTCTTCACCCTCCTCGTCGGACACCGGCACCGCGCGGGGCTGCCCGTTTCCGGGAAGCGGCGGCAGACTGCTCGGGCTCTGGTGGGAGCTGATCGTCTCGCGGGTCACCGACATCGGCTCGCTGTTCTGCTGCTCGGCGGACTGCCCGACCTCGCCCGCCCGTCCGGCGCCGATGGCGCTGCGACCGGCAGCACCCGACTCGACCGGCCTGCGGGTGGGGGTGCCGCCGTCGAACCCGGCGGCGATGACGGTGACCCGCACCTCGTCGCCGAGCGAATCGTCGATGACGGTGCCGAAGATGATGTTGGCGTCGATGTGAGCGGCTTCCTGCACCAGCGAGGCAGCCTCGTTGATCTCGAACAGACCGAGGTCGCTGCCACCGGCGATCGAGAGCAGCACGCCGCGCGCACCCTCCATCGACGCCTCGAGCAGCGGGGAGTTGATCGCCGATTCCGCGGCCTTGATGGCCCGGCCCTCGCCGCGCGAGGATCCGATGCCCATCAGCGCGCTACCCGCGCCGGACATGACTCCCTTGACGTCGGCGAAGTCGACGTTGATCAGTCCGGGAGTGGTGATGAGGTCGGTGATGCCCTGGACACCGTTGAGCAGGACCTCGTCGGCGCTGCGGAACGCGTCCATGAGGCTGACCGCGGCGTCGCCGAGCTGGAGGAGACGGTCGTTGGGGATCACGATGAGGGTGTCGCACGATTCGCGCAGCGACTGGATGCCGGTGTCGGCCTGGCCGCCGCGGCGCTTGCCCTCGAAGGAGAAGGGGCGCGTGACGACGCCGACGGTGAGGGCTCCGAGCTTGCGCGCGATACTCGCCACGACCGGCGCGCCACCGGTGCCGGTGCCGCCGCCCTCGCCTGCGGTCACGAACACCATGTCGGCGCCCTTGAGGACTTCCTCGATCTCGTCCTTGTGGTCTTCTGCGGCCTTGCGGCCGACTTCGGGATCCGCACCGGCGCCGAGCCCGCGGGTGAGTTCCCGGCCGACGTCGAGCTTGACGTCGGCGTCACTCATCAGCAGCGCTTGCGCGTCGGTGTTGACGGCAATGAACTCGACTCCCTTGAGTCCCTGCTCGATCATCCGGTTGACTGCGTTCACGCCGCCGCCGCCGATGCCGACGACCTTTATTACGGCGAGGTAGTTGTGCGGGGGCGTCATCGGCTCTCGCCTTCCATGAGTGTGTATCACGCTTTCGTACAGATCAGCCCAGCCTGAACCCTCAACCTCAACCATAGGGTTACGGTTATGTCAAGTGCTGCTCGACTAGAGCGAAACGCTATGCACCGCCATACGGATACGCCATTAGGCGCGCCGAGACGCGCCGAGTTATTTGACGAACTCGCCCGCAACTCTCTCGCATCCCGGTCACGACCCCTCACCGCACCGTCGGCAGGTCGGGACTGGACACGTCGTACGTCTGCCCGGGCTGGGTGAGCAGCGGCAGCGTGACCGCGGCCTTGCGCTCGGACTTCTCCGTGCCGCCCCACACCACGATCCGGCCGTCGAGCAACGTCACCGCGATATCCGAAATCGACTTCGCGGCAACCTGTCCCACCTGAGCGCGCAGCTGGGGCGGCATCGACTCCAGCACCTCGATCGCCGCCTCCGTCGACGGGTCACCCCACCCCGGCTTCTCGGTCACCAGTCTCGGCACCCCGGGCGGCGGCGGGGCGATCTCGTAATCCACGGCCTCCGAGTCGAGGAGATGGGTGCCGCCGGGGCTGTCGACGAACACGACGGGCACCCGCTCGGTTACCGTGACGCGGATGGTGGACGGGTACACCCGCTGCACGCGGGCGGACGCCACCTTCGGGATCGCGGCGACCCGCAGGGCCGCGCCCTCGGTGTCGACGCGGAGCAGCGGCTGCCCCTGCGGCACCGCCAGCGCCTGGCGAATCTGCTCCTCGGAAATCGACGTCGCCCCCGCGACGTCCGTCTGACGCACCGACAGCAGCGGCGTGAACCACGCGACGAGACCGAGCGCCACGACCACCACGACGCCGACGGCGCCCATCACCGCCGGCCGCCTGTACCACGGACGCCGCGGTGTCTCCACCGCCGCGGACTTCCGTGCCGCCGAAGCCGATTCGCGGGTGCGCCGCGGGCCGGGGTCGGTAGCGGTCGCGCCGCGCCGACGCGAGGACGTCCGGTCGCCCGCCGTCGCGCGTGCGCCGGACGTGCCCGGTCGCGGACTGCGCGCGGCGTCGCGGCGGACAGGGCGGTCCGGCCGCTCGGACCGGCCGCGGCGCTCCCGCGTCATCGCGACGGGTGGTGGTGCGGAGCCGCACGCAGAGCGTCGAGGATCTGGTTCCCGAGCATCGTCACGTCGCCTGCACCCATGGTGATGACCACGTCACCCGGGGACGCGAGTGCCGCGACCTGACGCGGCGCCTGCGACAGGTCCGGCTGGTAGTGCACCGGCTTCGACACCGACAGCGCGACCAGGGCGCCGCTGACGCCCGGGAGCGGTTCTTCCCGCGCGCCGTACACGTCGAGGACGACGACCTCGTCGGCGAGGTCGAGTGCGTGCCCGAATTCCTCCGCGAATGTTGCTGTGCGGGAATACAGGTGCGGCTGGAAGACCACGATGACCTTCCCGCTGCGCACCGAGTCCTCGGATTCGCGGCGGTCGGCCTCGTGGGGCTGGCGCACCAGATCGGCGGCGGCGCCGAGCACCGCCCGCACCTCCGTCGGGTGGTGCGCGTAGTCGTCGAACACGCGGACCCCGTGCTCGCGGCCGGTGAACTGGAACCGGCGGTGCACTCCCCCGAAACCGGCGATGCCCTCGAGGATCTCGTCCACGTCGGCGCCGGCCTCCCGGGCTGCGAGGAGCGCGGCCAGCGCGTTGAGTGCCATGTGCCTGCCCGGCACGTTCATCCGGATCGTTCTCGGTGCCTGCTCCCCGGCCAGCTGGAACTGCAGTACCCCGCCGACGTCCCTGGCCTCGAAACTCAGCAGGCGCGCGCCGACCTCGACGCCGTCGATCGGTGCGAAGGCCCCGTCCGCGTTCTCGGCGCTGCCGTAACCGAGCACCCGCACGCCGGGCAGTCCGCGTGCCGCCACCCGCTGCGCGAGTGCCGCGGACCCCGGATCGTCGAGGCAGGCGACGAGCAGCCCGCCGCGCGACAGCCGGGCCGCGAAATCGTCGAATACCTGGATGTAGGCCTCGGGGCTGCCGAAGTAGTCGAGGTGATCGGCCTCGACGTTCGTGACGACGACGACGTCCGGGTCGTACTGGAGCAGCGAACCGTCGCTCTCGTCGGCCTCGGCGACGAACACGTCGCCGCTGCCGTGGTGGGCGTTGGTTCCGGCCTCGTTGAGTTCGCCGCCGACCGCGAACGACGGATCGAACCCGCAGTGTTGCAGCGCCACCACCAGCATGGACGTCGTCGACGTCTTGCCGTGGGTGCCCGACACCAGCAGGGTGCGGTGCCCCTGCATCAGCGAGGCCAGCACCGCGGGCCGCAGGATCACGGGAATCCCGCGCCGGGCCGCCTCCACGAGTTCCGGGTTGTCCTTGGGGATGGCGGCGTGGGTGGTGACCACGACGGTCGGGCCGCCGGGCAGCAGGTCGAGGGCGGAGGCGTCGTGGCCGATGCGGACCTGCGCGCCGCGGGCACGCAACGCGAGGACGCCGCGGCTCTCCTTGGCGTCCGAACCGGACACCTGGCCACCCCTGGCCAGCAGGATCCTCGCGATTCCGGACATTCCGGCGCCGCCGATCCCGACCATGTGGACACGTTCCAACTGCGCGGGCAGGTCGGTCATCGGGTTCCCCTCGTCTGCGCGGCCACGTCGATCACGATGCGCGCAACCTCGGCGGCTGCGCTGCGGTGACCCGCTCCGGCCGCGCGTCGCCCCATGTCCTCGAGCTGTGCGGGGTCGCGCAGCAGAGGGATCACGGTCTCCACGACGAATCCGGCGGACAGGTCTCCGTCGGCCACAATCATTCCACCTCCGGCGGCGACGACCGGCCGCGCGTTCAGTTCCTGCTCACCGTTGCCGTGTGGCAGTGGCACGTACACCGCGGGAAGGCCGACCGCCGACACTTCCGCCACCGTCATCGCACCCGACCGGCAGATCACGGCGTCCGCAGCCGAATATGCGAGGTCCATCCGCGACAGGTAGGGAACGGCCACGTACGGCGGGCCGCCCGGGGTCGCGGGAACGTCGAGGGTGTTCTTCGGTCCGTGCGCGTGCAGGACGGCCACCCCGGCCGCCGCGAGCGACTCGGCCGCACCCGACACGGCCTCGTTCAGCGACCGCGCGCCCTGGGAACCGCCGAACACGAGCAGCACCGGGCCGTCTGCGGGGAGGCCGAAGTGTGCGCGCGCCTCCGCGCGCAGCGCGGCCCGGTCGAGACCGGTGATCGACGCCCGCACCGGGATACCGAGGATCTCGGCGTCCGAGCGCCCCCGCGCCGACACTCCGGAACCGGCGACCGCGGCCAGGACGCGGGCGGCGCGGCGGGCACCGATCTTGTTCGCGATCCCGGCGCTGGCGTTCGCCTCGTGCACGACGATCGGAATGCGACGACGGCGGCGGAGCAGACCGGGGCCCGCCGCGAGGTACGCGGGCAGCGCGACGTATCCGCCGAAACCGACGACGACGTCGGCGCCGGTCGCGTCGAGCACCTCGCGGGTGCGGCGCACCGATGCGCGCACGCGCCCGGGTAGCCGCAGCAGATCGAGCGTGGGTTTACGGGGCAGCGGCACCGGCGGCACGAGTTCGAGGGGGTAGCCCCGCTCGGGAACCAGCGTGGTTTCGAGGCCGCGCGCCGTGCCGAGAGCGGTCACCACCGCGGTGTCGTCGATCGCCTTGATCGCGTCGGCCACGGCCAGGGCCGGTTCGATGTGCCCGGCGGTACCACCGCCGGCCACGATCACCGACAGGGTGGACTTGTCGCCGTTCACCTACGAAATCCTCGCTCTCCTGCTCGGCCACCCGAGCTTCGCTGTTGACGTGCACCGCGTTCGGGGGTGCGGCCCTTGCCGCGTTCGGGGCGGCCCTTCTCGTATGTGATGCTGCGGGTCCGCGGGGCCATCTCGCGACCGGCCCGGCGACGGGCCTCGGCCCGGCGCACCGCCTCGGCGCGCGCCGCGTCCGCCCGCACCGGTGAATACGCCTCCGGTTTGCGGAGCCGCAGCAGCCGACCGAACGGGCCGTCCTGCCCGGAGTGCAGCGCCGCGACCGCCTCCGGTTCGTGCCGCGCCGCGTTGGCGACGAGACCGAACATGAACAGTGTGGTGGCCGTCGACGTTCCGCCCGCGGACACCAGCGGCAACTGCAGACCGGTGACGGGGAGCAGCCCGATGACATATCCCACGTTGATGAACGCCTGCCCGGTGATCCACACCGTCGCCGTTCCGGTGAGCAACCGCAGGAACGGGTCGGCGGATCGGGCCGCGATGCGCAGGCCCGTGTACACGAACAGTCCGAACAGGCCGAGGACGGCGGCGCCGCCGAGATATCCGAGTTCCTCGCCGATAATCGCGAAGATGAAGTCGTTGTGCGCGTTCGGCAGGTAGCTCCACTTCGCGCGGCTCTGCCCGAGCCCTCGTCCGAGGATCCCGCCGTCCGCGAGCGAGTACATCGCCTGCCGCGACTGGTATCCGATGCCCTGCGGGTCGGAGCCGGGGTTGAGGAACTCGCGCACGCGAGCGGACCGGTAGCCGGCGGTGAGTGCGAGGATCACGATTCCCGCGACGCCGGTGCCGACGATGGCGACGAACAGCTTCAGCGGCAGCCCCGCAAACCACAGCAGCGCCATCAGGATGATGGCCAGCGAGACCGTGGTGCCCAGGTCGGGCTGCAGGATGATCAGGACGAACGCGACGAGAGCGGCCGGAACCAGCGGCACCAGCATGTCGCGGACGCTGGAGATGTCGCTGCGGCGCGACGCCAGGATGTGCGCACCCCACACTGCCAGCGCGATCTTGGTCAGTTCGGCGGGCTGCAACGAGAACCCGGCGACCACGAACCAGCCGCGGGTGCCCTGGGACACGGTGCCGATGCCGGGGATGAGGACCAGGACCAGCAGGATGATCGTGACCGCGAACGCCGGGAACGACAGCGCGCGCATCACCCGGACGGGGATCTGCAGCGCCGCGTAGAACAGGCCGAGTCCGAGGGCCGCGAACAGTGCCTGTCGGGTGAAGAGGGTGTAGGCCGAGCCGTCGGTGGCGTAGGCCTCGACGCTAGAGGACGACAGCACCATCACCAGGCCGAGGACCGTCAGCAGAAACGCGATGGTCACCACGAGGTGGAACGACGCCAGCGGCCTCGACAGCCACGCCCCGATCCGGGTGCGCGGACTGCGGGGAGGGACCGTCCGCGTGCGCGGACCCGACGGTGCGCGCTTGGCCACCCCGGGTGCGGCGGCGGTGCGGGCCGGGGACCGCTGTCCTTCGGGGACGCGGCGGGTGCGGGCTCCGGCGGAGGTCATCGCAGCGTCCTGGAGATGTCCGATTCGTCGAGCCTGCCGACGGCGTCCGCGAAGCTGCGCCCCCGGTGCCCGTAACTGTCGAACATGTCGAGCGACGCCGCCGCGGGCGCCAGGACGACGGCATCGCCTGCCGTTGCCAGCGCAGCCGCCTCCCGCACGACGACACCCATCACGGCGTCGCTGTCGGTGTCCGCGGGCAGCACCACCCGGTGCGCCGCGGACTGCGGGACTGCACTCACACCTGCATCGTCTCCCGTTTCGACGGTGACCACGGGAACCTCGGGGGCGTGTCGCGCAAGCGACTCTGCGATCTGCCTCGCATCACGGCCCAGGAGGACAGCGCCCGTGAGGCGGCCGGCCACCTCCCGGACGAGGTCGTCGACCCGCGCCCCCTTCAGCAGACCACCGGCGATCCACACCACCCGGTCGTGGGCGAGGATCGACGGGCGGGCCGCGTGCGGGTTGGTCGCCTTGGAGTCGTCGACGAACGTCACTCCCCCGACGTCGGCGACGTGCGCCGCCCGGTGCGGGCCCACCACGTGGGCGGCCAGGCCTGCTGCGACCGCGGTCGGCGGAACCCCGATCGCCCGGGCGAGAGCCGCCGCTGCCAGCGCATCCAGCAGTCCGGCGGGCCCGGGCGGGGTGATCCCGTCGGCCGGGGCCAGCCGCTCGGCGTCCGCGAACGCGCGATCGACGAGATACCCGTCCTCGACACCCAGTTCGCCCGGCGCGGGCACTCCCAGCCGGAAACCCAGGGTGCGCACTGCGAGGGACGAGGAGAAGAGAGAGGACGCGACGTCGTCGTCGAGGCCCAGCAGCGCGACCTCACCGGTCAGGGCGCGGGCCTTCGCGTCGATGTACGGCTGCATGCCGCCGTGCCAGTCCAGGTGATCCTCGGCGATGTTGAGGATCGCGCCCGCAGTCGGCCGGACCGACGGCGCCCAGTGCAGCTGGAACGACGACAGTTCGACCGCCAGCACCTCCGCCTGCGGTTCGGTCTGCCGCAGTGCGTCGAGCACCGGGAGCCCGATGTTGCCGCACGCGAGGCTCGGCAGCGCGGCCGCCTCGAGAATCGAGTGCAGCATGGAGGTCGTCGTGGTCTTGCCGTTGGTGCCGGTGACCACCAGCCACCGCCGCGGCGGACCGTAGAGCCCGGCCCGGTCCACGTGCCAGGAGAATTCGATGTCGCCCCAGATGGGCACCCCGTCGCCGGCGGCGATCGAGAGCAGCGGCGCGTCCGGGCGGAACCCCGGGCTCGTCACGACCAGCGCGAACTCGGCGACCCGCTCGCGTTCGGCGAGCAGATCGTCGATCGGGACGGTCGCCGCCCCCAGTCGCGCGCACTCGGCGAGGGCGTCGACGTTCGCGTCGGTGACGGTGACGTGGGCTCCAAGGTCGCGAAGAGGTTCGATGGTGGCGCGGCCGGACACCCCCGCACCGGCGACGAGGACACCGCGGCCCCGCAACCAGTCGAGCCCGCCGTGTTCCTCTGTCATGGCGTCAGCCCCCGATCGCTGCCAGGTACTCGCTGTAGAACAGCGCGAGCCCGAT
Organism: Rhodococcus sp. T7; assembly: GCF_009872365.1. Lineage (NCBI taxonomy): Bacteria > Bacillati > Actinomycetota > Actinomycetes > Mycobacteriales > Nocardiaceae > Rhodococcus > Rhodococcus sp. T7. The sequence continues at coordinate 88,877 of NZ_WXYH01000132.1, forward strand.
CGCGGAGGCGATGGCGGCCAGCAACCAGAAACGGATGATCACCGTGGTTTCCGCCCACCCGGCGAGTTCGAAGTGGTGGTGGAACGGGGCCATCCGGAACACGCGTCTTCGGCTCGACCGGAACACCGCCACCTGGATCACCACCGACGCCGCCTCGGCGACGAACAGCGCGCCGATCACGACCATCAGCAGTTCGGTGCGCGTCGTGATCGACAGTCCGGCGAGCATGCCGCCGAGTGCCAGCGAACCGGTGTCGCCCATGAAGATCTTCGCGGGTGCCGCGTTCCACCACAGGAATCCGATGCACGCACCGGCGCCGGCCGCGCAGATCAGGGCCAGGTCGAGCGGATCGCGGACGTCGTAGCAGCCCTTGCCGGGGCTCGTCTCGCACGCGTTGCGGTACTGCCAGAACGTGATGATCACGTACGCGCCGAGCACCAGGCTCATGGACCCGGCGGCGAGACCGTCGAGGCCGTCGGTGAGGTTGACCGCGTTCGACCACGCACTCACCAGCAGGTAGCAGAAGGCGACGAACACGACGGAGCCCATCGTGACCGTCGCGATGTCCCGCACGTAGGACAGGTGCTCACTGCCGGGGGTGAGGTCGTTCGCGCCCCTGAACTGGAGCGCGAGGATGCCGAACGCCACCGCCGCGATGAGCTGTCCGACGAGCTTCGCCGTCTTGTTCAGCCCGAGGTTCCGCTGCTTGCGGATCTTGATGAAGTCGTCGAGGAACCCGACACCGCCGAGCGCCGTCGTGAGCCCGAGCACGAGGAGCCCCGACGCCGACGGACCGTCCGCGTCGTAGCCGATGCCGATCATGTGCGAACCCCAGTAGCCGGCCCAGAGTCCGGCGAGGATGGCGACGCCGCCCATCGTCGGGGTGCCGCGCTTCGACTGGTGACTCGCCGGACCTTCGACACGGATCTCCTGGCCGAACCCCTGACGGGAGAAGGCCTTGATGAGAACGGGGGTCAGCAGAATCGAGACGGCGAGCGCGATGCCCGCCGCGAAGAGGATCTGTCTCACCGCGTAGCCTCCGAACCCTTCTGTCCCGTGCTTCCCGCCAACACCGTGTCCGCGACCTCCCACAATCCGATGGACTGCGACGCCTTGACCAGCACCAGATCTCCCGGCGCCAGTTCCTTCTCGAGCAGTGCGACCGCACCGGCGATGTCGGGGACGAGGATCGACTCCTCACCCCACGAACCTTCCATGACCGCACCCTGATGCATGGCGCGGGCGGGCCTGCCGGTTCCGACGACAATCAGCCTGCTGACATCGAGCCGGACCGCGAATCTGCCGATGGCGTCGTGTTCGACCACTGATTCTGGACCCAGCTCGGCCATTTCTCCGAGCACCGCCCAACTCCGGCGCGCCGCCCCCCTGCCCGACCTGGCCATCGACACCAGCGCTTTGATGGCTGCCCGCATCGAGTCGGGGTTCGCGTTGTACGAATCGTTGACGACGGTCACACCGTCCGGCCGGTCGCGGACGTCCATCCGGCGCCCCGAGACGGCGGCGGCACCGGAAAGCGCCTGCGCGATCTGGTCGAGGTCCGCTCCGCATTCGAGCGCCACCGCGGCTGCGGCGAGAGCGTTGCCGACCTGGTGCTCACCGTGCACGGCGAGTTCGACCGGGACGCTGCCCGCCGCCGTCGTGAGAGTGAAACGCGCCCTTGCCCTCTCGTCGAGCACGATGTCGGTGGCCCGCACGTGCGCGGACTCCGACCGGCCGACGAGTACCACCCGCGCGGACGTGCGCGGGGCCATCGCCACCACCAGCGGGTCGTCCGCGTTGAGGATCGCGACGCCACCGTCGGCCGCCGAGGGCAGCGACTCCGGGAGTTCGCCCTTGGCCGCGGCGATCGCGTCCCGCGAACCGAACTCGCCGAGGTGCGCCGTTCCCACGTTGAGGACCACCCCGATCTTCGGGGGCGCGATCGCGGCGAGGGACGCGATGTGGCCGCGGTCGCGGGCCGACATCTCCAGAACCAGGAATCCCGTTCCGGCGTCCGCGCGGAGCGCGGTCCACGGGTGGCCGAGTTCGTTGTTGAACGATCCGGGCGGCGCGACGACGGAACCGAGGGGGCGCAGGACGGCGGCGAGCAGATCCTTGGTCGACGTCTTGCCTGCCGAACCGGTGACGCCGACGACGGTGAGACCCTTCGCGGTGAGGTCGTCGACGGACGCGCGCGCGAGCTTCGCGAGGGCCGCGAGCACGGCGGCGCCCGATCCGTCGGTGTCGTGTTCGAGCGCCATCGCCCTGCTCGGACCGTCGCCGGGCGTCGGGGTGACGACCACGGCGGGGACCCCGACCGGGCGCGCGGCCAGAACCGCGACCGCGCCGGCCTCGACCGCCGCCGCCGCATGATCGTGTCCGTCGACGCGGGCGCCGGGCAGGGCGAGGAACAGTCCGCCGCCGGTGACCTTGCGCGAGTCGAACTCGACCGTTCCCGTCACCTCGGCCGACGGGTCGGCGACGTCGTGCAGTTCGCCGCCCACGATCTCGGCGATCCGAGCCAGTGTCATCGGGATCATCGCGTTCCTCCGACCTGTCGCTCGATCGCGTCGCCCAGTACGTCGCGGTCGTCAAATGGGTACTTCACCCCGTGTATCTCCTGACCGATCTCGTGTCCCTTGCCTGCGACCAGAACCACGTCGCCTGCCTGCGCCCAGCCGACGGCGTCGGCGATCGCCTTCGCTCGGTCCGCTACTTCCCACACCTGTCCCCGCTCCGATTCGGGCACCCCGAGGGCGCCCTCGCGGATCGCGGCCCTGATTTTCGCCGGATCCTCGGTACGCGGGTTGTCGTCCGTGATGACGAGCAGGTCGGCTCCCCGCGCGGCCGCAGCGCCCATCAGCGGCCGCTTGCCCGCGTCGCGATCGCCCCCGGCACCCACGACGACGGCGACGCGGCCGCGTACCTGCTCGCGCAGCGTCGCGATCACGGCCTCCACCGCTGCGGGCTTGTGCGCGTAGTCGACGACGGCGAGGAAGTCCTGCCCCCGGTCGATCCGCTGCACCCGGCCCGGCACGTCGACCCCGGCGATACCCGCGACGGCGTCGCGCGGATCGACGCCCAGCGCGGCGCACAGTGCGACGGCGAGCGACGCATTCGCGACGTTGTACTGGCCCGGCAGCCGGAGTTCCACGTCGAGAGCCGTGCCCTCGGCCGTGGTGAGCGCGAACGTCTGCGAGCCGGATGCCGACACGGTCGCCGGGCCCGCCGTCCACACCGCGTCCGTCTCCGGCGTCGTCGCGACCGTCGTCACGATGGAATGGGCGCCGCGCGCGACCTCGGCCATGCGCCGGCCCCACACGTCGTCCACACAAACGACGGCGTACTGCGCGTGCACGGACGACTCGGCCGCGAACAGCCGCGCCTTGGCGGCGAAGTAGTCCTCGAAGTCGCGGTGGAAGTCCAGGTGGTCCTGGGAGAGGTTCGTGAAAGCGCCCACGTCGAAGCGGACTCCGTCCACGCGGCCGAGGGACAGCGCGTGGCTGGACACCTCCATGACGACGGTGTCGATCCCCTGCTCGAGCATCACGGCGAACAGCGCGTGGAGTTGCGGCGCCTCGGGGGTCGTCAGGGCGCTCGGCACCCGGCGGCCGCTCATCCGGGTCTCGATGGTGCCCACGAGACCGGTCGTCCGGCCGGCCGCGTTGAGCGCGCCTTCCACGAGATACGAGGTGGTGGTCTTTCCCGATGTCCCCGTGATGCCGATGACCTGCATCTTCTCCGAGGGTCGGCCGTAGATGGTGGCCGACAGCTCACCGAGCACGCCGCGCGGGTCGTCGTGGACGAGCACCGGGGCGTCGGTGCCCAGCGCGGACACCAGTGCAAATCCGGCCTCGTCGGTGAGGATCGCGGTCGCTCCGCGTTCGAGAGCGTCGGCAGCGAACTCCGCGCCGTGCGCGCGGGCCCCGGGAAGGGCCGCGAACAGATCGCCCTCCACGATCCCCTGGGCGCGGAGATCGACTCCGGTGACGATCACGTGCTCGGCGGTTCCGGTGGGTGCCTCGACCCTCGCTCCGGCGAGCGCGGCCAGAGCGCTCACCGTGGTACGGACCGGCTGGGCGGGGCGAAGACCGTCTGTGACCTTCACCTCCACTGACGCCGACTGCGGGCGGGACGGAACAGGCACCGGGCTCCTCTCGTATGTCGACTCTCACTGACAACGGCGTAGTGCACGGTTCGATACAGCGTGCTACCTCGGCAGTTCCTTGTGTCCACGGCAAATGCGCGTGTCCACTGAACGGCCGACGTGTCAGATTACCGTGAGCGCTCCCGGAACCCGATTCGGCCGACCTTCGCTCAATCGGCCTGCAGCACCAGCCTGCGTCCGGGGTCCGGCGACATCGGCACGCTGTCGCGCTGCAACATCCACGACGCGATGTTGTGGAACAGCGGGGCAGCGGACTGCCCACCGGAGCCGTCCGCACTGCGTGTCGGCGCGTTGAGCATGATTCCGACGACGTACCGCGGGTTGTCGGCCGGAGCGATCCCGGCGAACGTGATCCAGTAGTTCGAGTTCGAGTAGCACTTACAGGCGGGGTCGACCTGCTGGGCGGTGCCCGTCTTACCACTGATCTGGTACCCGTCGACGGCGGCCTGCACCCCGGTACCGCGCTGGTTTCCCGTGTCGTTCTGGGTGACGGACCGGAACATGTCGCGGACGGTGGCCGCGGTCTGCGGGCTGACGACCGTCACCTCCTCGGGCGCCTCGGTCTCCGTCCGGTTGCCGGACGCGTCGACCGTCGCCTTGACGATGCGCGGCGGGATCCGGACACCGTCGTTGGCGATCGCCTGGTACATGCCGGTCATCTGCAGCAGGGTCATCGACAGGCCCTGCCCGATCGGCAGGTTCGCGAACGTGCCCCCCGACCACTGGTCCCGGCTGGGGACGTTGCCGGCGCTCTCACCGGGAAGCCCGACGTCGGTACGCTGGCCCAGGCCGAACCTGGACAGCATGTCCGCGTAACGGTCCTCGCCCACACGCTGGGCGAGCATCAGGGTGCCCACGTTCGAGGACTTACCGAACACCCCCGTGGCCGTGTACGGCGCGACCCCGTGATCCCACGCGTCCTTCACCGACACCCCCGACATCTGAATGCTGCCGGGAACCTCGAGTACCTCGTCGGGTGTGGTCAGCCCGTACTCGATCGCGGCCGCCGCGGTGACGATCTTGTTGACCGATCCCGGCTCGAACGGCGTGCTCACCGGCAGGTTGCCCATCTCCACCGTTCGCGGGTTGTTGCCCACCCCGATCGCCGGATTGAACGTGCTGTCGTTCGACATCGCGAGCACCTCACCGGTGTGCGAGTCGAGCACGACCGCCGACGCGTCCTTCGCGCCGGACTTGTCCTTGGCCATCTGCACCTGCTGCTGGACGTAGTACTGCAGGTCGGAGTCGATGGTGAGTTCGACGCTGGATCCGTCGACCGCCGGTTGCTTGTCGCGCCAGCTGCCGGGAATCACCGCGCCGTCGGAACCGCGGTCGTACGTCTGGGAGCCGTCGGTCCCGGCGAGGGTGGAGTCGAGCGAGTCCTCGAGGCCGAGCAGTCCGTGGCCGTCCCAGCCGGTGGCGCCGACGAGGTTGGCGGCAAGCGACCCGCCCGGGTACTCGCGGATGTCCTGGCGTTCGAGGCCGACCTCCGGGAACTTGTCGCTGATCTGCGCGGCGATGTTCGGGTCTACGCTGCGCGCCAGATAGACGAACGTCTCGTCGCCGTGCAGTTTCTCCTTCAGATCCTTCTCCGGTGCGGCGTCGCCGAGCCGGTCGTGGATCTCCTTCGCGATCGCGTCGAGTCGCGAATCGACGTCGGGGGCGGTATCGCTCTTGCCCTTCGCCTCCTCGAGTTCCTTCCGCACCCGCGCGGGCTGAAACGTCAGCGCCTTCGCTTCCATGGTGAAGGCGATGGGATTGGAGTTGCGGTCGGTGATCGACCCGCGCAGCGCCGGATCCACCTCGGTGGTCGTGCGCTGGTTCGCCGCCTCCGCGGACAGCTGCGGTGCGTCGATGACCTGGATCCACAGAAGCTGCACGGCGGCGAGGCCGAGCGCCAAGAACATCAGACCGCGTCCGATCTTTTGCCTGAACGGAAAAGACGCGGTCCCGGCGCCCGTGGGGCGCCGGGGACGATTTCTCGGTGCGCTTCGACTCACCGGCGACCACCGGAGGGTGGAGCAGTCGTCGGTGCGGCGGCCGATGGGATCACGGGAACCAATTGTTCACCCTGTGCCTGGATCTCTGCGCCATTGCCGGGCTGCGGCGTGGCGCGGGGAGACTGCGTGGTACTCCCCCGGTTCGGGGCGGTAGCCACGGAGTTGCCACGCAGGGTGTTCGGGGCGGCCGCGTCGAGCGGAGGCACGGGCGCACCCGACGCCGGAGCCGGCTTTCCGACGACCTCGACGCTGCCGTCGGGGTGGACGACGAGCCGAGCCGGGTCGTTCGCGGGGACCATGCCGAGCTTGGCCGCTTCCTCCGCCAGTTTCGGGGCGGAGTTGGCGGTCTCGACGTCACGCTGGAGCGCTGCCTTCTCCTCTTCGAGCGACTGGTTGTGGGCGCGGGCGGCGCTCAGCTGGTACGAGTCCTCCGCGGACCGGGTCGTGAGGAGCAGTGTGACGGCCAGGCCCGTCGCGAGCAGAACGAGGATCGTCGCCACGAACGGGATGCGGGCGGTGAGAGTGCCGGTGCGGTTCTTGCCGGAGACGGCGATCGCGGATCCGTTGTGCACGGCCGCGCGCTGGGTGCGCTTCTTGTACGCCCGCTCAGCCGCGCCCGACCGGTTGTCCGCCCGTGCGGGCCGCATCTCGGTGGAACTCACCTGAACCGTCATGCCGCCGACCTCCTGGCAATTCTTTCTGCAGCGCGCAAACGCACCGGGGCTGATCGTGGGTTCTCTTCGATTTCCTGTTCGGACGCGCGCTCCGCCCCTCGTGTGAGGATCCGGAATTCCGGTCCCGTCCCGGGCAGTTCGACAGGAAGCCCCTCCGGGCTCTTCGACTTCGACCTCGGAGTGATTTCCTGCTTGACGACCCGGTCTTCCAGGGATTGGTACGACATGAACACGACGCGTCCCCCGACGGTCAACGCGTCGAGTGCAGCCGGTACCGCGGCGCGCAGTGAATCGAGCTCGCCGTTGACCTCCACTCGAAGGGCCTGGAACGTCCGCTTCGCGGGATGTCCCCCGGTACGGCGGGTAGCCGCAGGAATGGTGCGGTACAACAGTTCGACCAGTGCTGCGCTGGTCGTGAACGGCTCCTTCGCGCGTTGCCGGACCACCTCCGACGCGATCTTGCCCGCGAAGCGCTCCTCGCCGTACGTGCTGAGGATGCGAGCGAGATCTCCGTGGCTGTACGTATTGAGGACCTCGGCCGCGGTGATGCCGGTGGTCGGGTCCATCCGCATGTCCAGGGGCGCGTCGATCGAGTACGCGAACCCCCGATCCGATTCGTCGAGCTGCATCGAAGAGACACCCAGATCGAAGAGGATGCCGTGCACCGACTCCTGCGGGTCGAGACCCGCCTGGGTGAGCGCATCCTCGATGCCGTCATAGCGGGTGTGCACGAATGTGATTCGGTCCGCGAACGGGGCGAGCCGGCCACCCGCGATCTCCAGTGCGTGCGGATCACGGTCGAGGGCGACGAGCCTCAGCTGGGGGTAGGTCCGCAGGAAGTGCTCGGAATGCCCGCCGAGCCCGAGGGTCGCGTCGATCATGACGGCGCCCCCGCCCTGCGGGTCGTTCACGGTGAGGGCAGGGCCCAGCAGTTCGTCTGCGCGGTGAAGCAGTACCGGGATGTGACCGAAACCATCGGCGGGCGAGGAATCTTCCCCCTCGTGATCCACCATGATCCCTCCGGCTCCTGCTCTGCGGTGCGGGTGAACGTGCCCGGTGCCGGGGTTCACTGCTCGAACTTCTCGTGTCGGCCAGTGGCCGAGGCGAATGCTTCGAGGTCCCTGCCCGAAATGAAAACCTGGCGCTGGGGAAGTGCGTCAGGGTTCCGTCGGACAGAGGCCTCGCGGCATTCGCGGGGACGTGTTCACGCTCAGACGATTTCGCCGAGCGCGACTCCTGTTGCCTGCGAGTAGTTCTCCTCGTTCGCCTCGACATAGGTCTGCCATGCTTGCGCATCCCAGATTTCGAGGAAGTCGACCGAACCGATCACTACGCAGTCCTTGGAGAGACCCGCGTAACGACGGTGATCTGCCGAGAGGGTGATGCGCCCCTGGGCATCTGCGTGCTGCTCGTCGGTACCTGCCGCCAGTCCGCGAACGAAGGCTCGCGCCTCCGGATCACTTCTCGACGCGGCCGCGGCCTTGCGTGCGAGAGCGGTGAATTCTTCCCGGGGATATACCGCGAGGCTGTGATCCTGACCCTTGGTGACCATCAACCCTCCCGCCAGCGCGTCCCGGAACTTTGCGGGCAACGTGAGCCGCCCCTTGTCGTCGAGCTTCGGCGTGTAGGTACCGAGAAACACTCGACACCTCCCACCGCGTTCGTATCGAACGCCGCATGCCCGGGCGGTTCACCTTCGCTCCCCGCTGCGCACCACAGTACCCCACTTTCCCCCACCCACAAGGTAGATAACGGCGTGTTGCCACCCAATTTGCCCAATACTTGCTGGTCAACGCGAATTGGAGTTGGTGGGGGAAAATTCCCGACGTGATCACCGACACGGGCACCGTCGATCGCGCTCCGAAACACAGCGGCGCGACGCATCCGAAAGGCCCAGGTGAGAGCGCGTAGAGAGGGTGCGTTACCCCTGCTCCACGGCTCGTCGCGGGCCGGAGGGGGGAAAGTGGGGAAACGGGGTGGGTGAGGGTGGGGATTCGTGGGCGGGAGCGTTCACTGGCCCCACCTGCCGGGCACAACCGGGGCGAATGGGCGCCGGGTGACCGGGTGCCGGCCCCGGAGACAGCAGTGGCGGCGAGGCATCACCTGCCCCGCCCCCCCTGCACGGCCGAGGGGGTTGTACTACAC
>NZ_WXYH01000133.1:0-5249 GCF_009872365.1 Rhodococcus sp. T7
TGTAGCTTCTCGTTGAAGAGTTCGGATTCTCATTGAAAGTTCGTGCGTCGTTCGGATTCGAATGATTGCTGAGAATCTGCGGCGGCGTGTCTGCGGCCGGATCGGTTCTGGGCGGTGTTTCATGGCGCCCATGACTGAGGACTCCGTCCTGCGGGCGGGCTTGGCCGATTTTGCCGAGAAATCGGATGTGTCCGTCCGGTATCGGGCGGACGACGGCAGATACGTCGATACGACGTTGCCACGTCTACCGGTGTCGGAGGTGCTGTCCGGTCGTCCGGTGCGGGAGTTCCGTTCATGGCAGGGACGTCGCCATTATTCCGGGTGGTATTGGGCCTCAACAACGGGCTCGCATGTGGTCTACGAGAGTCGGCTGGAGCTGGCGAGGATCCTTCTGGCCGATCAGGACCCGGACGTGGTGGGCATCGCCGCTCAGCCATTCCTTCTGAAGGGGGCTGACGGTGACCAGGTGCGCCGCCATGTTCCGGATCTGCTGCTGACCTATGCCGATGGCGCGGTGACGGTGGTGGATGTGAAAGCCGCTTCCCGCGTTGACGATCCGAAAGTTGTCGCACAGTTTGCCTGGACACGGGCGGTGTGTCGGCGGCACGGGTTCGGGTTCGAGGTCTGGAGTGGGTGCGATCCGGTGCAGCTCGAGAATGTGCGGTTCCTGGCGGGGTATCGACGGGCGATGACCGTGGCGACCGAGTTGATCGAAGCCGTCGTGGATGCCGCCGCCGAGCCCACGGCGATCACGGTGCTGGAGCAGCAGATGGCGGCCGTGGCACCGCCGTGGGTGATCCGGCCGGTGATCCTGCATGCGTTGTGGAGGTCGTGGCTGGCGGCGGATCTGTCGCAGGCCCTCGATGGCGGAACGGTGGTTTCGGCGGCGGCAGGGGGTCGAGTATGACCGAGCGCGCGATCACGGTGGCGGTCGGCACCGCGGTGCTCGTCGATGGGGATGCGGCGCAGATCGTGGAGTTCGACGGCCGAAAGGTCGTCATCTCCTATACCGACGGCCGCTACAGCAGTTTCTCTCTGACCGAATTCGTCACGCGAGCACGAGGTGTTGAGCCGGTCGGATCCGGCGGCGATCCCGGGCTGGTGCTGGCGGGGCTGACCGGAGAGCAACGGCGGCAGGTGACCGAGCGTGGTGAGCACGTCCGAGAGGTGCTGACCGGCTACCGGTCCGGTTATGCCCAGGCAGCCCGGGAGGGCGAGCCACGATCGGAATATGCTCCGAGCCAGCCGCTGATGGCGCGTTACAGGGCCAAGGCCGCGGAATTGTCGGTGACGTCGCGGGCGGTCGAGAAGTGGGTGGCCGCTTACCGCGAGAGCGGCGAAGCCGGGCTCGTGGACCGGCGCCGCGGCAGGAGCGGGTTCTCGGTCGTCGATCCGCGCTGGGAGACTGCGGTACGGGCGGAGCTGGCGGCGGGGGTGTCTGCGTCGACGCCGACGCGGTCGGCGGTGCTGATGCGGGTCGCTGATCGGCTCGACCGTGAGCACGGCGAGAAGGTGGTGCCGATTCCGTCGCAGGCCACCGCCTACCGCCGGTTGGCGGAGCTGACGAAGGGCACGAACGCGGTGAGCGGTTCGGCGAAGGCACGACGGTCGATCGCGGCCGGCCCGAAGGGTGTTCACGGGCGGTTACGTGCTACCCGGCCGGGCGAGTACGTGCTCCTCGATACCCAGGATCTGGATATTTTCGCGATGGAACCGGTGACCTGCCGGTGGGTTCGTGCCCAGCTGACCGTCGCGCAGGACCTGTTCGACCGCCAGATTCTCGGGTTGAAGGTGACCCCGGTGTCGACGAAAGCGGTCGACGTCGCGGGGGTGTTGTTCGAGGCGGTGACCGGCCGCAGTTCGGGACGGCCGACGCTGGGCCCGGCGCACGGGTTGCCGCGGTTTCTGGTGTTCACCGAGGACGGCACCGCCGAGGCTTCGGCCGAGGTGTGGTGCCCGCCGGAGACGCTGGTGATCGACCACGGCAAAGCGTTCCTGTCGGCCCACGTGATCGGTGTCTGCGCGCGGCTGGGCATCTCGATCCAGCCCGCCCAGCCCCGCAAACCGACCGACAAGCCCACCATCGAAAGGTTTTTCAGATCCTTACGCCAGGGCCTGATCCAGCACCTTCCCGCCTACAAGGGCCCAGACCTGCACAGCCGTGGTGAGGGCCTGGAGGAGCAGGCGTTTCTATTCGTGCACGAACTCGAAGATGTCATCCGGGATTGGATTTCGACGGTTTATCACCCGTCCGATCACGACGGGCTCGCGGTCGCGGAATGGCCGAATCTGGCCATGTCACCCAACGACATGTTCGCCACCGGCATCGCCAAGGCGGGCCTGTTGCGGATCCCGGCGGCTCCGGAGCTGGCGCTCGAATTCCTGCGAGTGGTCTGGCGCACCATCCAGAATTACGGTGTCGAGATCGACGGTCGCCGCTACGACGGTCCGGTGTTGAACGGCTACCGCAACGCATCGAGCCCCTACGGCGGTCTGGACGCCGGGAAATGGCCGTTCCGGGTCAACGACGACGACGTCCGCCACGTCTGGTTCTGCGACCCCGACGACGGGCGATGGCATCGGCTGGTCTGGGAACACGCGCCGATGCTGAACACGCCGTTTTCCGACGAAGCTGCCCGCTATGCCCGGTTCCTGGCGCGCCGCAACGACCGGTTCGCCGACCCGAACGAGGCGCTGAGACAAGTGTTGAGCCGCTGGAGCGTGGGGGAAGTTCTCGACCGCCGCGAGCGGCGCATGGCCGCCCGGCTGGCGGCCGAACGCGCCGGTCTGGCCGCGTCCGCGGAACTCGAGCTTGCCGGCGAGCCGGTCCCCGTGCTGCCCGCCGAGTCGCAGCAGGTGATCGCCGACAACGACGACGAGGACGATCTCACCGACGACATCGACACCGGCCGGGCAGGCGAGAACACCGGCGAAGGCCGCACCGGGGTGATCCCGATGCCGATCTTCGACGCGTTCGCCGAGGCGGACAAGAGATGGTGAACCGCCCCGCGCGCCCGGACCGAGGTGACGACCCGGCGGGCGAACACGAGCACTTGCAGTTGACCACGCTGGCAGGCTGGCGCGGCTTCGTCACCGAAATGCCCACTGCACCGAACCTTCTGCCCGACACGATCTGGACGGGCCTGGACGAGGACAAGCGCGACTGCTACGACGACGACCGCATCGCTCACCACTCCCGGCTACTGGTGGTCCAGACTCCCACGATCCGCCAGGTCATCACCTCCGGTCGCCGCCTGATCCAGCTGAACCGCAACGCCCACTACGGCCGCTGCGGCCTGATGGTGTCCGGGCCCGCCCGCACCGGCAAAACCACCGCGCTGACCCAGCTCGGCAAGACCGTCGAGGTGATCCACCGGCGGCGTCACCCGCACGCGACGGGCGACATTCCCGTCATCTACATCACCGTCCCGCCCGCGGCCACCCCGAAGATGATCGCGATGGAGTTCGCCCGGTTCTTCGACCTGCCGATCTCACGGCGCGCCAACATCACCGACATCGCCGACGCGGTCTGCGGAGTGAGCCGCGACGCCCGTGTCACCCTCGTCGCGGTCGATGAACTGCACAACCTCGACACCCGCACCCGCGCGGGCGCCGAAGCATCCGACACCTTGAAATACCTGAGCGAGAGGGTTCCCGCAACGTTTGCATATGCCGGGATCAGCCTGGAACGGACCGGGCTGCTGTCGGGGACTCGCGGCGAGCAGATCGCCGGCCGTTTCGGAATGGTCCGCACCAGCGCGTTCGGCCAGGACCAACAGTGGGCCACATTGATCGCCGCCCTCGAAGGCAGCCTCCGGCTGCACCGGCACCAGCCGGGCACCCTCACCAAACTCGACAACTACCTGCACAGGCGCACCCACGGAATGATCGGAAGCCTGCTCTGGCTAATCCGCAGCGCCGCCATCGACGCCGTCCTGGACGGCACCGAGAAGATCACCAAGAAGACCCTCGACTCCGTCGACGCCGACATCGCCTCCGGGTCCCCGCGCCCACCGGCCGCATGACCGCGATGCTGCCACGAGACCGCGCCGAGAAGATCATCGCGCTGCACGCGGCGGGATGGTCAGGACGCGCCATCGCTAGCCATCTCGGCCACAGCCAGCAGACAATCCGCGATTACCTGCACGGCCGCAAGAAGCCCGGAATCCGGGCCCGGACAAAGCCGAGTATGCTCACCGACCCTCTGGCCGACTACTGCCGGCACCGGTTCGCCGAGGACCCGAACCTGCGGCCCGCGACCGTGTTCCGAGAAGTGACCGACCTCGGTTTCGCCGGAAGCAAAGCCACGTTCTACCGCGACGTGGCCCGCCTCCTGCCGCCCCGACACGAGCAACCTCCCCCGAAAACGCAGAACTCGTCGGTGGCACCGAACCCGTTCTCTCACAAGCCGAAACGCACGCCGGTGCTGCCGCGGTCGGCCGCCCCGGTCAACGGGGAGACCCTCGTCTCCTACCTGACTCGCCTCGCCGACGCCAACCACCTCACTCTCGCCGAGGTTCTCGCCGTCCTTCCCCCGTGGTTCTCGACGAAGGCCAGCAGCGACGACGACCGCGCCCGCCACCACATGCTCGTCCCCGCAACCGGCGCGGCGCTGCTCGCGCTCGCGCACCTCACCAGCAAACCTCCCGCCGACCTCGCCCACGCACTGCCTCCCTTCGGCGACACCGACATCCAAGGCCCGCTCCGGGCCACCACCGCCTGCCGACGATGCACCATCCGCCGCGGCATCCGCGGACCTGTCCCCGTCCACCTGCCCGTCCACCACAATGTCTGCACACGCCACGGGATCTGGATCAGCGACGCCGACAGCCCCCAGCTCGATTTATCCGCCACCCCCGAGATCATCACAGCCCAACGCCGCACCAACCAGCTACTGCGCCACCACACACCCCAGCAAGTGACACTCGCCTACGCGACCGCGGTCAAAGCCGTCCCGCCCTGGCCGGCCTCGACGACCGCCCTTCCTCACCACTGGCGACACCGGCTGCTCCGGCTACAGACCCGCAACCACTATCTCGGCATCCAAACCGATCACGACAGCTTCACCCACGCAGCGATCTACCCCGACACCGTCGAGCTGGCCGCACAGATCCTCAGGCCCGCCAACCAGCACACGCCGAGAAGAAGTCGAACGAACCGTGAGAAGTAGACGTCGAACAGTTGATGAGAACCGACCACAAACCCCCAGGACAGACCACGAAAGTCGAACTTTTAGGCGGGAACCTACA
>NZ_WXYH01000134.1:0-5124 GCF_009872365.1 Rhodococcus sp. T7
GACACCAAACCCGCCAACCCGGCATGCGTCACGACGACACCCTTGGGCTTCCCAGTCGAACCCGACGTGTAGATCACATAGGCTGGATGCTCGGCTCGCAACAGCCGTACGCGATCCATGTAGGTGATTCCTTCGCTGGAATGCGAGTCCACGTGTCTGATGAAGTCGGCATCGTCGATGGCCTTCCACTCCACCACATCGGGCAGTGCATCGCGCCGAGCGGCGGTCGTGAGCCCGATGACGGCGGCGGAGTCGGTCACCATGTGGGTGATGCGGTCGGGTGGATAGTTCGGGTCCACCGGCACGAAGGCGGCACCCGATTTCGCGACAGCCCACACCGCCAGAACCGAGTCGATGGACCTCGTCAACGCAATCGCAACGACATCCTCCGGGCCGACACCTCGATCGATCAAGGCCCGTGCCATGCGCGAGGAACGCTCGTCCAGCTCGTTGTAGGTCAGGGTCTGACCGTCGTAGACCAGCGCCGTCGCCGATGGCTGTGCCTCTACCGCCGACGTCAACAACTGAGGGAGCAACGTGACTCGCGTGCGCTGTCGTCGGGGCGGACGGGCGCTCGCCCGAACTCTCCGAACCTCTGACCTATCATCCCCGGCGCTCATGCTGACAACTCCTTCTGCCGAAGAACACACTGCAGGGTTGTACAAAGCATGGAACTAACTCACCTTCACTAGGTAACTCATCAAACCGGGAGCACGCCGCCGCTGTCGCACTTGTCGTGATTCGGGCATGGGTCGGCGACTGACGTCCCTGTATACCAGTATCAGTTACAGGCACGCCTACCTTACGACAGCGTGTGGCGGCAACCAGGATCCGCCACAGCTCGTCAGCCGTAGGCGGGCCTGCAGCGGACATCGCGAATCCGTTATCCGGATAGCGCCGACCACATTGATTCCTCGTCAAGTTCGTGTATCAACTGACCATCTGACCATGTGTCGACCTGGGGCAACTCGAAGCCGACGACGACAATCGCAACGAGATCGGGCAAGCCGTGCAGGTCCAGACCCGAGAGCACAGGCGCAGTGGTGACGACATGCGTTACCCACTCCGACCCCAGAAGTTCGGCCAATCCCTCCCCTGTCGGAGACCCGCCGCTCGGAAGAATTAATGCACCCCCCGATGTTCCCGCGAGGAGGGTAGTGAGTACCGATGTCACGCCGCAGGGTGGCTCCGTATGGAGCAGCCGCGAATCATGGTTCACCGAATATTCATCGAGCTTCGCCCCGACCAGTGCGGCCAAATCGCCATGCGACACTTCTCGCCGAAGTATCTCACCGCCCCGTTCGGCTGAGCAGATCACCCACGCTGGGTCCTCGACGGCAAGCGCCCGAGCACGATCTCGAGATCCAATAGGCCGCGGAGACTGCGCCGCGATACGTTGGACTACTCCATCATCATCCAGCACCAGTGTTGTGAGCCCTTCAGGCAGCGCACCTCGATCTGCGCCGCGTGTCAGAACCACTGTCGCACCGGATCCGAGAATGGCTCGAGTTACCTGCTCCGAGGGTTCGGCCTCGTCTACCGATACGAAGGCTCCACCTGCCTTGGCAACCGCCCAGTAAGCGACCACCGCATCGACGGATACCGGCAGCGCTATCGCCACAATCGTTTCAGGTTCAACTCCGTCTTCGACGAGCACTCGGGCCAGCTTCGATGAGCGCACATCCAAGTCCTGATACGTGATTTCCTCGCCTCGAAACACAACTGCAGGGGCCTCGGGATCTTCCTCGACCATGTCCATGAAGAGTTGAGGGAGAGTACGTCCGTGCATGGTGCCACCGTCAGCGCCACGTGGCGACTCCCCGCCACCCGCTCCACTTCCACCAAATCGTGCGAGCATTCGCTGCTGCTCGGCGTCGTCGAGAATCTCGATGTCGCCGATCCGAACTTCCGGGTCAACCGTGATTGCCTCGAGGACACGCAAGAAGCGTCGCGCGAACGATTCGACGGTGGCCTGGTCGAACAGGTCCCTGGCGTATCCGAAGTTGGAAACAAGTTCGGTAGGTCCACCCGCGCCATTCGTGCGATGCACCACAGTGAGTTCGAGGTCGAATTTCGCCGCATTTTCGAGGGCGTCAACCGGACTGATATCGAGGTTCGGGAGCGTCAGGCTCGCCTCGCCCAGCGGTTGCACCGAAAGCATCACCTGGAATATCGGGTGAAATGCGGAGGAACGAATGGGTGTGATTGCGTCCACCATCCGCTCGAACGGCACATCCGAGTTCGCGAACGCCTCGAGATCAGTCTCACGTGTCTGCCCGAGAAGCTCCTCGAACTTCTCCGCAGGGTTCACCCGCGTCCTCAACGGGAGCGTGTTGACGAACATGCCGACCAAGTCGTCGAGCTCCTGCTCGCCGCGCCCCGCAACCGGGGTTCCGACCGCAAAATCGGTTGCCCCACCCAGCCGTGAGAGCAGAACCGCCAGTGCCGCATGCAACACCATGAAGAGCGTTGCATTATGTTGCCGCGCGATATCGTTCAGCCGAGAATGCACGTCGGCGTCAACCACAACCTGGACAGCGCCGCCGAGCATGGATGGGTTGGCCGGACGCGAATGATCTGCCGGCAGATCCAATCGTTCCGGCATGCCCGACAACGCCTCCTCCCAGTACGCAATCTGCTTGCTGACCAGCGATTCCTGATCGTCCTCCGAGCCGAGGATTTCCCGCTGCCACAACGCGTAATCGGCGTACTGGACCGGCAACCGCGAGAAGGTCGGAGACTCTCCACGAGAACGCGACTCATATGCCGTCATCATGTCCCTGGCCAGCGGCGCCATCGAGACGCCATCGGCCGAGATATGGTGAACGACCATCGCAAATACGAACTCATCGTTCGCAATCCGAAGCAACTGGACCCGGACAGGAACCTCAACCCTCACATCGAAACCTGCGCTCAAGAACCCGCTTACATTGGCGAAGAGGGCCTCCTCGTCTCCGAGAACGATCGGCGTCAGATCACACTGGACCTCTGCCGCCGGGACGATCCTCTGGACCGGTCCCTCCGAATCTTCCGGATACAGGGTGCGCAGTGATTCGTGCCGTTCGATCACATCAGAAACGGCCCGCTGCAGCGCAATGCCATCAAGCTGACCCGACAAGCGTAACGCTAACGGAATATTGTACGCGGATGATGACGTGTCCATCTGATTCAGGAACCACATTCGCTGCTGTGCCAACGACAACGGAATCCGCTCCGGACGCTCCCGTGCCACCAAGGCCGCACGACCGTCCCCGCCTGTATGCGACTCCAAGCGGGCCGCGAGAGAGTGCACTGTCGACGCTTCGAACAGCGTCCGCACAGGTATCTGAGTATCCAGTGCCGCACCCAACCGTGCCGACAACCGTGTCGCGATCAATGAGTTGCCACCCAACGCGAAGAAATCATCATCCACGCTGACCCTCTCGAGCCCGAGCACATCTGCGAACACGCCGGCAATGATCTGCTCGCCGTGGGTTTCCGCAGCACGGAACTCCCGGTTGCTCGCGAATTCCGGCGCCGGCAGCGCTTTGCGATCGAGCTTTCCGTTCGCCGTCAACGGCAACTCATCAAGCACGACCACCGCATCGGGGACCATATAACTGGTCAAGAACCCGGACACGAGCTCCGTCACATCCACCGGGTCCACGCCGGCCCGCGCCTCGGGCACTACATACCCAACCAAGCGATCACCAGTAGCAGCGTCGGTACGCACCACCGCCACCGCGTGCGCCACACCCTCGCACCGCGACAACGCAGCCTCGACCTCACCAAGCTCGATCCGGAACCCACGCAACTGCACCTGGAAGTCCGACCGGCCCACATACTCCAACTGACCATCAACATTCCAGCGAGCAAGATCACCAGTGCGATACATACGGTCACCAGCAACCGTGAACGGATTCGCCACAAACCGCCCCGACGTCAACCCCGGCTGGCCCAGATATCCCCGCGAAAGCTGACGACCACAGACATACATCTCCCCCGCCGTACCCACAGGCACCGGGCGAAGACGCGCATCGAGCACATACACCGAGAGACCCGGCAAAGCCCGGCCAACCACCGACGCCGCACCCGAGCGCGCCATCTGAGCAGTCAGCTCCAAGAACGACACATGCACCGTTGTCTCTGTAATCCCGTACATGTTCACCAGGCGCGGAGCCTGATCACCATGTCGGTCGAACCAGCGTGACAACTGGCCCAAATCCAGAGCCTCACCGCCAAAAATTACATGTCGCAACGGCAACTGAGCGGCAAAGCCCGAATCAGCCGCAACACGGTCAGCCTCCGCAAACTGATAGAACGCCGACGGCGTCTGATTGAGAACCGTCACCCCTTCGCGGACAACCAACTCCCGGAGTTCCTCCGGCGATCGCGAAGTAATGAAGTCAACCACCACCAATGTGCCACCATGCAGCAGCGGCCCCCACAACTCCCACACCGAAAAATCGAACGCATAACTGTGGAACATCGTCCACACATCCGAGCCGTCGAATCCGAATTTCGGCTGAGCATTTGCAAACAACTCGACCACGTTCCGGTGCGAGACCGCGACACCCTTAGGCTGGCCCGTCGAACCCGATGTATAGATCACATACGCCGTGCTCTCCGACCGCAACGGCCACAACCGATCCGAATCGGTGATTGTCGAGCTACCGAACTCCGACAGATCCTCAGTGTCAAGCAAAACCGTCTCGATGCCGGACACCACATCCATCACCGGCACCGACCCCAGCTCCTGCGAAGTGGAAATCATCAATTGCGGATCGGCATCAGCAAGCATGTATGCGATCCGGTCAGCCGGATACGTCACATCCACCGGCAGGTACCCACCACCGGACTTGACGACAGCCAGCACTGCCACAACCAGGTCCAACGACCGCGGCAACGCAATCGCAACCAATGACCCCGGACCGACACCACCCGAAATCAGCTTCCGTGCCAAACGATTCGCCTGCAGATCCAATTCACCATAAGTCAGCGACCGACCCTCGAACCGAACGGCCACCGCACCCGCCGACTCCGCCACCTGCCCATCGAACAACGACGGCAACGTCGCACCAGCATCCACCGGATGCCCGGTGTCATTCCACCCCGACACCACCAGATCCCGCTCCACCGCATCAA
>NZ_WXYH01000135.1:0-3219 GCF_009872365.1 Rhodococcus sp. T7
CGTGTGTGTTGTTTCAGATACTGCACAGTGGACGCGTAGCTTCTTTGTGGTAAGTCCTCGGCCTATTAGTACCAGTCACCTGCACCAGTTACCTGGCTTCCAGTTCTGGCCTATCAACCCGGTGGTCTGCCGGGGGCCTTACCCCCTCGAGGGGGTGAGAAACCTCATCTTGGAACAGGCTTCCCGCTTAGATGCTTTCAGCGGTTATCCCTTCCGAACGTAGCTAACCAGCGGTGCTCCTGGTGGAACAACTGGCACACCAGAGGTTCGTCCGTCCCGGTCCTCTCGTACTAGGGACAGCCTTCCTCAAGTTTCTAACGCGCGCGGCGGATAGAGACCGAACTGTCTCACGACGTTCTAAACCCAGCTCGCGTGCCGCTTTAATGGGCGAACAGCCCAACCCTTGGGACCTACTCCAGCCCCAGGATGCGACGAGCCGACATCGAGGTGCCAAACCATCCCGTCGATATGGACTCTTGGGGAAGATCAGCCTGTTATCCCCGGGGTACCTTTTATCCGTTGAGCGACACCGCTTCCACTTGCCGGTGCCGGATCACTAGTCCCGACTTTCGTCCCTGCTCGACCTGTCAGTCTCACAGTCAAGCTCCCTTGTGCACTTGCACTCGACACCTGATTGCCAACCAGGCTGAGGGAACCTTTGGGCGCCTCCGTTACATTTTGGGAGGCAACCGCCCCAGTTAAACTACCCACCAGGCACTGTCCCTGAACCAGATCATGGTCCGAGGTTAGAGGTCCAATACGATCAGAGTGGTATTTCAACAACGACTCCACACTCACTGGCGTGAGCGCTTCACAGTCTCCCACCTATCCTACACAAACCGAACCGAACACCAATACCAAGCTGTAGTGAAGGTCCCGGGGTCTTTTCGTCCTGCCGCGCGTAACGAGCATCTTTACTCGTAATGCAATTTCGCCGAGTCTATGGTTGAGACAGCTGAGAAGTCGTTACGCCATTCGTGCAGGTCGGAACTTACCCGACAAGGAATTTCGCTACCTTAGGATGGTTATAGTTACCACCGCCGTTTACTGGGGCTTAAATTCTCAGCTTCGCCACAAGTGGCTAACCGGTCCTCTTAACCTTCCAGCACCGGGCAGGCGTCAGTCCGTATACATCGTCTTACGACTTCGCACGGACCTGTGTTTTTAGTAAACAGTCGCTTCTCACTGGTCTCTGCGGCCCCACCCAGCTCACACTGCAAGAGTGATCACCAAACGAGGCCCCCCTTCTCCCGAAGTTACGGGGGCATTTTGCCGAGTTCCTTAACCATAGTTATCTCGATCGCCTTAGTATTCTCTACCTGACCACCTGTGTCGGTTTGGGGTACGGGCCGTGTGAAAGCTCGCTAGAGGCTTTTCTCGGCAGCATAGGATCACTGAATTCGCCTCATTCGGCTATGCGTCACCTCTCAGGCTCGTGAACGGCGGATTTGCCTACCGTTCGCCCTACAGGCTTACACCAGTATTACCACTGACTGGCTCAGCTACCTTCCTGCGTCACCCCATCGCTTGGCTACTACCAGATCAGGTCCCATGCATCCACATCCAGGGCCCCCGAAGGGACGTAAGGACGCTTCAGGATGGTTAGTATCACTGATTCACCAGGGGCGCGTTCACACGGGTACGGGAATATCAACCCGTTGTCCATCGGCTACGCCTGTCGGCCTCGTCTTAGGTCCCGACTCACCCTGGGCGGATTAACCTGGCCCAGGAACCCTTGGTCATTCGGCGGACGAGTTTCTCACTCGTCTTTCGCTACTCATGCCTGCATTCTCACTCGTGTGGCCTCCACGGCTGGGTCACCCCGCCGCTTCCATGGCCACACGACGCTCCCCTACCCACCCACACACCTGCCGGCCCTCCCGCAGGAGAACCGGAGACTATTGTGTGAGTGCCGCAGCTTCGGTGGTGTACTTGAGCCCCGCTACATTGTCGGCGCAGGATCACTTGACCAGTGAGCTATTACGCACTCTTTCAAGGGTGGCTGCTTCTAAGCCAACCTCCTGGTTGTCTTCGCGACCCCACATCCTTTTCCACTTAGTACACGCTTAGGGACCTTAGCTGGCGATCTGGGCTGTTTCCCTCTCGACTACGAACCTTATCGCCCGCAGTCTCACTGCCGCGCTCTCACTCACCGGCATTCGGAGTTTGGCTGATTTCGGTAAGCTTGTGGGCCCCCTAGACCATCCAGTAGCTCTACCTCCGGTGAGAAACACGCGACGCTGCACCTAAATGCATTTCGGGGAGAACCAGCTATCACGGAGTTTGATTGGCCTTTCACCCCTACCCACAGCTCATCCCCTCAGTTTTCAACCTAAGTGGGTTCGGTCCTCCACGACGTCTTACCGTCGCTTCAACCTGGCCATGGGTAGATCACTCCGCTTCGGGTCTAGAACATGCCACTACAACGCCCTATTCGGACTCGCTTTCGCTACGGCTACCCCACACGGGTTAACCTCGCGACATGCCACTAACTCGCAGGCTCATTCTTCAAAAGGCACGCCATCACCCCCAGTGACAAGTCACTCGAAGGCTTTGACGGATTGTAAGCGCACGGTTTCAGGTACTATTTCACTCCCCTCCCGGGGTACTTTTCACCTTTCCCTCACGGTACTAGTCCGCTATCGGTCACCAGGGAGTATTCAGGCTTATCGGGTGGTCCCGACAGATTCACACCAGATTTCACGGGCCCGGTGCTACTTGGGTTTCCATCACGACAGTCATCATGTTTTCGTGTACGGGATTCTCACCCTCTACGACAGGCCGTTCCAGACCACTTCCACTAACACAATGATTTCTTACTGTCGGCCAACACGGCAGCATTGACAAGATGAACCCCACAACCCCACGAATGCAACACCTGCCGGCTATCACACATCCATGGTTTAGCCTCTTCCGCTTTCGCTCGCCACTACTCACGGAATCACTATTGTTTTCTCTTCCTGTGGGTACTGAGATGTTTCACTTCCCCACGTTCCCTCCACACACCCTATATATTCAGGTGCGGGTAACACGACATCACTCGTGCTGGGTTTCCCCATTCGGACATCCTCGGATCTCAGCTCGGTTGACAGCTCCCCGAGGCTTATCGCAGCCTCCTACGTCCTTCATCGGCTCCTGGTGCCAAGGCATCCACCGTACGCTCTTCATTACTTACAACAAAGATGCTCGCGTCCACTGTGCAGTTCTCAAACAACACAC
>NZ_WXYH01000136.1:0-4864 GCF_009872365.1 Rhodococcus sp. T7
CACCGATATCCAACCGCACCGGGAACGCACTGGTGAACCACCCGACCGTCCGCGACAGATCCGCCCCCGCAATCACCGCCTCCTCACGGCCGTGACCCTCGAGCTGGATCAACGTCGACGGCACCACCACTCCGCGCTCACGACGGAACCGACTGACCGCCAACGCCAACGCCGCCAACAACCCGTCATTGACCCCACCACGGAACACTCTCGGCACCGACGTCAACAACGACGCCGTCACCTCCGCCGACACCACCACCTCAACCCGTTCCACGGTGGACTCCACATCCACCACCGGATCGAGCGCACGCACCCCCAACACCGGATCCGGACCCTCGAGCACCGACCGCCACAGCGGCAACTCCGCCACCCGCGTCCCAGCGACGGACTCCTCGACCAGCGCATGCGCCCACCGGCGCATCGACGTCCCCACCGGAGCCAACACCGGCACCTGACCACCCGAGAGCTGCACCCACGCAGACACGAAGTCCGGCACCACAATGCGCCACGACACCCCATCAACGACCAGATGATGCGCCACCACCAGCAACAACCCCGGCCGCGGATCTTCACCCGCCGCCGCCGCGAAGTCGAACCACACGAACTGCACCATCACACCCGCGCCCGGATCCAACCGACCCAACGCCGCATCGAACTCCGCAGACGCCAGATCCGACACCGCCCCCCCGGACAGGCCGACACCCACCTCGACCCGATGCACCAACCCGTCGACATCGACCGCACCCGGCTCGACGACCTCGAGACCCCACCCACGATCATCCTCGACCAACCGTGACCGCAGCATGTCGTGACGATCCACCACCGCCGCGATCGTGCCCACCACACCCGACCGATCGATCCCCGCCGGCACTTCCACCGTCAACTTCTGCGAGAACCGCGAATACCCGCCCCCACGCCCGACCATGAACCGCCCGATCGGGGTCAACGGCATCCACCCCACACCACCACCGGGCAACTCCTCGAGCACCACCGCCACCGCATCCTCGGTCAGGACCGCGACCTCAGCCAACCCGGCGACAGTCTTACGCTCGAACACATCCCGCGGAGAGAACACCACACCCCGCGCCTTCGCCCGCGAGACCAACTGAATCGAGACAATCGAGTCCCCACCCAGCGCGAAGAACGACTCATCGACACCGACCCGCTCCACCCCGAGCACATCGGCGAACACCTCCGCGACGATCTCCTCGACCCGACCCTGCGGCGCCCGGAACACCCGCGCCTGCACCACCGGCTCCGGCAGAGCCTTCCGATCGACCTTCCCGTTGACCGTCAACGGCAACGCATCGAGCACCACCACCGCCGACGGCACCATATGCGCCGGCAACGACGCCCCCACGAAATCCGCCAGTTCCACCGAATCCACCACAGCCGACGACGACGGCACCACATACGACACCAAAACCGTTGCACCGGTAGTGAGTTCCCGATCAACCGTGACCACGGACCCCACACTCGGATGCACAGCGAGCGCCGCATCGATCTCACCGAGCTCGATCCGGAAACCACGCACCTTCACCTGAAAATCCGAGCGCCCCACATACTCGAGCATCAAATCCGCCGTCCACCGCACCACATCACCAGTGCGATACAACCGCGAACCCGACTCACCGAACGGATTCGCCACGAACCGCTCCGACGTCAAACCCGCCCGACCGTGATACCCCCGAGCCAACGCACCACCAGCCAAATACAACTCACCCGACGCACCCGGAACCACCGGCCGCAACCGCGAATCAAGCACCAACGCCGACATCCCGGAAATCGGCCGACCCACCGTCACCGGCCCACCCGCCGACAACTCCGCAAACGACGAAATGATCGTCGTCTCCGTCGGACCATACCCATTGAAATACCTGCGACCCGGCGCCCACTTCGCCAACAAATCCGCAGTCGTCACATCACCACCAACAGAAACAACCTCGAGCTTCTCGAGCCCCACCGGATCAACCGTGCCCAACACTGCCGGAGTGACAATCGTGTGCGTCACCCCCTCATCACGCATCAACCCCGCCAACTCCGCCCCACCAAGAACCGACGGCGGCACAATCACCAACCGCGCACCCACCGAGAACGCCGCCATCCACTCCAACACCGACGGATCGAAACTCGGCGAACAAATATGCAGGAACCGCGACGACGCACTCACCCCATACAACCCGGCAGCGCTCTCCAACACACCCCCGAGACCCGCATGAGTGACACTCACACCCTTCGGCAACCCCGTCGAACCAGAGGTATAGATCACATACGCCACATCAGCAGACCGCAACGGCGACACCCGATCCGCATCAGCAACCGGCCCCCCCGACAACCCCTCACACACCGCCAGCAACGCCGGATCATCAACAACCAACCACGGCACCCCACCAGGCAACCGATCCACAAACCCACTCCCGGTCAACCCCACCACCGCACCGGAATCACTCAACAAAAAACCAACCCGCTCCACCGGATAACCCGGATCAACCGGCACATACGCAGCACCCGACTTCGCCACCGCCCACACCGCGAGAACCATCTCGAACGACCGCGGAAACGCCAACGCCACCACCGACTCCGGACCCACCCCACGCCCAATCAACAACCGCGCCAACCGCGACGACCGCTCATCAAGCTCCCGATACGACACCGACCGGCCCCCAACCCGCACCGCCACCGCATCCGGATCCACACCCACACCCGCAGCCAAAACATCCGGCAACAACCGCACCGGCATAACACCCCCACCATGAACATGCGTCAACACCGCACGCTCATCCCCCGACAACACCTCAATATCACCCACCAACACACCCGGATCCGCAACCACAGCCTCGAGAACCCGCACAAACCGATCCACAAACGACACCACAGTCGACTCATCAAACAAATCCGTCGCATACGTGAACTGCCCCACCAAACCCGCCGCAGCCGAGTCTGCGGAGAGATTTTCCCGGAGCGTCACCGAGAGATCGAATTTCGCAACGTGGGTATCGAATTCGACTGCGCTGACCGTCAACCCGGGCAACTCGAACGACGACCCACCAAGATTCTCGAAAGCCAACGCCACCTGAAACAACGGATGACGCGACGTCGACCGCTCAGGATTGAGCACCTCCACCAACCGCTCGAACGGCACATCCGCATGCCCGAAAGCACCCAGATCACCCTCACGAACCCCCGCCAGAAGATCCGCAAAACTCCCACCCGGAACCACCCGCGTCCGCAACACCAAAGTATTGACGAACATCCCGATCACATCATCAAGAGCCTGCTCACCACGACCCGCAATCGGCGTCCCCACCGCAATATCATCACTACCCGACAAACGCGACAACAACACCGCCAACGCCGCATGCACCACCATGAACACCGACGAATTACTGTCCTGGGCCAACTCGACGATACGACGATGAGTCGGCGGCGCGATCGTGAAGGTCACCGAGTTGCCCGTGTACGACGGATAGGCTGGTCGCCGCTTGTCGACGGGCAAATCCAGCTGATCCGGAAGACCGGCCAGCACCGACACCCAATACGATTCCTGCTGCGAGATCAACGACTCCGGATCATCCTCGCTACCGAGCACCTCCCTCTGCCACAACGAATAATCCGCATACTGCACCTCGAGTGGACCCCAACCCGGCACCTGCCCCTGCGTCCGCGCAACATACGCCGACATCACATCCCGCGTCAGCGGACCCATCGAAAAACCATCCGCCGCAATGTGATGCACCACAAACACCAACACATGCTCAGCCGGCGACACCTCGAACAACGCCGCCCGCACCGGCACCCCCGCCGTCACATCAAACCCAGCCGACATCAGGTCCACCACCCGGTCCAGCACCACCCCCTCGGCCACCCGCACCGGCGTCAGATCCGGAACAGCATCCGCAACCGGAACCGCAACCTGAAAACCCACACCATCGATCTCCGGATACACCGTCCGCAACGACTCGTGCCGCGCCACCACATCCGCCACCGCCGCCTGCAACGCAGCCACATCCAACGACCCCGACAACCGAATCGCCACCGGAATATTATTCACCGCAGAACCAGGCTCGAACCGATTCAAAAACCACATCCGAGACTGCGCCAACGACAACGGCACCCGCCCCGGACGCGGGCCGGCCTTCAGAGCCTTCCTGCCACCGAGACCCGCGTGCGACTCCGCGGCGGCCGCCAGTGCTTCCACAGAGGACGACTCGAACAAGGCCGGCAACGGGATCTGTGCGTCCAGAGCCGCACCCAACCGTGCGATCAGCTGGGTTGCGATCAGCGAGTTGCCGCCCAACGCGAAGAAGTCATCGTCGAGTCCGACACGCTCGACCCCGAGAATTTCAGCGAAAACTCCCGCCACAATTTCTTCGACCGGAGTCGTCGGTGCTCGGAATTGCGCTGCCGCGAGAACCGGAGCAGGGAGGGCTGCCCGATCCAACTTGCCCACCGGCGTGAGGGGGATTTCGTCGAGCACCGACACCACGGCAGGAACCATGTAGCCGGGCAGTTCCTGTGCGACGAACTCGAGCAGCATCGCAGTGTCGATCTCCGCGCCTGCGACAGGCAGAACGTACGACACCAGCGAGGTCGCTCCGGGCACCAGCTCGCGCCCCATGGTGGCGGCGAATTCAACATCGGGATGCGCAGCCAACGCTGCGTCGACCTCCCCCAGTTCGATCCGGAAACCGCGGATCTTGACCTGGAAATCGCTCCGACCGAGGTATTCGTAAGCCCGGTCCTCGCGGCGCCGGACCACGTCGCCGGTCCGGTACAGCCGTTCGCCTGCGTTTCCGAACGGGCTCGCCACAAAGCGTTCGGCCGTCAGGCCTGGACGGCGTAGATATCCGCGTGACAGTTGGAC
>NZ_WXYH01000137.1:0-4789 GCF_009872365.1 Rhodococcus sp. T7
GCGGGATGTGTTCGAGCGTAAGACTGTCGCCGGGTTGGCTGAGGTCGCGGTCCTGACCGAGGATGCGGTGGCGGTGGCGGTGGCGCTCGAGGAGCTGCCCGGTGGTGGTGTCGGGCGGATACCCTTGACTCCGATAATGCGATGGTTCCTCGAGGGTGGTGGTGGATTCAACCGCTTCTCGCAGTTCGTGCCTGTGACTCTGCCTGCTGGAATCGATGATCAGGTCCTGGTTCGAACTCTGCAGGCGGTAGTCGATCACCACGACGTCTTGCGATCCCGAATGTCCCTGGATGATACCGGCACATGGAATTTCGAAACTCAGCCCGTTGGTGCGGTTGATGTCGACGAACTCCTTCACTGCATTCGGGTCGATTCCGCGGTGCAGGAGGCGGACCTGACTGCGCTCGCCTCGAGCGAACTGGACGCGGCGCTTTCCAGGCTGGATCCCGCCGCCGGGAAGATGATTCGGTTCGTACGGTTCGACTTCGAAAACGCGTCGAGCGACGAGCGTCGGCCGGGTGTGCTCTTGATTGTCGCCCAACACTTTGCCGTGGACGGCGTGTCCTGGCGGATCCTCATTTCCGATCTTGCTGTCGCCTGGTCACAGATTACGGCTGGTGACGAGCCAGCGTTGCCCGTAGTGGGAACGTCGATGCGGCTGTGGGCCAACCGACTTGTCGACGAGGCGCATTCGGCGGACCGCACATCAGAGTTGGCTCTGTGGCGCGGAATTGTCGGTGCCGGCGATGAGCCCTTGTTCGGTACTCGAAAGCTAGATCCTGTACTCGACGTAGAGCCGACGGTCGAACGGGTTGAAGTAACGCTGTCCGGAGCCGTCACCGACGCAATCCTGACCACTGTACCGGCGCGCTTTCATGGTGGAGTCAATGATGGTCTTCTCGCGGCGTTGGCGATGGCCATTGCCCAGTGGCGCCGGGTCCGGGGAATCGCTCGGACGTCGTCGCTGGTCCGGCTCGAGGGTCACGGAAGGGAGGACGAGGTCGTCCCTGGTGCGGACCTGTCCCGCACGGTCGGGTGGTTCACAAGTACCTTCCCAGTTCGTCTCGATGTCGACGCCATCGATCTGGATGACGCTTTCGCAGGTGGCGCTGCCGCGGGAGAAGTGGTCAAGGCGGTCAAGGAACAACTTCTGACCATTCCAGACAAGGGCATGGGCTACGGACTGCTGCGGTATCTCAATGACGACACCGGGCTGGCGTTGGCAGGCTCCGATACCGGTGAAGTGTGTTTCAACTATCTCGGGCGAGTGTCGGCGCGCGACGTTCCGGAGGGGCTGGCCGAATTCGGTTGGGCCCCCACCGGGGAGCTTGGTGGGATAACAGCCGCACTCGACGCCGATATGCCCGCTCGCGCCACGATTGAGATCAACTCGATTGTCACTGACGGCCCTGACGGGCCACGGCTCGGTGCAGGTTTCGCTTATGCCTCGAACGTAATCACCCGCGTTGAGGTACAGGAGTTCGCTGATCTGTGGACCTCTGCACTCGTCGCTTTGTCCGACCATGTCAAGCGTCCTGATGCGGGCGGACTTACTCCCTCGGACCTCTCGTTGGTGGCGACAAGGCAGAGGGATCTCGATCTGTGGCAAACCAAGTATCCGTCGATCACCGACGTCTGGCCGTTGTCCCCGTTGCAGTCGGGACTGTTCTTCCACTCGATGATGACCCAGTCGTCGGTCGATGTGTACACAATCCAGACTGTTTTGGAACTGAGTGGAGTGGTCGATGCGGACCGGCTGCGGAGGGCCGCGGAGGCGGTCGTCGATCGGCACGCGACCTTGCGGACCGCCTTCGTCAGCGACTCGAGCGGCAAGACGATCCAAATCGTAGTCGATCACGCAGATCTGCCGTGGCGTGAAATCGATCTGACGAGTATTGCCGACGCCGAGTCCAGGGCAGAAGCCCAGAGGGCGTTCATGGAGGATCAGACTACCCAGTTCGACATGGCTAGACCGCCGATGATGCGTTTCACCCTGGTTCGGGTGGCGCACAACAGGTGGAGCTTCGGCGTCACGACGCACCACATTCTCTTGGACGGCTGGTCCACACCGCTACTGATGCAAGACCTGCTGGTTCTGTACGCGGTGAATGGTGACAAATCGGTCCTGCCGCGGGTGCGGTCATTCCGCAGTTTCCTCGAATGGCTGAGCCGGCGGGACGAGCGGAAATCGTTGGATACTTGGGCAGAGGCGTTGGCGGGGATCACAGAGCCCACGATGATGGCCTCCTCGATCGGTGGAGTCGATAACACAGGCACCGGGATCGACAAGGTGGCGATCGAGCTATCCGGGGAGAAGACTGCACAATTGACCGCCCTCGCGGCCAAGGAGGGTGTGACCGTCAATACCTTGGTACAGGCCGCTTGGGCGATTCTGCTCGGGCGGATGACTGGTCGATCAGACGTGGTGTTCGGGGCCACGGTGTCGGGCCGGCCGGCTGACCTCGCTGGTGTCGAAACCATGGTGGGGCTGTTCATCAACACGGTTCCCGTGCGAGTTCGGGTCGATGAGAGAGAAACTGTCAGCGGATTGCTGAGGCGTCTGCAGGGGCAGCAGGCCGATTTGCTTGACCATCACTATGTGGGTCTGACGGAGATATCGCAGGCTGCCGGGGTAGGTGCATTGTTCGACACCCTCCTCGTGTTCGAGTCGTATCCGATCGACAGGCAAGCTCTGGGTGCAGCCAGCTCGGTTGACGGACTGCAGGTCACGGGTGTCGCCGTCCAGGATGCCACGCATTACCCGCTGACCCTGCTCGTTTCGATGGAATCGCGTCTTGACTTGACCTTCAAGTACCAGTTGGACTCATTCGAACGGTCGCAGGTGGAGACGCTCAGCGTCAGGTTCACTCGAGTACTGGAATCGTTCGTCAGTAGATCCGATGCAGTCGTCGACGAGATCGAGATCCTCAGCCGTGAGGAACTCGACGAGATTCTCCAGGACTCCCGCGGAGTGGGGTCCACTGATGATGCAGCATTGTCTGCCAGTGAGATAAGCGCCACAGCGATGCCATCCGAGACGCTCGCGCAACTCTTGGCGGACGTGGTAGAGGATGACCCGGATGCACCTGCGTTGGTGGTAGAGGGCGACCAGATCTCGTACGCCGAACTCGACCGGCGGTCCTCCCAACTCGCCCGGGTACTGATCGGTAGAGGGGTGGGACCAGGGTCGTATGTTCCAGTCGTAGGCGCGCGGTCTGCCGAATCAGTGCTGGCGATGTGGGCTGTCATCAAGTCGGGCGCGGCATTCGCCCCAGTAGATCCAAGCGCTCCGATGGCGCTGGGTTTTGACGAGGGCGATTGTTCAATTGCGCGAATCGGTGTGACTGTCACATCCCATCGGGCAGCGCTGACCGATGCGATCGATTGGTTGTGCGTCGACGACTCCGATGTAGTGACTCTGGCTGCTGCCGAGCCTGCGCATCCCGTCACGTATGTGGACCGGGTGAAGCCACTACTCGCAGAGCATCCCGCATATGTCCTGTACCGGAGCGCACTTGCGAACGGGCGAGAGCGCGTCGTGGTTCCGCAGCAAGGGTTGGCAGCCTTCCTGGCCGTTGCGCGTGAGCGGTTGTCTGTCACCTATGAGTCGCGCACGCTTCTCATCGGTCAGACGGGGAGCGACCCCTGGGTTCTCGAGTTCTTGGTAGCCGCGACCGCGGGCGCAGCAATGGTGTTTGCGCGCGACAGCGAGAACACGGGGGAAGGACTGGCGCAGTTACTGGCTGACGAGTGGGTGACGCACGCCTTCGTGCCCTCCACTGCACTGACAGGGGTCGACTCGGACGGTGTGAACGATCTCGAGACTCTGGTTCTGCTCGATGGGCTCGCACCGACATGGCTGATCGATAGATGGTCGGCTGGGGGGACCGCGCTCTTCGACGGCTCAGATCCGTCAGTCGTCTCTGCGGCCCCGACGCTCTCGAGTCGTGATGTCCGCTGAGTGATGAAGCACTCGTAACGGACGGAGGATCTCATCTGATGAACTAATGAGCGGTAAGGGCCACGTCCGGCGGTTCGATTAAACTGGTCAAGCTCGGCGCTGGGCCGGCAATCTACGACAGAGGTGAGCGGATTTCATGGATTCTCGCAATTCTCCAGCTGGTGAGGAAGAAAAAATGACCGATGGGGATGCGAAATCGATGTTTGTGGGTGCAGGGTCGGCGTCTGGGGCCGGCCGCCCGCGCAGCAGGTCCGGCTCACGTCCGAACAGGGGCCGTCGAACGCGAGCGATGTTGCTTCCCCAACTGCTGACCGCTGGAGTTGAGGCGAATGGGAGCCGGAAGGCCATTTCATACAATGGGGCACCGGTTACGTACCGGGACCTCGACAGCCGTTCGTCGCAATTAGCGCGTGTATTGATCGATCGCGGGATAGGTCCGGAGTCGTTCGTCGCCCTCGGCTTCACCCGCTCGATCGAATCGGTGCTGGCTCTCTGGGCTGTCGCGAAATCGGGTGCCGCCTTCGTGCCGGTGGACCCGAACTACCCAACTGACCGAATCGCTCACATGATCGGCGACTCGGGAGTGGCGCTCGGCCTGACCACGAAAGATCATCGGGACAGTCTGCCCGAGTCTGTGGACTGGCTTGTGCTCGACGACGCTGAATTCATGGCGACCGTCACACGTCAGCCCGATCGTCCGGTTTCGTACGCCGATCGCATTCGACCACTCTCAGAAGAGCATGCGGCGTACGTGATCTACACGTCGGGTTCGACTGGGAAGCCCAAGGGTGTCGTCGTGACGCATGCCGGGTTGGCGGGTTTGGTGTC
>NZ_WXYH01000138.1:0-4734 GCF_009872365.1 Rhodococcus sp. T7
GTGCAGATAATCGCGGCGCCGATCGGCGATCCGGCCATGAATCTTCGCGACCTTCAGTCGGGCCTTGGCCCGGTTACGGGACCCTTTCTCCTTCTTGGCCAGTGCCCGTTGCGCCTTCGCCAACCGCGCACGATCCGTGCGCTCGTGGCGGGGGTTGGTGATCTTCTCCCCCGTCGAGAGCGTGTACAGGCTCGTGATCCCGGCGTCGAGCCCGACCACCCGATCGACCGGCTCGAGTTCGGTGATCGTGTCCTCGACGAGGATCGAAATGTGGTATTGACCGCGAGCATTGCGCGACACCGTCACCTGCGACGGCACGGCCCCCTCCGGAAGCGGCCTCGACCACCGAATCTCCAGGGGTTCGGACTGCTTGGCCAACCGGAGCTGCCCGCCCCGGTAGGTGAAGCAGTTCGAATAGTACGTCGCCGAATCCTTCGACCGGCCCTTCCTCTTGAACTGCGGGTAGCGGGCCTGCGTGCGCCAGAACCTCTCGAACGCACCCTGCAACTGCCGCAGCGACTCCTGCAACGGCCCCTTCGACGGCTCCGCCAACCACTCCGTCTCGGCATCGCGCTTCCATCCGGTGAGCATCGTCGAGGTGTCCGCGTAGGTGATTCGCCGCTGTTCCTGCGACCAGGCCCGCGTCCGCTCGGCCAACGCCCGGTTGTAGACATACCGGGTGCACCCGAACGTCCGAGCGAGCTGTTCCGCCTGCACCGCAGTCGGATAGAAGCGGTATTTGAACGCCCGCTTCACCACCCTCCCCACCATGACCCAGACACTAGCCACACAGTCCGACATTTAGCCTTGGCGGCGAGACCGTAGGCGTGCCGAACGTCCGACCGGGACACTGGGTGATCCCCGGCTTTTTGAGTGGTCGTCTGCAGGCTCGGTGTCTGGTCGAGCGGTGTCCTAGTTCGGGAACTTGGAGCCAGCCGGTAGGCGTGGACTCCTGTTTAGTTTAGAGAATGTCTGGGCCGTGGCCGCGATGGTCAGTCACCGGGTGATGCACCCCTCGTCGGCGAGCACCACCCGGGCGCCCTCCCGGGCCGCGGCCAGTGCCGCCCAGGTGGTGGCGGGTCCACCGCCGAGGACGAGGACGTCGGTGACGATCTCGAGTGCGCTCACGAAGCGAACAGCATCGCCGATGCGGCGACGGCCGCCCCGGCTCGTTCGGACAGCGGGCGGCGGAACAACCTGTCGAGCAGAGACATCGTTACCCCCGGTCGGAGCAGTATGGACACCGCTCGATCGTCGGCGCGCGACCCCGTCCGGGCAAGGGTTCTCGTCAGCGTGCGCCGAACCCCGACAGCCGCCTGGCAACCTTCGAGCGAACCCCTCCCGGGCAACTCGATTGCGGACACGTGCACCGGCCGGGGACAACGCCCTCTATGGTGGACGCATTTGCACGCCGACGACGGGTAACGCATGGACGACAGGACTGTAGCGATCGGGGCGCTTGCGATCGCCACCGTTTCAGCGGTCTCCGGGCTGATGATCGGCGCCGCGGGCGGCGCGTTCGGCAGTCACGGACCGGCAGTCGTACCACCACCGCTCTCGTCGGAGGGTCTACAGGCCGCGGGACCGCACAGCGCCGAACCGGCGACGTTCCAGGTGTTCGTCCCGCCGACTCCCACCTGGCAGATGGCGGAACTGACCACCCCACGGGCCGTCACGCTCACCACCGAACCGGCGCCGGTGACCACCGCGCCGCCGCCCGCCCCCTCGACGACCCCCGCACCGCCTCCCCCGCCGCCGGTCCGGACGACGATCGCGCCGCCTCCCCCGCCGACGATCAGCCTCGCTCCGGTCACTACGCCGGTGACCCGGCCCCCGGTCGTCACGACGACGGAGGTGACCGTTCCGTCTCAGACTGCCGTGGCGCCGACACTGGCGCCGACCACCACCACCACGACGACGCGTCCGGTGATCACGATCCCGCCGGTCACCACCCGGCCGCGAGGCTGACGCTCAGGCCCGTCGGCGCGCGATCAGTTGCGCGACGGCCACGCCGGCACCCAGCGCGGCGACCAGCGCGCTGAAGACGATCCCGGCGGCCCGCAGGTCGGTGAATCGCGCGAGCACACCGACACCGACCGCGGGAACGGCCAGCATCACGTAGATCCCGGCGAAGAATGCCGAGGACACGCCGCCGCGGAGTTGCGGTTCGACCCGTTCGACGGTGGTGGCGAGCGACGCGTTGAGGCACAGGCCTCCGGCGACGCCGAGCACCACCGCGGACGCGAGCAGCGGCGCGAGGACGGTGGTCGCCAGCGCGAACGCCAGCAACCCGGCGGCGGGGACCAATCCGAGGCACCCGGCGAGCATCGCGGTGGCCGTCGACATCCGGCGTGCGAGGAGCTGGCCGGCGGCCATGAACAGGAAGGTCAGGAACACGACGAGCCCGGCCATCGAGTGGCTCGTCGTCCCCAGGTATCTCGTCAGGAACAGCGCCGACACGGCGGTGAGCACGCCGGTCACCGCGAACGCCGTTCCGGCGGCAAGCACCGCGGTGACGAAGGCGCCGCGGATCGACGCCGGAACCTGCATACGGCGGGGCCGGATGCGCCACGTCGGCCGGGTGGCCGGCGCCGGCGCGAAGATCCACAGCCCGGCGGCGGCGACCGCGGCGAGCGCGAGGTTCACCGCGTAGGGAATGGTCAGCGGACTCGACGTGACGTCCGCGATCACCCCCGCGCTGAGCGTGCCCAGTCCGAGACCACCGGTGTTCACCGCGACCGCGAGCATGCCGCCGACTGCCTTCCGGTCGGGTGGGAACAGGTCGATCACGGCGGCGGTGCCCGTGCCGGTCATGAGGCCTGCGGACAGGCCGGAGATCACCCGGGCCACCACGAACACCGGAAGCGTCGACGGCAGCAGGAACAGCACGGCACTGACCGCGGCGAGGGCGACGGCGATGAAGAGCACCGGGCGCCGGCCTACATCGTCGGAAAGCCGCCCGAACACGGCGAGCGCGGCGACGACCCCGACCGCGTACACGGCGAACAGGATCGTGACGGTGAGGGCACTGAACGCGAGTTCCTGCGCATAGATCGAATAGAGCGGGGTGGGCAGCGTCGTTCCCATCATCGTGACGAGGAACGCGAACGCGGTGGCGCCGATGGCGAGGGCGGGTGACCGGCCGGCGCGCGTCGTGGACGCTGCGGGTGAGAACGCGTGCATGGCCCCGAGCCTTTCGGAGTCGAGGAGCGGTGACAAATCGGAGGCGGGAGTCGGTAAGGTGGCTTCCCGCCGGATTGGGGGGTCCACTCCGGGACCGAGAGTGTCCAGCAGCGGAGGTCGGGGATGAACGGCGGGGAAAACTTTCACTCGGGCGCGTGGGATCACCGCGCCATCAGCAACGCTGTCGACGCGCTGCGGCCCGCCGAGTCCGAAGCGGTCGCCGCCTCGTGGGACGACCTCGGACGAAAATTTGAGGAGTCGGTGGCCGCGTTCCACGACGCGACCCGGGCCGCGGTCGACACCGGATGGCGCGGACAGTCGGCGACCGCGGTGGTGTCGGCACTCGACGACTACGCCGCCCGGGCCGGACAGGTCGGCGGCCGATTCACCGACGTGGGAGACGCATTGCGGCACGCGAGCGCCGGCGCCGAAGCGGTGCGCGGCGCGGTCGGCCCGCCCCGGGACCACCCGATCGACTGGACCCGGGTGCTACCCGGCAACTGGACCGCGGAAGCCGACGCCGACGCCGCGGAACAGGACGCGAAGGCCGCCATGGACACCCTGTACGCGTCGGCGTATCGGGTTGCGGACGAACAACTCCCCACCGACGGTCTCGCCGCGACCCACGCCGCCGCGACGGCCCACGGGCAGCCGGTGGGCTTCGACATCGGGCCGAACGGCGTGCACGGCATACCCAGTGATCAGCAGGTGGCCGAGTCCGAATCCGAACTAGGTGCGGACCCCGAGCCTCGCCAGAGTGCCGAGGTCCCGCCCCAGAACGCGCAAGCCGCTCCCGGGTCGATCGCCGGTGCGGCGCTGGCCGGGGCCGTCGGCGGCGGGGTGGCGCAGTACGCGCACGGCATCGTGGCCGCGCACCGGGCACCGACCTCCGAACGGCCCGGCTGTCCGGCCCTGCCCGCGGCGCGAGAAGACGAGGAGGAGCCGCCGACCTACCTCGAAAGCATCGACGAGGGAAGCGAACTCGTCGGC
This sequence comes from Rhodococcus sp. T7, assembly GCF_009872365.1. Classification (NCBI taxonomy): domain Bacteria; kingdom Bacillati; phylum Actinomycetota; class Actinomycetes; order Mycobacteriales; family Nocardiaceae; genus Rhodococcus; species Rhodococcus sp. T7. The sequence continues at coordinate 4,174 of NZ_WXYH01000138.1, forward strand.
AAATTGCCCCTCGTCACGCCCGCGGTGATCGGCGAATAGTCGTGGGGCACTGGGTGTTGAGCGGTCCGCAGTTCTCGGCGTCGTGGGCGCGGACCGGCCAGGACCGCATTCCCTATCCGTTCAAGGTCACGAGCACGCTGGCCACCGCCGACGAGTACGAGGCGGAGCAGCGCCGGATCCGCGCCGACTTCTCCGGGCCGGAACACGACCCGCTCGCGTCGGCGCTGCTGGTGCTCGCCGAACCCGACCTCCGGATCGAGATCTCCGGTTCGCAGGGCTATACCCCGATGCGCCTGATCGGGGCGCTCGCGCGCGGGCACGGGGTCGCGGCGGTGCAGCATCCGGGCGGCGAGGTGGTGATCCGCAGCTGTGAACCGTACGACGTCGGCAGGCAGCTGATCGCGCAGCTTCCCGACACCGACGCGGGCACGCGGCGCGGCGTCGTGGTCGACCGGGCTGCTGCCGGGCACCGGCAGGCGGCGGTCGGGTGGAGCCAGGACCGGCCGGGGGCGGGTCAGGGCGGGGGCAGCGTAGTGCGAGGGGGGCGGGGCCCGCGGCGCG
>NZ_WXYH01000014.1:0-25950 GCF_009872365.1 Rhodococcus sp. T7
TCCCGGCCCAGGGGTTGCACCCCGTCCTGATACCGCCGATCCGACTCTCCCTTGCCAGCAGGGCAAAAAGAACGATCGGGACACGGTGAGTTGTGGTCCGATCCGTACGAAAGGTCACTGACATATGAACCCACCGACACAGCCCGTGGATCCCATCGTGGGGACGTCCGATGTGCTCGACTACCGAAGCTACGGCACGTTGGAAGAGATCTACGCCCGCGAGCTGACTCAACTGGAAGCAGTCGGCGTCACCGATCCCGAAGTGACCTCGACCGGCGGAAATTGCTACGCCCTCACCGGTGGTGCCGGTTACGCCCCCGATGGCCGGTCGCTCTACCTCCTGGCCACAACCAACGGCGGCCCTGCCTTGGCGACCGGTGAACCCATTACGAGCTGGGCTGTCGGCCTGTATGACACGGAGGGTGACTCGGTAGCCCTGGCGATGGGCGAGGCCAGCGTCGAGGCACTCGGCGACTCCCCCGATGCGCTCGGCTGCGCGGTCACCCGCGCCCGCACGGCACTGCACCAGTACACCGGCGGTGCACCGGCCGGGAAGTTCGCCCTCATCGGAGACCAGGGCGTGACCTGGATCCCCGCATAACCGCCAACGCACCGCACACCCATTACCGAAGGAGAACAAAAGACTATGTCGAAGAACATCTTCCGGGCTGGCGACCGCGTCATCATCGACCCCGTGGTCGCGAACAAGGACATGAAGGGGCGCGTTTTCGAGGTGGTTCGCCAGTTGAAGGTGAACTACGAGCTCAAGCCACTCGACGGTATCGGCCCCGGAGTGAGGGCACAGCCAGAAGTGCTGTTGCCCGCGCCCGAGGAACTGTTAGCGAAACCGATCGTCGCGGTCGCGCCCTTGTCGACGGGGTCCACAGTGCGGGTGAAGCAGGCCCGAAGTATCGATCCGACCACGCTATTCGTGGTCCTCTCGAACGGTGCCAAGGTGAAGATCGCCGAGTTGGGCGGCGACGACGGCCGGTACTGGAATGTGCCACGAACCGCGCTGGAAAAGGTCACGATCGACGTCGCCGCCGCCGCGGCCAGCGCCCAGGTGACCGAAGTCTGACACCGGAATCAAGCCCGCTGATGCAGCGCATGGCGGACACATCCTGACCACCACGTAGATCGGCCCCGAACGGGCACACCGGGCAGCAGCTATCTGCCCGGTGTGCCCGCACCAAGGACAAGGCAGAGCAACCACCATGACCGAGCCGAGACACCAACTCACCCAGCTCGACCTCTTCGCCCCATGCGCCATCCCCACCTGCGAAACCCCAGTCACCGAATCCGGTGACGTGTGCACCGGCTGCCAGAACGCGTTCGGCCACATGCTGCAACCCCGACCCCCCGCACCGGGCGACGTATCACCTCAGCTCGAGGACGCACACACCGTCGGCGTCCCGGCGGGAGCGATCCCGACCGCAAGCACCAACGATCCCGATCGGAAAGCGAATCAGCGGTGTTGGCTGTGCGAAGAACGCCGGACATGCCAGAAGGTGAGCGGACGCTGGGAATGCCGAGCATGCACCCGCCGATAGCTGGAACTACTGCGGTGCTGAGAAGAGACCGCACCGGACGGAACCCAAGAATTCCCGAACCAATGATTGCCGGGTTCGGACACTCCGCATCCGCCGGCGACTGGACGAGCCGCGAAAAGGAAACCGCCGAGAAATCAACAAGTAATAACCGTTGCGGCACCATCCCCCTATTCTTTTCCCATTCTTCTCCCGGGTCACCTGTGCATCAAGTCCGCTCAGTAAAAGCTTTCCACGCGGTCGCGCGCTCCCTTATTCCGCAGAAAACTTTCCCCGCTCACCTTGACGCCCCGCCGGCCCCGGAAGGACTTCCGCCAGTACAGGGGGAAAGCAGCTCCGAGGGCAGGTGATCACAGTGGTAGCAGCACCATTGCCCCAGGGAAGGTTATGCCTCAGCGGGTCCGGGAAGGGCATCGAAAAGCGCCCTATGAATGGGCCGTAAATGATCGAATTAAATAGTCGAAAGGCTTGGATATGAGCGTCTTATTCGATAAGATAAATGCAATCGAAATTGATTCGAAGGGGGAAGTTATGACAGTCACCGTGTATTCCAAGCCCGATTGCGATCAGTGCAACGCCACCTATTTGCAATTCGACAAAGCGGGGATCGAGTACACGATTGTCGACCTCACCGAGGATGCCGAAGCCCGCGACTACGTGATGAGCCTCGGCTACCGCCAGGCCCCGGTCGTCGTGGCCGGCACCGAACACTGGGGGGGATTTCGGATCGACCGCATCAGAAGCCTCACGGCGGCCTGAATCCCGTGGCCCCACGAAAGGAACGAACCGGCATGAGCGCCGCACTCTCCGTCGTCCCCGGCGTCACGGACAGCCCCGAACCCGCCGCGGCCGACCCGATCCAGCCCGAAGACTACGCCGACGACCTGCACAACGACGTCGAAGCACTGTTCCTGTGCGCCTTGTTGTGGGCGCCCCGGGCGGCCGCGCAACACGCCATCGGCATCCTCGAGCCCACCGACTTCGTGCGCCCCATCCACCGCGAGTTCTTCTCCCTGATCACCCGATTGATCGCGGGCGGGGCACCCCACAACGCGGCCATGGTCGGCTCGGAACTCGAACAGTCCGGTGACCTCGCCGGCCACCACGGATCCGAACGCTCCCGCCACCTCGCCAACCTCGCCACTCTCGGCGCCGAACACACCGCGATCGACCACTACGCCCGAGCAGTGTTCAGCCAGGCATACCGGCGCAGCTTCGCCGCCGCCGCGACCGCACTCACCCAGGCCGCTCACGAGCTTCCCGAGGACCAGCTGTATGAGCACATGTGCGAAATCGGCCGACGCCAACGCGCGCTCACCGAGCGCCGCAACACCATCCGAGACGGGCAGTCGTGACTCTCGCCGATACGGAAGGACCACAGATCATGATCGACGACGAACGAGACGCGTGGACCATGCGTGACGCCGGCGCCGACTGGAAGCAGATCGGGGCCGAAATGGGATGCTCGGCCGCGACCGCGCAGGCCCTCTCGACCGCGTACGAACGCCGTACCGATGAACGCGCCGCTCAGGAACAGATGGGACTGTTCTGAACGCTCCTATTGACAGCAGACCGACGAAACGACGGAGAAGCATGAAGCCACAGGTCAAGGCGCTCTGGGGAAGAGTTCGGGACGCAGTCAGCGACGCCGTCGCGGAAGCTTCTACGCTGGAGAACCGGCAGATCGACCCCGTGTCGGAAATCGAGTGTCATGTGGCCGAACGTGCGGCAGAACTCGACAACGGACGCGGCTCCAGCCCGGCGAACAGATACCTGATCCAGGCCATCGAACTGGCACTGTTGCCGTCCGGCGCGCCCCGGCGAAAGTACGTCCAATACTTTTACCAACTCGGCTCGGCGCGGGGATACACCTCGCCGGTCAGAGAAATCGGGGACCTGGGATCGGGGAAGCAGCGGATCGATCTGGGTAACTGGTTCTCGCTGCGGCATTCCGCGATCTGGTCGCGGGCTGCCCGCAAGGGTCGGTGGCCTCGGTGGTCCGGTGATCGAGTGCGGTGCGACTATCTTGCGGCGATTGCGCTCGCGTCGGAAGTGGTTCAAGAGATCAGGCTTCTTCACGACATCGCGATGGAGGCATTCGACACCGCGGCGGTCGTGCCCGTCGGCGTCGATGATCATCTCGTGAGCATCACGCATCAAGCTACTCGCTGCCGCTGACCTCAGAGCCGAAATCGGTGCAGAGCCAGAAGGCACGACCTCGGAGATCGACCACGCCCGATGCCTTTGGCAGCAGCAGATCCGCGACCTCGACACCAGGGTGTGGGAACCAGTGCTCCGCCGCATTTTCGCCTTGAGGGTGTACCGGGACCGGCTACAAGCGGTGCGAATTCAGAACGACACCGTCGAACGCATCAGCAAAGGAGCGAGCGTCTCCGCCAACATCGGCGCCCTGGTCGCAGCGTCCGGGCACGATGTCCTCGGCGCATCCAGCATCATCGATACATCTGCGGACCTGCACTCGGCCGAATCAGCTCGGAGCAGTGCCCTAGCCGAAGTGCGCGGCGACTACCTGAACGCACTCATGCCGTAGCCGTCCACCGACCCGAGCAGGCGAGCGTGTTTCGCCCGCTCAACGTAAAGAGGTCGCCTCACCACGAGTGCTGGCCGATGATGCACATACTCACACCCGAGCACTTATCACCCGGAACTTGGAGCCACCGAAATGAACGAGCGCAGAACCTCACTCCTCCTCTCGGCTTTCATGGCCGCAGTGTTCGGCGTGGTTGTCGGCGTAGTCTTCTCAGCTTGGCTGCCAGGCGTGCTCAGTGCAGTGATCTTCTTCGGCGTCCTGGTCATCGCCCGAGTCCTGCGCGAGAAGATCGATCGTGACTCCGACCGCCGATACCCCGCAGTCGCAGTCCGCGAAGACTCGCGTAGCCGGTTCATCGCCGACACGGTCGCCGACGATGCCCGCAACCGGCCGACAGCGCCGACCTCTCAAACGCGCCGACGGCCACGATGGTCCACGACGAGCAGCGACGCCCCCGCCAGTGTCAACCATGCCGACGCTGGCGACGCGGGAAGTAGCTGTGACTCCTCGGGTGGCGGTTGTGTGTGACGGCGGACAACGGCGCCCAGCCCATGCAATCGGCACTTTGCCGGACCACCGAGCGTGACTACGACGAGTGAATGCCGGCACCTCACAAGGAAGTGCCGGCCTTCACTCGTTTGCAGTGATTACTGCGGAGCCGCAAGGTAGTTGTGTCTTGCCTGTCACCTAGCTCCCCGAGCCCTGCTCGGAGAGGGAACCCAGAGGTCGTTGGGGCGGTTAGTTCCGATCCTCCGTCAGTCCGAGACGAGACTCCAATTCGGTGAAGACGACGCCGCGATAGATACGCAACAAAGCATGTGCGGCGAAGCCGAAAGCGACCGCAACAACCACGTAGAAGAACAGGCTTTCCAGCCCGAAAATCACCAGGGCCCCGAGTACTCCCACGACAGCGACACAGATTAGTGCTGATCCTGACAGCTGCAGCTGGCGTCCCTCTCCCGGATAGGGTGTGGGTACCTTGCGTGGGCGTTCTTCGACGTTCACAGTTGTCCTCCCCTTCTCTGCGCTGAGTGTAGGTGGCACATCCGACACCGATCCCTTCTCCGGCGCCCGGTAACAGCGACGCCGCCGGTTGTGAGGCCAATGACCTGCAGATTTTCGTCTGATCGCCGGTATCGCATGCCGCTGACTTTCGTGCTCCGCGCCCTCCAACACCTACCTAAGTGGTATCGCGGGTGATACCATCCCGGTATGTCGAAGCAGGCGAAGTTGATCGCGAGGATGAGGGCGAGTCCGCAGAGCGTGACGTATACCGAGCTTTTCAACTTCTGCTGCGACATCTTCGGGGAACCGCGCCAGCGCGGTACCTCGCACGCGGTATACCCGCCGCCGAGCGTGTGCCCGAGCGCGCCGTCGACCTCGTCCATCCCTCGTGGGAACGGATGCTCGCCGAGACCCCCGAACTGATCGAATTCAAGATGCCGTGGGCGGGCGACCCGCGAGTGAACATCCAGAAAGGCAGCGGCGGCAAGGCCAAGGCTTATCAGGTCGGCCAGGTCGTCATCGCATACGACAAGCTCACGAAGGAGGGTGACAATGGCTGACGCATCGCACTACACCTATCGGGTGACCTGGTCCGAAGATGACGGCGAATTCGTCGGGGCCGTCGCCGAATTCCCGTCGTTGTCCTGGCTGGCGGAAACGCAAGCCGAAGCACTCGACGGTGTCATCGGCGTCGTCCGTGAAGTGCTCGAGGACATGACGCTGTCCGGGGAGCAACCACCGGTCCCGATCGCGGATCGGCCCTACAGCGGCAAGTTCATGGTGCGCACGTCCCCGCAGGTGCACCGAACCCTGGCGATCGAAGCCGAGGAACAAGGGGTATCGCTCAACATGCTGGTCAACCAGAAGATCACGGCTCCGGCTGCGCCTCGGTCGGCAGCTGCCGGTGCCGCCTGAGGAAAGACCGCAGGCAAAGTTGTAAGACTTTAACAACTTTGGGCTGCAAGTACTTTCGGTAGATCCGTCATAGGCTGCATGTGCTTTGTGTCCAACGAATGGGCGCACGGGGAGGTCACGCTTCGCGTGGCAGCACATGAGAGGGGCGAAGACGGTTGAGCGAGCGCGGACACATCATCCAGGGAGGAAACGACGATGGCGGAATTCGATCCGACGATTCGCGCGGAAGTGGAGCGGATCTGGCGGGAGCACCTGGGCGTGGACCCGGGCGCGACGCAGGCAGAGTTGACGGCGCAGTTCGACGAGGAGGCGCAGCGGCTGACGGAGCTGGTGTTGCAGCGGGTCGGGGTCGGTCAGGGCTATCTGGTGCGGAACTGGAAGGCCGAGCATCCGGGGCAGGATCCGGACGTGATGATGACCCATCAGTTGATCGCGAAGGCCGAGCACGACAGCCGGGAGGCCGTGCTGGCGGAGGAGCTGTACTCCCAGGTGCCGGAAATCAGCGAGGAGCAGATCGCCCGGGAGCTGGAGATCGAGCAACGGATCGAGGCGGAGATCGCGCAGAGACGTCAGTCCCGCGACCCGGATCGGTGGCGGAGCGGGATGGTCGAGGTGCCGGACCTGGCACGGCGGGTGGTCCGCAGGGTGTGGCCGAGCGAGGCAATGACGTTTCGGACGTACGCGGAATCGCTGATCGCGCAGAAGATGGAGGACAACGAGAGGACACCGCTGACGGCGGCGGATCCGTTGGCCGACGAGCTGGCACAGATGATCGACGAACAGATCAAGGCGTCGAAGGCGGCGGGGAACCGAGTGGTGTAGCCGCACCGGAGTTGGTGGCCTATGCGTGGGCCGCCCGACATCTCGACGAGGTCGAGAGCAAGCTGTCCACCCTGATCCGCGGTGCGCAGCAGATCCAGGTGCAGGCCGCCGAAGCAGCGTTGCTGGGCACCGATCCGGAACTGATCGAGGACCTGAGTACGACCGCGGACCGGATGGCGGCCCGGGTCGAGCGGGTCTCGGCTGATGCCTACGAGGCCCGCGACGCGGCCGAGCGTGCCCGGCAGGTGTGCACCGATGCCGGCTACGACGTCGACGGGGTGGATGTCGCCGCGGTCAGCCGAGTACGGCCGCCGCGCCGAACCTGGCGGGACCGGCCCGCGACCGACCGTCAGCAGTCGTATCTGCGCACCCTGCGTCGTCAGCGTGGGTTGCCGGTGCGGCTGCCCGACGACCTGACGATCGGCCGCGCCGACGAGCAGATCAAGATGCTGCGCACCCGGTCCGGGAAGGTCGCCGACGCCTCCGATCCGGAGATCGCCCGCATCCTGGCCGAAGCGCAGTCGCAGCGCGCACGAGACGAGCGCGCCGAGCACACCGGGCCACCGCTGACACCGGGGCAGGCGCGTGAGCGCTCCGCACTGATCCGCGACCAACTCGCCGCACACAAGACGGACCGGGAACACCACAACCCGGACACGCCCACCCCGGCACCGGACACGGAAACCGCCCCGGGGCGGCGGCCGCTGCGGGAGCTGGTCGCCGAGTTCACCGCCCAGCGCGAACCCACCGCCTCTTCCGAGGATGTCACCGCGTTGCTCGACGAGATCAGTGGGCAGGTGATGGCCGACGAGGACCTCAACCTGGCCGCCGGAGCGCAATCGAACACCTTTGAGCAGTTCACGTCCTGGGCCATGCGCCGCGCCCACGACGAGGTGCAGGCCGGTCTGGTCGAGCAGGTGGTGAGCGAGGACCCGCAGATCGCGGCCGTCGCCCGCGCCGCTCTCGACGACCCGGCGCACTGGCAGGCTGCCGCCGCCCAGCTGCCCGCCCGCATCTGGGCGCAGCACCATCGCGACCGCCCGGCCGCCGACACCGCGGTCACCGCCCTCGAAGCCGACCCGGCCGTCGCCGACGCCGCAACCGGCCGCGCCGAGCAGTTCACCGCCGCACCACCGGTCCAGCAGGCGATCGACACCGCCGTCACCACCGCCGGCCCCGAAACCGAAACCGCGCGGCAGCAACTGGCCGAGGACACCTTGACCCGGGTGCACGCCAACAGCCACCGCACCGACCCGGTGGACTGGCGGCAGGTCGGCCGCGACGCCTGGACCGAACACGGCCCAGGCGGCGGCGCCCCCATTCCGGCAGCGGACCCGCGAGTGCGCGCCGCGCTCGACGGCGTCCCCGTCGGTGACCCGCGGACCGAGCAGATCTTCACCGACTGGAACCGCGGCTGGAACGGCGCCCGGACCGAGTGGGCACGCGAACGCGAAAACGAGGTCCTCGCCGATCTTCGGGCAGAGATGGTCACCCACCCCCGGTTGCAGGTGTTGCGGCGACGACCCGAGGACCAGCTCAGCGTCGGCCGCCACCGGCTGCTCAACCACACCGTCAGCGACTGGCTGCTCTCCGTCGACGGCGCCGACCCGCAATATCAGGCGGCGGCGCACTGGCTGCACGATCACATCGCCACCACCCTCGACACGGTCCACGAGGCGGTCAGGGCCTCCCCCGAGCTGGCCGCGCCCACACCGGAGACCGCACCGGCCGTCGAGAGTGAGGTAGCGGCCGAGGCCACAGCCGACGCGGTGCCCGAGGTTGAGGCCGTTGATGAGATCCCGGACCGGGGAAAGATCCACACCTGGCTCGACGCCCAACGGGTGCACATCGCACTGATGCTCGACGGCGCCGACGCAGCCCTCGTGGCCGAGGCCGAACGGACCGCCGACGACGCCCGGGCGCTGATCCCGGACGCCAGCCTGCGCGCCTGGCAGGCGGCCGGCAGCATCGACGACCGCGCCGCCGACGTCGAGAAGTGGCGGAACTGGGCTCTCGACGAGCTACGGCAGGACCCGCTGGTGGTGGCCCTGGCGGCGAGCACCCTGGTCACCAAACGCACCAGCGTCGTCCTCGAGGCCGCCGCAACCGACCTCACCGACCGCCTCCCCGACCGCCCGGACCTCGCAGCCGTCATCGATGACCACGGCGGTCACCAGTGGCTCACCGCCGAGGTCCGCGGCCCGCTGCTGGCCGCACTCGAGGACACCTACCGCGACAAGGCCACCGACTGGTTCGCCCGCGATGCCCACACGTTCGTCAAGACCAACCGTCCCCGCACCCAGGTGCACCGGTTCACCCTGTACACCGGCACCGAAGTGTGGGAGGTCACCACCGACGGCGGCGAGAGCAGGGAGCTGTGGGGCGGGCACCACCTGCCCGCGGTGCGCCGCGCCACGGTCGGTACTCCCGGCGCCAGTTCGGGCCCGGTCCGGGAAGGCCTTACGGCCGAACAGGCCCGCGGCCGGTTCGCCGAGATCACCGGGCAGGTACTGCGCCAGGACGAGGTATTCGCCGCGGCCGCGACATCGCTGCACCCGAGCCTGAACCGCACCGGATTCCTGACCTCCCAGGCATGCCGAGAGCTCCGCGGGCGCGTGCTCACCGAGTTCGAGCGCGAGCACCGCGACCTGGCGGCGGCCTGCCGTGCCCACGGACTCGACACCTCGGAGCTGCTGCGCCTGGACATCGCCAGCCAGGTGTTCGACACCCTGCACACCAGCGCCCGTGAACCCGACGACCTGTTCAGCACGGCTACCCGACCGACCGACGTCGAGGCCCTGCGGGCCTCGGAATACCTCGTCGGCGAACCCGGCCACGAGCGGGCGCAGGTCAACTACCGGTGGCGCACCAAGGACTGGCAGGTCAGCCGCGGCGACGCCGAACCGGTCATCACGGCAACCCTCGCCGAGGCGATCACCACCGCCCGCACCGGGCAGCACTTCGAGCCGGCCGCGGCCGCCGCGAGCATCACCGGGGAGCGCGACACCCCAGAACGCGACCGCCAGGATCCCTCCCCCTCCACCGAGAACGCGGCCGAGGCTGCGGCTGCGGCTGCGGCTGCACCGCTGGCGGCGGAGTCGGCGGCGGACCGGCCGGAGGTGACGGCAGCGAACTTCGTCCTCGGGTCCGAGGTGCTGGCACCCTCCGGGGCAAAGGCCCGGGCCCGGGCCAACGTCGACGCGATCCGCCTGGTGCACCAGCTCGGCGACGACGACCGGGCAGCGACCCCGGCCGAACAGCGGATCCTCGCCGCCTGGTCCGGGTGGGGTGCAGTCCCGGACATTTTCGACAAGCGCAAACCCGAGTGGGACGAGCTGCGTACCGACCTTGCCGCGGTGCTGACACCGCCGGAGATCGCCGCCGCCCGCGCCTCCACCCTCAACGCTCACTACACCGACCCGGCGATCGCGGCCGAGATGTGGTCCGCGCTGGGCAGAGCCGGGTTCACCGGCGGCCGGGTCCTCGAACCGGGCTGCGGGGCCGGCAACTTCATCGGCCACGCCCCGCGCGGCACCCGGATGGTCGGGGTGGAGCTGGACCCGATGACCGCCCGGATCGCGCACCACCTCTACCCCGAGCACCAGGTCCGGGGTCAGGGATTCGAGAAGTTCTCCCCGGACGAGGGCGCCTTCACCGCGGTGATCGGCAACGTCCCCTTCGGCAACTTCGCGGTCAGCGACCCCCTGCACAACCCGTCCGGGTTGACCATCCATAACCACTTCATCCGCAAGTCCCTCGCCCTCACCGAAACCGGCGGCTACGTCGCGGTCATCACCAGCGCCTTCACCTCCGACGCCCAGCGGACCAAGGCCCGCGAGGAAATCGCCGAACTCGGCGACCTGGTCGGCGCCCTGCGGTTGCCGACCAAGGCATTCGACCGGCAGGCCGGTACCGATGTCGTCACAGACCTGCTGGTCTTCCGCCGCCGCGAGGCAGGCCGCGCCCCGTCTGCGCAGACCGAGCAGTGGATCACCACCTCGAAAGCTGAACTGCCAGGCGGTGAGATCCAGGTCAACGACTACTTCCTGGCCCACCCGGAGAACGTGCTCGGCGAACTCGGGGTCGGGTCGGGCATGTACTCGGCGGCCACCTTGAAGGTGACCGCCGACCCGTCCAGGCCGTTGGCCACCCAGGTCCGGGACCGGCTGACCGCCATTGTCGATGCCGCGAAAGACACGGGACTCGGGCAGGACGCGGAAGAGCCGGCCGCCGATCCGATGCTCGATCGGGCCGGGCTGGTCACCGCGGAAGAAGCGGCGATCACCGAGGTGCCGGGATCGGTTCGCTACAACGACGAGATCGACATGTTCGAGCAGCTCTCCCTCGGCGGGCGGTGGGCGCCGGTGCCCTCGAGGATCGACAAAGCCCGCACCGCCCAGTGGAAATCGATGCTCACCATGGCCGGCACCGTCACCGACCTCATCGACGCCCAACGCACCGGCGGCGACGAGGACACCAAGAACCGGCTGCGCACCCAACTGAACCGCCAGTACGACGCGTACGCACGGAAGTACGGGCCGCTCAACCGGTTCACCTGGGTCACCCCCGCTCCACCCAACCAGAAGGTGATCGACAAACGCTTCACCGACCTGGAGAAGAAATGGCGGGCCAACAACGGCGACGAGACCGGCCCGGTCACCGGTGCCCTACCCGAGGACGTCGCCGCCCGGCTGCTGGCGGAGGCATCGGAGCCCAACCCGGCGTGGAAGAGGATGCGGCACCTCGAGGGCGCCATCCGCTACGACCCGGCGATCCAGCTGGTCCGCAGCATCGAACTCTTCGACGAGGACACCCAGCAGGCGCGCAAGTCGAAGATCTTCACCGAGGACGTCATCACCTCGCCGCAACGAGCGCAGTCCGCCCAGGACATCGCCGAAGCGCTGGCGGTCAGCCTGGACGAGACCGGGCAGGTCGACCTGGACCGGATCGCCGGGCTGGTGGGCATCGACCCCGAGACCGCACGAACCCAGCTCGACGGGCTGGTCTTCCCCGACCCGGAAGACCCGACCGAACTGATCCCGGCCCCAAGGTTCCTGTCCGGGAACGTGCGGGAGAAGTTGGCGGCCACCGAAGCCGCCGCACGGCAGAACCCGCAGCTCTACGCCGGCGCGGTCGACGCACTGCGACAGGTGATCCCGAAGGATCTGGATCCGACCAACATCACCGTCCGCCCCGGTGCGAACTGGGTACCGACCCCGCTGTACGAGCAGTTCATCCGGGAATCGTTCTCGGTGCACCCGGACACCCGCATCGCGGTCGAGTACTCCCCCATCACCGCGTCCTGGGACTTCACGATCGCCGGAGACCAGTACACCGACCCCTACGGGCTGCCGTACGAAACGGCCGGGGATCGGCGCGGCGTCGACGGCCTGTCGTTGCTGGAGAAAATCGCCAACAACCAGCCCATCCGGGTGTTCAAGACCGAAGCTGAACTCGAGCACTCCCCCAAGCCGCGGTTCCACGAAGAGCTCACCGAGGAACTGCAACAGCGGGCCGAGATGCTCGAAACGGCGTTCGGGGAATGGCTGTTCGCCGACCCGGCCCGCACCGCCGCCCTGACCCGGGCGTTCAACGACCGGTTCAACTCCTTCGTCGACCCCTCCTACAACGGGCAGGGCCGCACCTTCCCCGGGCTGCGGATCACACCCCACCCGCACCAGGCGGCGGTCGCGGTGCGGCAGATCAACGAACCGGCGGTGCTGCTCGACCACACCGTCGGCACCGGCAAGACCTGGTCGATCACGATGTGCGCGATGGAGATGCGCCGCCTCGGTCAGATCAAACAACCCTGGGTGGTGGTCCCGAACCACCTGGTCGACCAGTGGTCCCGTGAGGTCGCCGACGCCTACCCCGGTGCCCGGGTGCTGGTCGGCGACGACTTCAAGTCCCGCGCCGACCGTCAACTGTTCATGGCACAATCAGCCTCGCAGGACTGGGATCTGGTGATCGTCCCGGAACCCGCCTTCACCAAGATGCAGTGCTCGGTTGACACCCAGGCCGCCTACATCGCCGACGAGATCACCCGGCTCGAGGAAGCCCGCGAGGCCGCCACCGGGCAGAACACGATCAAGGAGATCGAGAAGGCCAAGAAGCGGTGGCAGGAAAAGCTCGAGAAGAAAATCAACGCAGACTCCAAGGACGTCGGTTTCTCCTTCGAGCAAACCGGTTGCGACTACCTGTTTCTCGACGAAGCGCACATGTGGAAGAACCTCTCGCGCCAGTCCAACAACGCCGACCTGGCGCTGCGGGAAGGGTCGAGCCGGGCCACCGATCTGGACATGAAGCTGTCCTACCTGCGGCGTAAGTACCGCCAGCGCGCCGCCGTCGAGGGCCGCAAACCCGTTCCGGAGAAGGTGGTCACCTTCGCCACCGGCACCCCGGTCGCCAACAGCATGTCCGAGCTGTGGGTGATGACGAAGTACCTGCGCCCGGACCTGCTCGAGGCCGGCGGGATGGAGAATATCGACGCCTGGGCGGCGAACTTCGCCGCGATGCGCCAATCGGTCGAAATGAACATCACCGGCACCGAACTGCGATCGGTGTCGAGGATCGGCAAGTTCGTCAACCTGCCCGCCCTGATGTCGATGAACGCCCAGTTCACCGACGTCGTCGTCCGCGAACAGGTCCCCGCCACCCTTCCCGAGATCGCCGGTGGCGGCCGCCAGAACCTGACCTTCGAAATGCCGCAACAGGTCCGCGACTTCATGATCGACCTGGACGAGCGGATGCAGATGTACACCGGCAAGACCGCGCACATCGACAACCCCCTCAAGATCGGCAGCGACGGCGCCAACGTCACCCTCGATCCCCGCCTCGGCGGCCTCGACGCCCCACCCGCGGGCGAAGGCCGGGTCGACCTGCTGGTGAACAAGCTCTGGGAGATCGAGCAACGCACCGCCGACACCGTCTACTACGACGACGCCGGTAACCCGGAACCGCGCACCGGCGGTCTGCAGATCGTGTTCCTCGACCGCGGCACCCCCAAGCCCGGCCGCGACGACACCCTCTACGACATCATCCGCGCCGACCTCGTCGCCCGCGGCATGTTCCCCGGGGCGGTCCAGTTCATCCAGGATTACCCCAAGCCCAAGGACAAGCGGGAGTTGTTCGCCGCCTGCCGGCGCGGTGAGGTGAAGGTGCTCATCGGCTCGTCCGAGACGATGGGCACCGGCATGAACGTGCAGAAACGCGCGACCGCGCTCTTCCACGTCGACTGCCCCTGGCGGCCCGCGGACCTCGAACAACGCGAGGGCCGGATCATCCGGCAGGGCAACCAGAACAAGACCGTCGAGATCATCAACATCGTCGGAGAACGCTCCTACGACACCACCAAATGGCAGACCGTGGAGAAGAAATCCGCGTACATCGAGCAGCTCCGCCGCGGAGTGCTCGACTTCTCCGAGGCCGAAGACATCGGCGGCGACGACATGACCTCCTCGATGGCCGCGACCAAGGCCGCCGCGACCGGCGATCCCCGCTACATCGAGGTCGTCGAACTCGAAACGCAGCTCCGCAAGCTCAACGCCGAAGCCCGCGCCCACCGCTCCGACCAAGAGCGAATCAAGTGGCAGCTGCACGACAACCGCACCCGGTTGCCGATCCTGACCAAGCAGATCGAGGAAGGCTACGAGGTCGCCGACGCCCTCACCACCTGGAATGAACTGCCCCGCAAACAGCGCACCCTCACCGTGGGCGGCCGCGCCGTCTCGTTCGCCGAACCGGCGGAGGTACGCACGGCGGTGCAAACCCGGCTGGCGCACATCGTCCGCGACCTCGAACGCAAACCCGACGGCCAGCACCTGGTGGCCGAGATCGCCGGCGCCGAAATCTCGATGGGCCGGCTCCCGGTCGGCGGATACGCATTCCGGCTCACCGGTGGCATCGTCCGCACCGTCGACGCCGAGGTCGTCGACCTCGCCCTCGCCAGCGCCGACGGTGGATCCGGCATGGTGACCCGGCTGACCAACATGGCCGCCGACCTGCCCGCCGCGATGGACCTGAACGTCAAGGACCGCGACTACATGGCCGCCCAGACTGAGCAGCTCGCCGACAAACTCGGGGTCCCGTTCGCCAAGACCGACGAGATCACCCGCCTCACACACACCTACAACGAGATGCGGGCCGACCTCGCAGCCAGGGAGAACTCCCCCGAAGCGCTCGCCGAAAAGGCGGCGACCAAGGAACGATTGGCGGCCGCCGGCATGTACCGCGGATGGACCCGTGACCTCAACCCCACCCGCGGGCACGCCGACAACGAGCGCATGACCCAAAATCAGTTGCGGGCGGCCACCCCGGGCCGGATGGTCGCGGCCGCCCAAAAGCACGCCGAACGTAAAGCGCAGCTCGCGGAAAACCCGCAACCACCACGGTGGCAGCGCGCCGACGAGATCGGCTCCGAGCTCACCGCCGGATTCGACCGCGACACCGGCGATCCCGGTGCGAAGGTGGAGTGGACCGGCCGCGACTGGTACTGGTCCGCCCACAACGATCGGGAAATCCTCGACAGCGGCACCTTCCCCACCCGGGACGCCGCGATCTCCGCCGCAGAGAAAGCCGTCGGAACCGCACTCACAGAAGCCGCCATCCCACCGGTAGCGGTGTGGGAACGGGACGCTTCGGCACTGGCAGGGGCACGGGCGGGCGCACTGGAGTCAGTGCCCACAGCGGCTGGAGGAACCCAGGCTGACCAGGAGCTGGCCGAGATTATGCGGCTCGTCCAGTCTGACTACCCCACCCGCGCTGAGGTCACCACCACGAACACAGCCACGGCAGAGCGAATCGCGGCTCGCTTGGGTGACAGCAGGGCACGTGAATCTGGCCAGGAACGATGAGATCCCGCGTTGGGGCGGCGTGACCACGCTTTCGTTGTCGTGCCCCTCACGCTGCCTCAGCAGGTATGGGTCGACCTCGCGTGTGGCGGTTACAGACGCGCCGTGCAGACTGCTGTACGACTGGTTTGAAAATTCGGGCAGGGCATCATTAGTCGCGTGATCGTTGACGTTCTCCTGCAACAGTGCGCCGTGCAGTGTCTTCCTCAAGAGGACTTCTGGACCGCGTTCTGGAAGTCCCCGGGTGCGGGCGGTCTTGGTGCTGTCATCGCGGCCGCGATCGCTGCTCTGGTCACCTGGGCAGCCACCCACTCGATCCGGAAAGGTGAGCGCGCGAAACTGGCTCAGGAAAAGACTGATAAGGCTCTGGAGCGATGTTGGGAAAGATTCGCTTGGGCGGTGGCCGCCAAGGAAGAGGAGGTGCCGGAGTACGTCCGAACCGAGCTACTCCGACGGTTGGAAATCGATGCGCGTCGCCTCGGCGACGAGACCCTCCCCAAGTTGATTGAAGACTTCAACCAGAGCATTCTCGACCGAGTAGATGCGATAGCTGACTGGTGAAGGCACACTGAGTGTCTACGAGGAGGTGTGCGTGGTGCCAATAGATGATCCACTCAGTCGACTGAGCCCGGAGGAGTTCGAGCGAACTGCCCGCCACACTGCGCAGCTCGCGAAGGATCTAGCGGAGAAGAACAACCGCACTGTTTCTGAAAAAGCTCGGCGGATCCTTGCTGCAAAGCCAGGCGAAATCGCAGATAGGCGTCGTGCTCAGCTCAAGCCCCCGAACGATATCGATAGCAGTGAAGACCGCGTGGCTGGTGAGTCCCAGCGGGAGCGTGCTGTAGTTGGAAGGCCGCTTGAGAATTCAACCGAAGTTTCTTTGGGTTCGCTAGCGGACCGGATGGTTCATCAGGCGCGACAGAATGCTGATTCCGGGTATTTCAGTGCGCTCATGAGTGAACTCGACGCGATCTCTTCCAGTCTCACCTTGATCGACCCTGAGCGCATTGCTGGGATTCAAAGAGACATTTTTCCTGGTCAGCTCGCCGATGCTATCTATCAGCGTGTCATAGGAGACTTCCCGAACCTCAAATTTTCAGAGGTCGCCGATCGCGTAAGTGAAGTTGTGGGGCCTGTGCGCATTGACTATGTCGGGCCTCCTTCCCTATATCGCGCGCAGGGAGAGGCGGAACGCGTCCCCCATCCCCGAGGTCGTGCCGCTGCTGCTAGCGAGGAAACTGACCGGCCTTGAGCAGTTAACAATCCATCTGCTGATCGATCGCTGCCTCGTAGAAGGCGTCCGCGAGCGCGAAGATGACAGCGCTGATCCCAGGTCCGTCGCTGAAGAAGTAGTCGGCCATGGTGTTGTAGGCCTCCTGGTTGTCGATGACCGCATCAGTGACCGCCGATTGGAAGTCCTGCGACTCTATGAACTGTTTCTTCGAGTTCACCTTGGTTTGGTTGACCAGGTCCGGGTAAGCGAGCAGCCGCTGCACCAGTCCCTGCACGAACTCACGGACCTGCGACTCAGTGAACGATTCGGCTCCGAAAAGGTCGTTCATCTTGTCGATGACGACCTGTAATGCGACGTACTTCGGCTCCTTCCGAGTACCAGTGCCAGCGGCGCTGATGCCCTTGAGCTCACCGTCACCGGTCAGCGAGATGTCGACTGCGGTCCCCTTGTTGTGCTTGACCCCGATCAGGACCACGTCGGAGAGGTCGATCTCCGCGGCCCAGGAGGAGTCTGCGATGACCTTCTCCAGGAGCCGCAGGAAGATCGACAGCATCTCCATGTACGGGTCGCCGTAGTCGACGATCTGGCTCATGAAGTCGTAGAGCCGGACGTAGGTGGAGACGTCCTTGCGGAACAGGTCGAGGGTGTTGAGGGTGACTTTGTCGTCGGCCTCGATCGCCGCCGCGTAGCGGCGGGCGAAGTCGTGCTTCGCCGGGCTGATCGCGGCCGAGAGCGCGTTGTTGCCCTTCCGGGTGACCCACAGTTCGGCGACCTCGCGCACCTGCTCTGGCGTGTAGATCCCGGCCTGGGCGAGCTTGGTGGCGAGATGGACGACGACGTACGGGTCGGTCTCGGTCTCCAGGGTGGCATTGGTGAAGTACGGCTCAAACGCAGCCCGGATGTCCTCGGGTTTGTTCAAGAAGTCGATGACGAACGTCTTGCGCTTCTGCTCCCCCCTCGCAGTGCGATGGGTGCGGTTGAGCCGGGAGAGCGTCTGCACGGCCGTGACCCCGGAGAGCTTCTTGTCGACGTACATCGCTGAGAGCAGAGGCTGGTCGAATCCTGTCTGGAACTTGTTGGCGACCAGCATGATCTTGTACGTCGCGCCCTTGAAGGCGGCGGCCAGATCCGAGCCGGCGCCGGGGTTCAGATTGGCCTCGGTGAACTCGTCATCCTTGTTCGGCTGCGGCCCCCAGTCCGAAGCCCACTTCTCGTCCTCGGTCATCGTCACCGAGCCGGAGAAGGCGACCAGGGTGCGGTAGTTGTAGGAGGCGTCCATGGAGGCCCGCTTGGTGATGTAGGCGTCAATCGCCTTCTTGTATTTCACCGCGGCCTTGCGCGAGTCGGTCACGACCATCGCCTTCGCCTTGCCCTCAAGCAGGTGGGCGACGTTGGCGTGGAAGTGCTCGACGATGATCTGCACCTTCTGGCTGATGTTGGTCGGGTGCAATTTCACCCACCGCATCAGCCCCTTACGCGCCGCGGCCTCGTCCACCTCGCCACCGTCGCCGCTCTCGGCCTTGCCGGCAATCTTCAGCGCGGTGTCGCAGGTCTGGTAACCCTTGAGCACGTCGAGGATGTAGCCCTCCTCGATCGCCTGCCGCATCGAGTAGAGGTGGAACTCGACCGGCTTCCCGTCAGGACCCTTGCGGCCGAACAACTCCAGGGTCCTGTTCTTCGGCGTCGCGGTGAACGCGAAGTAGGAGATGCTCTCCGACTCGGCCCGCTCGGTCATCTCCGACGCCAGGATCGACTCGACGTCGACCTCACCGCCCTCCCCGATCTCCTTGACCTCCTCCGCAGTCAGCACAGCTTTGAGCTTGGAGGAGATCTGGCCTGACTGCGAGGAGTGCGCCTCGTCGGCGATCACCGCGAACCGCCGGCCCTTGAGCGACGAGTCGGCCCGGATCTCGTCGAGGGCGAACGGGAAGGTCTGCACCGTCACCGCGATGATCAGCTCCCCGTTCTTCAAAGCGGTCGCCAGCAGCCCGGATTTCGACTTCGCCCCCGCCTTGCGGACGTCCTCCGGGCTGATCGTGGCCACGATCTTCCCCGACCCGTCGATCTGCCGGATCGCCTCCTGGAGCTGCCCGTCGAGTACGGTGCGGTCCACGACCACGATCACCGAGTCGAAGACCTTCTCGTCGTTCACGTGCAGCCGCGCCAGCCGGTGCGCGGTCCAGGCGATGGTGTTCGTCTTCCCCGACCCCGCCGAATGCTCGATCAAGTAGCGCTGCCCCACTCCTTCCTCGCGCACCGCGGCCACGATGTTCGTCACGGCCTCCCACTGGTGGAACCGAGGGAAGAGCATGCTCGTACGTCGCACCGACGTCCCGGTCGCGACATCCCACTCCTCCTTGGTCTCCACGATCATCAGTCGGCCGATGATGCCCAGCCAGGCATTCTTCTCCCAGACCCGCTCCCACAGATACGCCGTCGCCGACCGACCGCCCTCAGCTGGTGGATTCCCCGCGCCACCCTTGTACCCCATGTTGAACGGCAGGAAGTGCGTCTTCTCGCCCTCGAGCCGGGTGGTCATCGCGGCAAGGTCGTTGGAGACCGCAAAGTGGACCAGCGCCCGGTGCCCGAACGACAGCAGCGGCTCCGGCCGCCCGTTGGTCATCGGGTGTCGGTCCTTGCGGTATTGGTTGATGGCCTCATCGAGAGACTGGGTGAAGTCGGTCTTCAACTCGACGCTGGCCACTGGCAGCCCGTTGACGAAAAAGACCATGTCGATGCTGCGCCGGTCTGCGGTGGAGAAACGCACCTGCCGCATCACCCGCACCCGCATCGCCGCGTACTGCTCGTTGGTGGTCGCATTCAGGCTGGTCTCGGGGCGGAACTGCGCCATCTTCAACCGGCCGCCGCCGATGTACTGCACCCCGTTCCGCAGGATGTTCAGCGTCCCGCCACCATGGTCCAGGGGCTTGTCGAGCGCCGTGGTCAGCACGTCAAGGAATTTCGCCTGCGATCCCGCGGCCTTCAAAGCCTTCTCGTACGCCGCCTGCTGGGTCTCCTGCAGCCAGGCGAACAGGTCCTCGGGGAACAGAGCCCGTTCCCGGTCGTAGCCGGCGTCGTTCGCCGAGTACAACCACCCGTGATCGACCAGGTACGCGCAGATCTCGTACTCGAAGACGACCTCGTTGTGATCGGCCATCACACCATCCCTCGTACGTCGATCTGCCCCGTCACCGCCGCCGTGATCAACGCCGAACGACGCTCCTTCGAAAGCTCGATGAACTGCTCGGTCTCCCTAATGAGTTCGTCGATCTTCTCCGTCTGATCGTTGAGATACGCAGTAATGCGGCGCTGCTCTGTGAGATCCGGAAGCCAAATCGGAGTCGTGCGCAAGACGGTGAGCCGAACGTTTGCCACCGTTGAGCCGTTTGCCGAGAGCAGGAAGTGGTTCTGCACGCGATCGGAGTAGACCTGCCATAGCAGAAATTCCCCCACACATACCGTGTGGTCGATCCGCAGAAGAACCATCCGCTGGCCCAGGCAGATCCGATTGCTGGGAACCATGCATGCCTCACCAGCGGGCGCCTCACGCGTGAAGAGAACGTCTCCGATGGATGGTGCTCCTGCCGCGTTCCGGACCTTCCAGGTGTCTGCGTCGACAGACAATCCGTTTCCCGGCCGAAACTTTCCGTTGCGGACGGAAGCGGTCCGAACTGCCTCGTACTCGCCGTCGTCTGAGACCTCCGGCGTGGAGTGTGGACAGTCGACGATGTCGATGCAGGCGTTCTGCAACCGGACGTTGGGGACATGACCGCCGAAGACGCCGTCAATGAGCGAGTGGCGTCGCTCGCGGAGCATCTCGATCAGACGCTGCTGCTCCTCGATGAGCGTGTCGATGCGGGCGGTCTCGCGGTCGAGGTAATTGGCGATGGCGCGCTGCTCGCTGGCCGGGGGCAATACCAGAGGAATGCGGGCGAAGGTATTCCAGTTGCGGAAGTCAACGCTGCGCTCGCGGACGTTCGGCGCCTGGTTGGCGAGGAAGCCGGAGGTGCCGAGGTGGCGTAGCACGCGGGCAAGATAAGCGGGATCGTCGCCCGCCACAGGCTCGCAGACGTGGTAGACGGGTGAGCCGTTGCCACGACTGTCCGAGACGCCAACAGCGCCAGCGAAACCGTCGAGGGCGTGGAAGACCAGATCGCCGGGGAGGATCTCCTGATAACCGTTCTCGGTATCAGAGAAGGTGTAACCGTCCTCACGGCGGTTGGAGCGCAGGGTGACTGCGCCATCTCGATAGGCGGTGATGACACCGAGATCCGCTTGAGCAGGTCGGTTAAGCGGGCGCAACACTCGCCGCACCGTTGTTTCACGCCATTCGGGCGGCGTAGTCATCGCTGCTCAACCTCACGCAACAGATCGAGAATCTTGGCGACTTGTTTCTCCAGGTCAGCGTCGATCTCGGCGAGAGGACGCGGTGGGACATATTTGTAGAAGTGGCGGGTGAAGGGGATTTCGTAGCCGGTTTTGGTCTTGGCCCAGTCGATAAAGGCGTCGGGGACGTGTGGCTTCACCTCGGCGTCGAAGTAGGCACTGATGACCTCTACCTTGCGCGCGGCACCGGCGGTCGAGCCGCCGTAGGTGAACGGGACGTTCTCGGTGTCGCGCTTCTTGGTGTCCGGCTTCGGGTTGCCCTTGCGGTCGACGACGGGGTTGTCGGATTCGTCGAGGAGGGGGCGTTCGACGGTGATGGTCCAGTAGCCGAACTCGTCGTGGCGTAGCACCTTGGAACAATCGGGGTCGGCGGCGGTGAAGTCGGCGTACAACTTCACCACCTCGGCGCGGTCGGCGTCGCTGATCTCGCGTCCCTTGGAGCCGAGGTTCTTGCGCATTTTGGTCCAGAAAGACGAACCGTCGATGAGCTGGACCAGGCCCTTGCGGTCGGGGTGCTTGGTGTTGTCGAGGATCCAAATGTATGTGGCGATGCCAGTGTTGAAGAACATGCTGGTCGGCAGTGCGACGATGGCTTCGACCAGGTCGTTCTCCAGTAGCCACTTGCGGATGTTGGAGGGGCCGGACTCGGCGGCGCCGTTGAAGAGCGGCGAGCCGTTCATGACGATGCCGACCCGGCCGCCGCCGTCCTCTGGGGCGCGCATCTTGTGGGCCAGGTGGAGCAGGAAAAGCATCTGCCCGTCCGAGGTCGCCGGGAGGCCGGGGGCGAACCGGCCGTAGGGGCCCGCTTCGTCGCGCTCTTTCGTGACTGCCTTGGCGTACTGCTTCCAGTCGACGCCGTATGGCGGGTTTGACATGCAGAAGTCGAAGTGGCGGCCCGTGAACGCGTCATCGGTGAGCGTGTTGCCGAAGGCGATGCTGGTCGCGTCGTGGCCCTTGGCCAGGAGGTCGGACTTGCAGATCGCGTACGACTGCGGGTTGTACTCCTGGCCGTACAGGCTCAGCTTCGCGTCGGGGTTCTGCGCGAGCAGGTGCTCCTCGGCCAGGGCGAGCATGCCGCCGGTGCCCGCGGTGGGGTCATACAGGGTGCGGACGATGCCGGCCTCGGTCAGGTCGGCGTCCTTCTCGGCGAAAAGCAGGTCAACCAGCAGCCGGATCGCGTCCCGCGGGGTGTAGTGGTCGCCGGAGGTCTCGTTCGCGGCCTCGTTGAACTTACGGATGATGTACTCGAACGCATCGCCCATGTCGGCGTTGGAGACGACGTCCGGATGCAGGTCGACGGCCTTGAAGGACGTGATGACCTCTCGCAGCAGCCCCGCCTTCTCGAGGGCGAGGATCTCCTTCTTGAAGTCGAAGTACTCAAACACGTCGACATCGGGTGAGAACCGGTCGATGTAGTCGGCCAGGTTGTCCGCCAGACCGTCGGCATCCTGAAGGAGGTTGGCGAACGAGTAGTTCGAGGTGTTATAGAACGGCCGGCCAGTGGCCTTCTTGACCTCGATCTTGAGCCGGTTGGCGTTGTCGTACTTTGCCGCCAGCGCGCGCACCGTCTCCCGGTCGGGCTCGATGATGCAGTCGAGTCGGCGCAGGATCGTGAGCGGAAGAATCACGTTGCCGTACTGGTTGGGACGGTAGGGCCCCCGAAGCTGATCGGCGATCGACCAGATGAAACTACCGAGGGTGCTCACACGGCTCCTAACGAGGTTCGCTCAACAATAAGTGTTCGACACCCAGTGCGAGCCCGTGCGCGCCATCCGAACAGGCGGTGCACAGTCCGCAGCAGCCGGTGCGTCACACTCATCATTCCGCATCACGACACCCCGCGTGCCACGAGGCCTGCAGCAGCGACCGGCTGTCTTGGGGTGGCCGCGGTCCTTCGACCCGGGCGAGGCCGCCTTCGGCGTCCCCTGATTCGAGCTCCGCTGCGCTCCGCCCGGTGAAGGGCGTTGTTGTTGTTCCCTTCTGGCCTTCCGAGTCTCGCCGGCGGTGGCCTGCGCGCAACCGCCGACGCCTGCGGCGGCCATGGGCTCCGAAAATTCTTTCCTCCGCTTCGCTCCCCCAAGATTTTTCGGCTCGGCAGTTGCACTCCGGCCCCCTCATACCGGCGGACCTCTCCTTTGCCAGAAGGGCACAAAAAATGATCGGGCCGCGCAGGTGGCCCGGCTGAGTATCGGAGGTTCCTGTGAGCAGCACCATCGTCCTCGACAAGGTCATCGACCCCATCGCCGTCGCACGTGCGATCTACGCCGACCTGCGGGTCGAGGAAGACCCCGACTTCGACGACCTGGGCATGGACATGCGCGCCGAGCTGGTGGGCATGGTCTTCGGTCTTGTTCCGGACGACCCGTACATCCAAGCGGCCGAGATCCGGCTGGTCCCGGCCGACTTCGGCTTCTGACCACACCCACATCTTCAGAAGGAGACAGAGCATGCGTACCACCTTTTCCGCCATCGTGATCGAGATCGACGGCACCATGACCGCCCAGCACCTGCCGATCGACCCGTTGTGGGCGAGGCTGCGTATCCCGGCCGGTATCGGCGCGGCGCTGGACGCTGTCGGTGACGTCGGCGCGGCCGGATTCGTTCTCGGGCGCGGCCCGCACCAGGGCACGGCGAGCCTGCTCGTGGGGGCGAACCACCAGGACGTGCCTGCCGTTCCGGTCAACCGGGTGGCCACCGCGATCGTGAACCGGTACGGCCCGGGCACCGACCGCCCGATTCGTGGCCGCGCCGTTCTCGTCGCGGGATGGGACGAGAACCCGGAACCGATCCTCGAACCGGTCGCGGAGGCGCTGATCGCCAGCCACAGCCGCCGCCCCGCCCAGGCGGCGTAAGCAATCCGATCCGAAACGTCGGTGGGAACCGGACAGCAACTATCTGCCCGGTTCCCAACCGACACCACGGACACCACTCACACGACCGAGACCGGAAAGGTCCGGTCCATCACCACCGAAGGGAATCACAGATGAACGTGACACCGGGAGCGCCGAGTGTGCCGATGCGGGTGCTGCACAACGAGGCACGCGACGCGATGCTCATCGGCTACACCGAAGGCGACCCCTTGCGCGAGGTGAGCCGGTTCGAGATGGACCCGCGCCGCGACCTCGAGGCGAACCTCGAGGAGGTCTTCGAGGCGCTCAACGAACCCGGTCCCCGACTGGCCCAGTTCGACGCGGTCCGCCGGTACCGGGCCGAGCGGCACCGATCGCTGAGCAAGGGCGACGTCCTGTTCTACGGCGAACTCGCCTACGCCGTCGCGGGAGCCGGATTCGTGCGGGTGTACCCGACGCGCGAGTCCATCACCTTCCGCTGAACCACACCCGGAAACAAGAGAACACCGGGCAGCAACTATCTGCCCGGTGTTCTCGCCCGAGACAGTACAGGAGAGAGAACATCATGACCGCAACACAGCAACCGGTGGGCGTCGAGCTGATCGAGGTCGATCCACACACTCTCGACGTCGGCAAGAACGTGCGTGACCGAGTCGACCTGGACGCGACACCGGGGTTCGTGGCGTCGATCCGCGAGCATGGTGTGCTGCATCCGATCACCGCGAACCGCCGCGAGGACGGTGTCCTGGTGGTGATCGACGGACAGCGACGGCTGCTTGCAGCGCGTGCTACCGACCGCGACACCATCCCGGTGTTGGTGCGCTCGCAGGACACGGCCGACGAGGTCGAGCGTGCACTCGCCCGGATCAGCGAGCAGATGAACTCGAACAACCACCGCACCGGCCTGACGACCGCACAGAACGCCGCCGGGGTCGCCGAGATGCTCGACCTCGGGGTGCCGGTGGAACGGGTCTCGAAGGAGCTGAGCGTGAAGCGGAAGACGGTGAAGCTGCTCGGTGCGGTCGGTCGCCGCGAGGCCGCGAGGGCGATCCTGGAGGAGGGCTTGACGATCGAACAGGCTGCGGTCGTGGCGAAGTTCTTTCTTATGTGGACATCTCACGGCGAGTCGGCACGCGGATCGGATCACCCGGTGGTGGGCTGGGTTCATGCACGTGCAGACCGTGAAGACGGGCGGGATCGTGTCCTCGGTGGTCCTGGTGGGACCCGATGGTGAACCGGTGCCGCCGGTGACCCGGTTCCTGCGGTACGTGCTGGATTCCGGCCGGAGCCCGAACACCGCGCTGGGGTACGGCTACGACCTGCGCCTGGTGTTCGAGTTCTTCGCCGAACGCGGAATCGATTGGCGCGAATTCCGGCCAGCGCTGGCCCTGGAACTGATGGGATGGCTGCGTCACCGTCCGGTGCGTGGGCCGGCGCAGCGGTTGGGTCTGGCACCGGTCGGGTCCGGCGGGCGGCTGTTGGCGCCGGCGAGTGTGGCGCGGGTGCTGGCGGCAGTATCGAGCTTCTACGACTGGGCGATCGTCGCCGAACTCGTCACCGGCGAGAATCCGATGCGGCGCCGTCGTGATGTCGCGTTGGCGATGGTCGCCGAACGGCACCGCCCCTTCATGGGAAATGCAAGTCGGCAGCAGCCGGTCAGCCGGGAGGTGCGGGTCCGGTTGCCACACCGGTTGCCGCGGCCGATGAGCGAGTCCGAGGTGACTGCGCTGCTGGAGAGCATGACCTGTTTGCGGGATCTGACGATGGTGCTGTTGATGCTCGACGGTGCCCT
>NZ_WXYH01000139.1:0-4694 GCF_009872365.1 Rhodococcus sp. T7
GTGAGGGTGAGTTCATGGTTACTCGCTCTCTGCTTACACGACGCTGCCGCACCGCGAACACCCAGTAGGCTGCGGTCTGGTTTTGTCCTCCCACTTACCTGTCCGTCCGGGACACTCCTGTCGAATCGGTCGCCACAGACATATACGCTGCCACGTCGGCAGAACCTGCGGAGCACAAAAGCCGCGATGGGGATCGTCATTCGGCGGACAAGCTGGGCGAGCATGCCCTGCCGGTCAGGGCTGTTTCCGCGGGCCGCGTCGGTCCAGTCCGAGGGCAGGGGTGGAAAACGCGGTGGTGTCGACGCCGACTCCGGCGGCCTAGGACAGATGACCACCGAGCCATCCGCTGACTCCGAGCAGTCCTGCGCCGAGCACGGACAGGCCGACGCCGACGCCGTGACGGCCACTCCGTCGGGCGGTCCACGACGCGTCGACCGGCCGACGATCCGCGTGATCACCCAGGGGAACAAGAACAGGACGGTCGCTCGGATCACGATCTCCATCAGGGCACCAGCCAGGTGGGGAATTCCAGGGTGACCACGTCGTGTCCCTTCTCCAAGATCGATACCGAGCCCGGCGCGCCGATTCGGGCTGACGGTTGAATGTAGGCGTCGAACCCGAGGGTGAGGGTGTCACCGGGCCGCGGATCGAGTGTCATGTAGGTGCGCGAGGCGTCGCTGGTCTCGGCGGAGGGCTCCGGTGTCCAGCCCTGGTTCTCGACGATGTCGAAGTAGTCGGATTCGACGACGATCACCACCGGTTCGGCGAAGCCACCGACTTTGCGGACCGTGAGGTTCCATGGCACGTCCAGGCCGGCGCGCGCGATCTGGAGATAGGTGGGTGTGAGTTCGTAACCGCCACCGGAGGCGCGCGCAGTGGCACTGCGAACACCGAGCAGCCCCACCTCGCCGAGCACGACGATCACCGCGAGCACTGCGACGGTGCCCTCCGGAGCTACGCGACGGCCGGGGACCGCACATGACGTCGAACGTCATCGAACACCGAATCCCGAATGCGAACTGCGCGTCTCATGCATCCAACGTTTCACGGCGAAGGCTCTCGATCCCCAGGCCCGTATCGATCAGCAATCGGTGACCACTCAGCCATCCACTTGCGGGCAGCATCGCGGATGATTCCTCGTGATACCACGCTGCAGTGCAAAACCTACGCGAGCACATCTGCAATGTGTGGCACCGTTGTGCGATGACCGATGGAACCGTGAGAGGCGACGCTCCTGACGAGATCGCCGCTATCAAAGCGATCCTCCATACCCCCACAGAACAGCAGGTTCTCGAACTCCTCCAATCGACCCCCGCCAGCACGGTGCTCGAGCAGTGGACCCGAATCGCGTCCTGGTTGCGAACCAATCTCTCGCATCCGGCGCTCGTCGGAGCCACTGACGAGCAGATAGCGGGCCAGAGCAAGCCACGGTCGTTTGGACGAGCGAGCTCGTGAACGTCGCCACCTAGCAACGCGCTTCCACTCCGGGCCGCCTCGGGCAATGGCCTGGTCATCGTCACAGTGAGTCGGCCAGGCTCTGTCCGAGGTCCGTAAGCGTCTGGATGAACTCACCCTTGGTGAAGCCGAGGTCGCCCCGAAGCCAGCGATCGAGGACTTCACACGTGCCTGCCACCATCACCATGGTGATGGCTCGGGCACGAAGGTCTGACGGATCAGCGCCGAGAACCTCACGTATGAGCACCGGAGTGAACTCGTCGACAACCTGCCGGCGACGTGCCTCGAGCGCAGGATTGGCCGGAGCGGAGGTGTAGAGATGAGCTGCGCGCGGATCGGCACTGAACACCTCCACCAGCGCGGTGGCAGTAAGAGCCACCCGACTCCGGATCGAGGTGCAGATCTCGAGCTGGTCGGCGAGCTGCCCGCTCAGCTGCGCGAAGACACCGTCGAGTGCGGCCACAAGGATGGCGTCGCGGTCGCGATAACTCTCGTAGAAGTACCGCTTCGACAGCCCGGCTCTAGCGCAGATTGCCTCGACCGAGACCGAGGCTACCCCGTCCTCGGCAGCGACAGCGAGGCATGACTCGAGCAGCTGCTGACGACGTTGACTGCGTCGAGTCTCGGCATCAACACCCCGGTACGGGCGCACGACTGATGTAACCATGACTACATCTTGACACGACACCGTTCCTAGTTGCATCCTCGCAATATAGGAACGGTGTCGTATCAGTTTTGATCCGGCACTCGCGGCTCAAGTTCGGAGGAACGACATGAAGGCAGACTCAGCACTGATGTCTCGCCGGCTGGTGACAGGTCGAGCAATCGGACGGCGCATCGAAGAACTCGACCCCCTTCGGGACAACGAGGAAGCGACCCACCTGAGCCTGGAAGTGCGGTACGGCGACGCGATATTTGCCCACGGCGCGTACACTGTTGCGTTTGCTCGACAGGTCGCCATCCCGTCGATCTCGCGAGTCGTCTACCGCAAGGGCACCGGCGACATGATGAACGATGTCCGCCGACGTAACGACGACACGCTGCTGTTCTTCGGCGAGATGCTCCGTCACGGTCATTCCAGCGCAAACGGGCGCAGCGTGATCGATCGAATGGAGCAGATCCACGCCCGATTCGGGATCACGGACGACGACAAGCTGTACACGCTCGGTTCGCTCGCCTTCGAGCCGGATCGGGTCGTCGATCATCTCGGCATCGACTTGTTCACCGAGAACGAGCGACTGTCCCGGTATCACTTCTGGCGTTGCGTGGGCGAGTACATGGGGCTCGACGTACCCGGCAGCAGAGACGCTTTCCTGGACTGGACCCTGAAGTACGAGGATCGATATGAGTACACCGACGGCGGACGAGCGTTGGTCGATCAGTTGCTCTTGGATTGGAAGGACCGCTGGTTTCCCGGTCCGTTGCGCCAACACTCCGACAACGTTCTACTGGCAATGTTCGACGGAAAGCTCCGTGCCACACATCAACTCCCCGATCCCCCCGCGGTGTACCGCAGCACTGTGCCACCCCTCATCAAGGGCTATCTCACTTTCCAGGCGTGGCGGCCACATCGTCCGCACCGATCGTGGTCCGATCACTTCGGCAGCCGCCATCCCCGTCCCCTCGACGTTCCCACCCTGGGGCACCGCACACCGCCTCCGACGCAGAAGACGAGAGTGAACGAGGCGGCACGGTGACCACGCAACTACACAGCCGCAATCCTGCCACTGACGAGCTCATAGATTCGCTGCCGATCATGGACGCCGACGAGGTCCGTGCCGCCACCGACCGTGCACGCGCAGCATCGCACTGGTGGGGCGCACAAGGATTCAGCGGACGTCGCGTGGCCCTTCTCGCCTGGCGCCGCTACATGGCGACGCACGCGGACGAGATCATCGAATTGATTCACCGGGAGAACGGTAAACCGCGGGCCGATGCGGCGCTCGAACTGCTGCTCAGCCTCGAGCACATCACGTGGACGGCCAAGCACGCCTCAAAGATCCTGGGCCGAGAGAAGCGCCGCCCAGGGCTGTTGATGAGCAACTTTTCAGCCCACGTCGAGCACGTCCCGTTCGGTGTCGTAGGCGTGATCGGCCCCTGGAACTACCCGCTCTACACCCCCAACGGCTCGATCTCGACCGCGCTCGCTGCCGGCAACACCGTGGTCTTCAAGCCAAGCGAATACACCCCTGCCGTCGCCCGCTGGTACGTCGACGCATTCGCTGCCGCCAACCCGCAGGCACCGGGAGGCGTCCTCACCCTCGTCACCGGAGACGGCGCAACCGGCGCAGCACTGTGCCGTGCCGGCATCGACAAACTCGCCTTCACCGGATCAACCGCTACGGGACGAAAGGTCATGTCCACCTGCGCGGAGAACCTGGTTCCCGTCGTGATGGAACTGGGCGGAAAGGACGCGGCCATCGTCGCGGCCGACGCCGACATCAAGTCAGCCGCGGAGGCCATTGCCTTCGGTGCGATGGGCAACAGCGGCCAGACCTGTGTCGGAATCGAACGTGTCTACGTCGAGCGCTCCATTCGAGACCGGTTCCTCTCCGAACTCAAGGACGCCCTCCGCGACGTCTCCCCAGGTTGCGCCGCGACGTCGTCGTACGGGCCGATGACCATGCCCGGGCAGATCGACCTCGTCCGGCGCCACGTGAGCGATGCACTCGCCGAAGGTGCCCAAGCAGTCATGGGTGGAATCGACAGCATCGGTGACAGGTACATCGAACCGATCATCCTGGTTGATCCTCCGCACACTTCGTCCTCCATCCAAGAGGAGACCTTCGGTCCCACCCTCACCGTGACCACGGTCGATTCGTTGGACGATGCAATCAACTTGGCCAATGACGTGCCGTTCGGCCTCGCGGGTTCGGTCTTCTCACGTCGGCAGGCATCCCGAATCGCGCGAGACCTTGACACCGGGCAGGTTTCACTCAATTCGGTACTCGGATTCGCCGCAATCGCGTCACTTCCACTCGGCGGTCGGGGCGACAGCGGTTTCGGCCGCATTCACGGGCCCGAGGGCCTGCTCGAGTTCACGCGAACTCGAGCAGTCGCGACGCAGCGCTTTCCACTGCCCGGAATCGCACTGCTCAGTTTTCGGCGCCCGGAATGGCTCGACCGGGCACTGCCCCGACTCATCACCTGGCTGCATGGCCACTAGTACTGCAACGGCACATGCTTGACAGATGGACGATACTGATTGCGTGGTCCTCGATCTGGTTGCTGCCGAGTTG
>NZ_WXYH01000140.1:0-4634 GCF_009872365.1 Rhodococcus sp. T7
AGACGGCGTTCGAGAGTGCCGTCCTCGCCTTCCTCCTCCGCAAGGACGGCAGCGGACGATGAGCGGCACCGCAGAAAACTTCGACACCACAGTCGATTTCCTCGTCGTCGGCAGCGGAGGCGGCGGCATGGCCGCGGCGATCACCGCGGCCCACCGCGGGATCGACACCCTCGTCATCGACAAGGGCGCGACATTCGGCGGATCCACCGCCATCTCCGGCGGCGGCATCTGGATTCCCAACGCCCCGACGCTGCGCGCGAAGGGCGTCGTCGACTCCCGCGAGTCGATCCGCCGCTACCTCGACATCATCACCGAGGGCACCGTCGCCGCCGACCGCCTCGACGCGTTCGTCGACAAGGGTCCCGAGCTGATGGAACTCCTCGACCGCAGCCCGCACATGAAGCTGTACTGGGTGAAGGGTTACTCCGACTACCACCCGGAATACGAGGGCGGGCGGCCGCTCGGGCGCACCATCGAATGCATGCCCTTCGACACCCGGGCGCTGAAGGAGGACGAGCAGTTCCAGCGTCCCAACAGCATGAAGGGTCCGCTGGGCCTGTGGGTCACCTCCAAGGACTACCACGACCTCGCCATGGTCAAGCGCACCTGGAAGGGCCGCAAGGCGTCGCTGGTGGCGGCATGGCGGGTGGCGTCCAACGTGATCCGTCGACGCCACATGGCGACCGGCGGACGCGCACTCGTGGCGCGGATGCGGATGGTCCTCAAGGACGCCGGGGTGCCGCTGTGGCTGAAGACGTCGATGACGGAGCTGATCGTCGACGGCACCGGAGCGGTCGTGGGTGTCCTCGCCGAGCGCGACGGGCAGACGGTCCGGATCGGCGCCCGCCGCGGCGTGCTGCTCGCGACCGGCGGGTTCGACCACAACCAGGACATGCGGGCCCAGTACCTGCCCAGGCACGGCGTTCCGGACGTCAGCGCCGGCGCGCGGGAGAACACCGGCGACGGCATCGTCGCCGGCCAGAAGCTGGGCGCGGCGGTCGACCTCATGGACGACGCCTGGTGGATGCCGTCGGTGCTGCACCCGATGGGCGCCGTGATCCCCCTCGTGTCGGAGCGGTGCATTCCGCCGTCGGTGATCGTGAACGGCCACGGTGAACGCTTCACCAACGAGTCGTCGCCGTACGTGAACTTCGTCCACGACCAACTCGACGGCGGGCACGTCCCGGCGTGGTTCGTGATGGACACCAAGGCGAAGTCGCGGTACCCGTTCGCGCAGGTCCTGCCGGGTGTGCCGTTCCCGCAGGGGTTCTACGACTCCGGGGTCGTGCACAAGGCCGACACGCTACGGGACCTCGCGGAGAAGATCGGCGTCAAGGCCGATTCCCTCGTCGCCACCGTCGACCGCTTCAACGGTTTCGCCCGCACCGGCACGGACGAGGACTTCGGCCGCGGCGACAGCGCGTACGACCGGTACTACGGCGACCCGACGATGACGAACCCGTGCCTCGACGAGATCACGCAGGGCCCGTTCTACGCGATCCGCTGCGAGGCCGGCGACCTGGGGACCAAGGGCGGACTCGTCACCGACGCCGACGCCCGGGTGCTCCGCGAGGACGGTTCGGTCATCGACGGCCTGTACGCCACCGGCAACACGTCGGCGTCGGTGATGGGCAACGAATACGCCGGCGCCGGCGCGACCATCGGTCCCGCCATGGTGTTCGGCTACATCGCCGCGCAGCACGCCGCCCACGTGAGTGGCAAAGAGTCCCGGAACACACGACAGCACTCACGTGCGGGAGAGGTGGCGTGATGCTGAGCGATGCGCAACGGCTGTCCGCCGCCCACCTCCTGCGAAACGCCGAACGCGACCGTGCGCCCATCGACCCGCTCACCACCGTGTTTCCGGGCATCGACGTCGTCGACGCGTACGAGATCGCACTGCTGAACATCCGGGCGCGGCTGGCGGCGGGGGAGACGGTGTACGGCCACAAGGTCGGGCTGTCGTCCGAGGTAATGCAGAAGATGATGGGCGTCGACGAGCCCGACTACGGACACCTGCTGTCGAGCATGGTGTATCCCGAGGGGACGCCGATCGACACCGCGCAGTTCTGCTACCCGCGCATCGAGGTGGAGATCGGCTACGTCCTCGGCGAGACACTGCCGGGGGAGGGGTGCACCGAGGCGGACGTGCTCGCGGCCACCGAATACATCGTTCCCAGTATCGAATTGATCGACTCCCGCATCACGGACTGGAAGATCGGGCTCGCCGACACGATCGCCGACAACGCGTCCTCGGCCGGCGTGATCCTCGGCGCCGGACGCGTGGAACCGGCGCAGGTCGACATCGGCGCAATCTCCGCGGTGCTCTTCCAGGGCGAGACGGAGAGCGCGCGGGGCGAGGCGTCGGCGGTGCTCGGCAATCCCACGAAGGCCGTGGCCTGGCTGGCGCGGAAGGTCGCGAGCTTCGGGGTGCGACTCGAGGCCGGGCACGTGATCCTGCCCGGTTCGTGCACCCGCGCGATCGACGCCCGGCCCGGCGACGTGTTCCGCGCCGACTTCAGTGACATCGGTTCCGTATCAGTAGAATTCAAGTAAGGCGACAATTGTGACCAAGGCTCTCGCCGCGATCGTCGGATCCGGCAACATCGGCACCGACCTGATGTACAAACTTCTCCGCTCGGAGATCATCGAGCCCCGCTGGATGATCGGCGTCGACCCCGACAGCGAGGGCCTGAAGCGCGCCGCCGACCGGGGTGTGATCGCCAGCGCCGAGGGCGTCGACTGGCTGCTCGCCCAGGACGAGCGCCCCGACATCGTCTTCGAGGCCACGTCCGCCTACGTGCACCGGGCGAACGCCCCCCGTTACGCGGAACTCGGCATCCAGGCCGTCGACCTCACCCCCGCCGCGCTCGGACCGGCGGTCGTGCCCGCCGTCAACATGGGCGAGCACCGCACCGCACCGAACGTCAACCTCATCACGTGCGGCGGCCAGGCGACCATCCCCATGGTCCACGCCGTCTCCCGGATCGCCGAGGTCGCGTACGCCGAGATCGTCGCCAGCGTGGCCTCGCCGTCTGCGGGACCTGGTACCCGCGCGAACATCGACGAGTTCACGATCACCACGAGCCGGGGCATCGAGACGATCGGCGGGGCGAAGAAGGGCAAGGCGATCATCATCCTGAACCCGGCCGAACCGCCGATGTTCATGAAGGACACCGTGTTCTGCTCCATCCCGGCCGACGCCGACCGCGGCGCGATCACCGCGTCCATCCACGACGTCGCGGCGTCCGTGCAGGCGTACGTCCCCGGATACCGCCTGCGCGCCGAACCGCAATTCGACGACCCGACGCCGATCAGCGGTGGACTCGCCCGCGTCGGCATCTTCCTCGAGGTCGAGGGCGCCGGCGACTTCCTGCCGCCCTACTCCGGCAACCTCGACATCATGACCGCCGCCGCCACCAAGGTCGGCGAGAGCTTCGCGACGCAGATCCTCGGCGCCGGCGTCTGAGCGCGTCCGCCCATTCACTCTTTTGAAGGAATACCGATGCCTTACAGTGCCGAACTCGACATCCGGGTGACGGACTCGTCCCTGCGCGACGGCTCCCACGCCAAGCGCCACCAGTTCACCGTCGACCACGTCCGCTCCATCGTCGGGGCGCTCGACGCCGCCGGGGTTCCGGTCATCGAGGTCACCCACGGCGACGGACTCGGCGGTTCCTCGTTCAACTACGGATTCAGCCACACCCCGGAACAGGAACTGATCAAGGCCGCGGTGGAGACGGCGGAACGGGCGAAGATCGCGTTCCTCATGCTCCCCGGACTGGGGGTGCAATCCGACATCCGCGAGGCCGCGGACAACGGCGCGAGCATCTGCCGCATCGCCACGCACTGCACCGAAGCCGACATCTCCGTGCAGCACTTCGGCCTCGCCCGCGAACTCGGGCTCGAGACCGTCGGCTTCCTGATGATGTCGCACAGCCAGTCGCCGGAAGTGCTCGCGAAGCAGGCCCGGATCATGGCCGACGCCGGCTGCCAGTGCGTGTACGTCGTCGACTCGGCGGGCGCGCTGATCATGAACGCTGTCAGCGACCGCGTCTCCGCCCTGGTCGCCGAACTCGGCGACGACGCACAGGTCGGATTCCACGGCCACGAAAACCTCGGCCTCGGAGTCGCCAACTCGGTGCTCGCCGTCGAGGCGGGCGCCCTGCAGATCGACGGCTCCACCCGGCGCTTCGGCGCCGGCGCGGGCAACACCCCGGTCGAGGCGTTCGCCGCCGTCACCGAGAAACTCGGAATCCGCACAGGCATCGACACTCTGAAGATCATCGACGCCGCCGAGGACGTCGTCCGGCCCGTCATGGACGGCGACTGCCTCCTCGACCGGCTGTCGCTGACCATGGGCTACGCCGGCGTGTACTCCAGCTTCCTCAAGCACGCCGACTCCCACGCCCGCCGGTACGGCGTGTCCGGTGCCGAAATCCTCATCGAGGCCGGCAGACGCAAGCTGGTCGGCGGTCAGGAGGACCAGCTGATCGAAATCGCCCTCGGTCTCGCGGACCGGCAGTCCGCGGAACCTGCAGTCGCCGAGAAGAAGTCCGCCTAGTAGGACTTTGTTAGGTGGGGAAGGTGTGGTGGCATAGTGGGCAAGTACCGATCCAACGGGCAAGTGCGCG
>NZ_WXYH01000141.1:0-4620 GCF_009872365.1 Rhodococcus sp. T7
TGCCCTCGATCCCCGCGACCCGTCTGATCTTGCCCGCATCGTCGAGAACCAGGGCGAGCTTGTCGCCTACGCGGACATGTGCCGTGACCACACCGTCCTGCTCGACGTGCCCCTCGGCCTCACCCACCGCCAAGTCCTCTCTTGGCGCACCAGCTTCGACTCGCCGTATGCGACCGCCTACCACCCCTGGATCGACATGTCGTCGTCGGAGGATCAACGTGACACGCTGATTCGCATCAACCCGTCCGCGTTCGCCGCCGGGATCATCGCCGAACGCGAACGCCGGCTCGGTGTCCAACACGGTCCAGCCAACCAGCTCGCAGTCGGGGCACTGCGAGTCGGCGACGATGTCCCGGCCGACCGCCATGACGAGCTGCATTTGGCCGGCGTGAACGTGTTCCTCCCCGAGCGCGACGGCATTCGCCTCACCGGCGCCCGCACCCTGTCCCGACGGCCTTCGCTGCGCCAGCTCAGCGTGGCCCGGCTGATGATCGTGCTGCG
Source organism: Rhodococcus sp. T7 (assembly GCF_009872365.1). Taxonomy (NCBI): domain Bacteria; kingdom Bacillati; phylum Actinomycetota; class Actinomycetes; order Mycobacteriales; family Nocardiaceae; genus Rhodococcus; species Rhodococcus sp. T7. Next base: position 502 of record NZ_WXYH01000141.1, read on the forward strand.
GCTGACGCTCGTCCGCGAGATGCAATGGGCCGTGTTCGAGCCGAGCAACCGAGAACTGTGGGCAGAGGTCCGACGACTTGTACACGCACTGCTAACCAGGCTTTTCGAGGCTGGCGCGTTCCGCGGCACCACCACCGAGGAAGCGTTTTTCGTTCGCTGCGACGCCAGCACGATGACCCGCAACGACCTCGACAACGGCAGGCTTGTCTGCCTGGTTGGGGTTGCTCCGGCCGAGCCCGTCGAGTACGTGATCCTGGAGATCGCGCTCACCGCTACCTCGAATGTTCGGGTGGAGGTCAGGGGATGAGCAGTGACGTCGGCAGGGAAGCGAGTGATATCGATAGATCCAGCTGACTGGCGAGCGTCACGGTCGCCGTGAGTGCGCGCTTTCTTACAGAAACTCACCGTGGAAGGTCCAGCGACCTGCTGTTTCGTCCTGCCGCTCGTGGAGCCAAAGCTCCAGCTCGTGGATCGATTCGAGGTTGCCGACCAGGTCTTGATTCGGGTCGAAAGGCACGCCTGGCTGGTACGACGCCGTCAGATGCATCCAAACGATCCGCGGTAGGTACCCCATATAAAGAAGGTCCACATCGGTCCGCGGTTCGAGCGGCGCACCTCTGAACGTTCGCGCTGCCCGGAGGGCGCGCACTCGGTGACCGGCGAGGGGGGCCAGGCGGTCGGCGCTGTCACTGTCCAGCGCGTCGCCCTCGTCGTAACGCAGGTCGAGCCCGTCGAGTTCCTCCGCCATTATCTGAGCGATGTGGTGCATGGCTGCGCCGGCAACGAGTCGGTCGGGATCGTGCAGGGCAGAGACCACCCCCAAGAGAGACTCACGGCTACCGAATAGTGCCAGGCAGTTGACGACATCGAGGCGGGTCTCCGGATTCGGATCGGCCAACCCCTTGAGGAGTGGGCCGACTGTGAGGGGATGCGGGCAGCGACCGAGCCAACGAACGGCAGTCGTCCTCACACAATGGCTGGGGCTGCCCGCAGCAGCGATGAGATCCTCAACACCGGAGGTCCCAACGATCGCCTCGAGACCGAGCCTCGTAACCCCAACCGGGTCATCGCCGGGTATGACCTGTTCGAGAAGCCGAGGGGCGTCATCGACTCGACCGCAGATCATCGTGACAAGGCTGCGCGCCGCCTCCCCCGAGCGCTCGATCGAGAGGAAGTGCAGCAGAAGCTCGTCCGACTCCGCGCTGCGTTGAGCGGCGAGGGCGTTGGCCAGCACAACCCGAAGGTCGTCATGGGCTTGGACGAGACTGTCTTTCAGCGCCGTGTGCAGCGCCTTCCGATTTTCCTCAGTCCGCACCAGAGACGCGATATTCAACCGCGCCATCAGGGCGACCTGGGGCCGGGGGTCCCGGCAGGTGTTGATCAACGTGATCGCCGAACCAGCAAGCCCAGAGCGCGCGAGAACACGGCTCGCCATGTACATGTGGCGGTCCGCCCCTTCACCTGCCGACCAACCAGTCATGAGTTCGGTGAGGCGTTGGCCTGCATCCGGATGCCAAAGTGCCACTTGGTCTTCAGATGCCAGGAACTTCCCAGCGATCTCGGCCGCGTGCTCGGGCCCCGTCAGCTGCCAGGGACTTGCTAACTGCGCTCGCAGCTCGCCGGCCTGTTCGAGCAGGCGCGGGATATCCGGGATATCCACCATGGCCACCCTAGATGATAAGGACAACGACATACCGGGTGTCGTTGTCGTGCTGGATCGGGTCGTGTGAGTATCCGAGTGGCGGCAGTTGGTGTTGGGCGCGTAGTAGCGCGTGACCTCTGTCGTGGTACGAGATCCATATGGCAGCCATGTTATCGACGCTATCGGGCCCACCCATCATCAGCGGCGTCACGTGGTGACCTGCTTGTCCGGTGAGGACTGTGTGCGTTGCGCGGAATAGATTCGCGACATCAGGATCGCGCGCCGGCGTCGGCTTGACTCGCGTCAGCCGTCGCCCTTTGCCGATGCTGTTGGCGGAGTTGGGAGCGGTGAGCGGGAGGGCCTTTCCTGCCAGGTGGGGCCAGAAGATCGGCAGCGGTCCCGTGTACTTGCCACGACGGTTGCGAACCAGGTTTTGCACGATGGTAATCAGCTTGGTGGGAGTCTTCGCGGCAGTTGCTGCGTTCTCCATCTCCTCCCCAGTCGGCATCGGGTGCGCCTCCGCCGCTTGAGCCGGCGTGGTCGCGGTGCCGGGCCCCGGAGCACCCGGGATTTCGAGCGGAGCCAGCCCGAGATCTATCTCAGGATTGTCTGCCGTTACCGCAGCGAGGGCAGCGAGCGCTGCGGTCGCCTGGGGAACGTCACCGCCGGCGTTCCCCAACTCCCGGATACCTGCGGCACCGTTGCGCTCCACGAACGCTGCGGCTGGAGCGGATCTGCGCGCGTAATCTCCAACCCGGACGAGGTCACCGGGCGTGAAGCGCTCAAGTAGGAGTGTGCTCGCGCTGCGCAGGTTGGGCGGGAACTGATCGATGATGCTCTCGATCGTGATAGCCCCCCCGGCTCGCGGCGCGAACCGGACCCGCCCCACGGGTCGGGGCTCACCTGGCCCACCGGCCCCAGGCTGGACACCGCCCCCGGAGCGTGAAACGGCGCGCCCCACCAGCAGCGTGCCGAGTGTGATCAACGCAGGCACAAGTTCGCGAGTGCCCTTATCGACTTCGCCCTGGCTGATGTCCCAGATGCCGGAACCCGTTCCCACAGCGATGCCGTATATCCCGGAGGGTACGCCAAACAGAACGTAATCGATGGTGCCGAGCGCTATGTTCCCCGGGGTCATTGTGTCCGTGAAGCCTGCGTTGAGAATGTCCCATGCCGCATGGCTGTAGTCGCCGGGCAGTTCCGATATCTTATGCAGGAGGGCCGATGATCGACCGGCTTTGGCTCCCTCAGAGGACCCCAAGACGTCTGCGAGCCCCTCACCAAGGCCGCGCACCACGTCGCCGATTTCCCACCCGCGATCACGGTAGGCGCCAACGTCTATTCCGCGGGCGGCGAGCCGATCCTTGATTGCCGGCATCGCGCCGATCGTCTCGGCCAGGCGCTGCTCCGAAGCGAGCCATTCGAGCAGCAATCGGACTTGGTCGTCCTGGGTGGTGTCGACGACGAATGCGGCGAAGACCTGAGCTAGCGCCAAGCCCGCGTCGTGAGTGATCTCGTAGATGAACGCGCCGCGCTTCGCGGTGAGCGTCTTTTCGCCCTCGATCACTGGTCCGAGGCTCCCGATACGGGTGGCATCCCAGTTCGACATGCTGCCAAGGACGGCTTCCATGTCGAGTTCGTCCTGCAACGCAACGAATTCGCTTTGCTTCGCGGCGGACTCGAAGACCAGGTAAACGGCATCCTCGACACCAGGGGCGTTCTCCTGTTGCAGGCGTTCGATCACGCTTGCCTTTCCCGCGGCGTCGAGAGCATCGAGGTTCGCCGGCGCCTCGGCCATGCTGCAACCCTGGAGCCGGAGCCCGCCAGCCGGACGGCGTTTCATCCGACGACCTGCCGAGGCGCCGAGGGCCCGAGCCGCGGCATTGTCTGCATCACGTTCAAGGAGTTGTGACCCGGCCCCGACCTCACTCACGTGTTGCTGCTGACCGACGTGTGCGAGTTCATGGGCGAGGATCGCGTCGGTCATGAGGGTTCCGGGATGGTAGAACTCTGGCTTGACCCACACTTGCTCGCCGCGCGAAACGGCCACACGGGTCGAGCCACCGGCGGGTTCGGGCCCGTGTCCGAGTTGGATACGTACGCGGTCGTACGTGCCTCCGTAGACCCCACCCATGCCACGGCGCAGTCGTTCAGGCACTGTGGCCCCCGTTGGGGACGACAACCTGCTTCTACGTTCAGGCTCCGGACCGGACGGTACCGCAGTCGTCAACGACACGATCGTCTCCACAACACGAGCTGATCGTCGGCGCGGTCAGTCACCGCACCGTCACAGTCGGGAGCTAGGCGGATTTCGGTGACGCTGAGGTGACGTGCGGCCTCGGCGCTCGAAAGCGTGCGAGCCAGGACATGCGCGGAGGTCCAGCGGTGACCGACGTACTGCTCACGACGTTCCGTTTCGAGGTGACATTCGATCGGGTGACCGGCGACGGCCCGCAGCGGCTCGGTGACGGCGGCTT
>NZ_WXYH01000142.1:0-4596 GCF_009872365.1 Rhodococcus sp. T7
CGCCGGCGCGCTCGCAGTCGGAGCGCTCACCGCTACCGCGGCCCCCGCGGCCGCAGACCCCATCACCATCCCCGGTGTCGGAACCTTCGAGATCCCGGGTGTCGTCATCCCGCAGATCCCCGGTGTCCCGAACCTGCCCGCGCCCGGCAGCACCGCAGGTGACAAGGCCGTTCAGGCCGCTCAGACCAAGCTCGGCTCGCCGTACGTCTACGGCGCCGCAGGTCCCAACTCGTTCGACTGCTCCGGCCTGGTGCAGTGGGCGTTCAAGCAGGCCGGACTGAACCTGCCGCGCACCAGCTACGCGCAGGCGGCCGCCGGTACCCCGGTGTCGCAGTCCGATCTCCGCCCCGGCGACGTGATCTCCTTCTACGGCGGCTCGCACTCGGGCATCTACGCCGGCAACGGCAACGTGATCCACGCCTCCACCGAGGGCCAGCCCGTCAAGTTGGCGCCCATCGCGTCCATGCCTTTCGACGGCGCACGCCGCTACTGATCCCACCCGAGGCGAGGCATCCACCGAGTCGAGGGCGGGGATGCACGGGGTAGCTTCGCAGGATCTCGCACGACCACCGAGGGTGGGTTCGAATCACGATTCGAACCCACCCTCGATGTCGTTGCGCCCCAGGCAGACAGCGTGTCGTTCGCCCGGCCGGTGGTCCCCGCCACCCCCGTCGTGACATGGGTGGACACAAACGTATGCCATTCCGTAACCTATCCGAGACCTTGCGAAGTCTTGTCGCGCCAACCGGGCGGCAACGCCGGGTCACCACCTCTTCGGCACTCCGCGGTCGCACCGGCCGGGGAAATTCCTGAGCCGCGCATCGGACAACCGGCCCGGCTGGTGGAGATCGACGATCGGAGAACCGCATTTCCGTGGCCTCACACAAGTTGAAGCGCTCCCTGGGCAGCGTGCTGACAGCCGGAGCGCTGTCGGTCGCGCTCGTGTCGCTGCCCTCGATCCAGGCGGGTGCGGACCCGGTCACCACCAACCCGACCGAGGCGCTGACGAAGCTCGGAGACCTGTCCCGGCAGTCCGAGCAGACGTCGGAGGCCCTCCACAACGCGCAGATCGATCTCGAGGCCAAGCAGTCGGCCCAACGCGACGCGGACGCCCGGCTCGCGGCCGACCAGGGCGTGCTCGACGAGGCCAACGCGCGAGTCGCCGTCTTCCAGCCCGTGGTGAACAAACTCGCCACCGCCAACTACCAGGGCGCCCGGACCAATCGCCTGTTCGCCGTGATGGTGAGTGATTCACCGCAGCAACTCCTGGACCAGATGTCTGCCCTGGATGCCATCTCCAACGACACCCGCAACCAGGTCGCGCAATTCCAGTCGGCCACGTCGGACGCCACGAAGGCCGCGGAGGCGTCGAAGCAGTCCGCGGATTCCGCGCGGGCGGCCACCGAGCAGGCCAAAATGGTCAGCGACGACCTGCAGCGCAAGCAGAGCGACCTGCAGGCGCAGATCGCCGACGTGATCAAGGCGTTCGGCGATCTCACCGGCGCCGAACGCGACCAGTTGGCGGGGACGCCCTTCCCACCCGGCTTCGATCCCAACACGATCCTCGCGCACCTCACCCCCGGCTCGGGCACGAGCGCGCTGCAGGCGGGCATGACCCGCATCGGCGACCCGTACGTGTGGGGCGCCACCGGGCCCGACCAGTTCGACTGCTCCGGGCTCGTCGTCTGGGCGTACAAGCAGATCGGCAAGACGCTCCCGCGGTCCAGTCAGGCTCAGGCCAGCGGCGGCACCCCGGTGTCCCGCGACGAACTCCAGCCCGGCGACGTCGTCCTCTTCTACAACGACGCGTCCCATGTCGGCCTCTACGCAGGAAACGGCAACATTCTCCACGCGTCGACGTTCGGTGTGCCGGTGAAGATCGAGTCGATGGCGAAGTTCCCCTTCTACGGGGCGCGCCGCTACTGACGGCGACCGTCCGGCGACGGCACGCGGGCGTGCTCATACACTCACCGGCGTGCCCGCATCAGACCCGTCTCCCGCAACGGAGCCGACCTCACGCCGTCAGGCGCGCCCGTGGGAGCTCGCCGCGCTGGCCGGACTCGTCCTCGCCGTCGTCGTCGTACTCGCGCTGACCGGGTTCTCTCACGACGAGCGGGGCACCGACGGGGCCGTCGGCACCGCGCAGGCCGACACGGAGGCGCGTGCAGCGGCCGTCCAGGCGCTCCTCGACACGTGGGCGTCGGCCGTGCGGACGAACGACACGGCCCGGCTGTCCGGTCTGATGGACCGGGCGGCGTCGCCGGGCTTCCTGGCGGCGGAGACGCGCCGCGCGAGCAACGTTGCCGGGGTGGAATTCTCGGACTGGGGTTACGAGATCACCGAGAGTCCCGAGACGGCGGTGCCGTCGAGCCTCGTCGACGCGCTCGGGGCCGACGAGGTGTGGGCGCCGGCCGTACAACTGCGCTACGCGATCGCGGGGGCGGACGAGAACCCCACCCGCAAACCGGTCGCGCTCGTCGTCGCCCGGCGCGGCGACAGCTGGGCACTCGTCAGCGACAGCGCCACCGTGAACGGCGAGCGGCGGACCTGGCGCGGACCGTGGGACTTCGGAACCGTCGTGTCGCGCCGCGTCGACACCGGCGACGGCCGGACGTCGGTGGTGCTCGGACATCCCGAGAACGTCGCGATGGTGGACCGGCTGGCGGAGGAACTCCCCGCCGCCGTCGTCAACGCCACCCAGCTGTGGGGACCGGACTGGGCGGGCCGCGCACTCGTGTGGGTCGCCGGATCGCAGGACGAGTTCACCGCCCTCGTCGGTCCCGATCACGACGGCCGCGGCATCGCCGCCGTCGCCATCTCGGACGCCGTCGACCCCGACGCCGGCGCGGTCACCGGGCAGCGGATCGTGTTCAGCCCCTCGTCGGCGGAACGGCTCACCGACGTCACCCGGCGGGCGATCCTGCGACACGAACTCATCCACGTGGCGGCGCGCGCCGAGACGGTGGACCGCTCACCGATGTGGATACTGGAGGGCTACGCCGAGTACGCCGCCTACCGGGGAACCGGTGAGGCCGCACGGCAGATCGCGCCGGCCCTGACCGCGCAGGTGGGCGCGGAGGGTCCGCCGACCGGATTCCCCGAGAACACCGACTTCTCCGAATCCGGCGAACGCGGCTCCGTGGCCTACGAGACCGCGTGGTCGATCAACGCGTTCGTCGCGGAGCAGTACGGCGAAACGAAGCTGACGGAGCTGTACCGGACGCTGGCCGTGGGGGAGTCCGATCCGGACACGGTCGACGCACGACTGTCCGACGTCCTCGGTGTCGACGCCGAGCAGTTGCGGGACCGCTGGACCGACTGGGTGGGCGCTCACCTGGGGTGACCCTGCGTCGGTGACCGCACGGCCGACCGCCTACGGTGATCACATGCGCCGAACCCTGTTGGTGACGAACGATTTTCCGCCACGACCCGGCGGAATTCAGTCGTACCTGCACACCTTCGCCAAGCACCTGCCCGCCGAGGACCTGGTCGTCTACGCCCCGCGCTGGCGCGGCGACTCGCACATCAAGTTCGATGCGCGGCAACCGTTTCAGGTCGTCCGGCACCCCACCACCCTGATGGTGCCGACACCGTTCGTCGCGCGCCGCGCCACCAGACTGCTCGCCGAACACGACTGCACCGGCGTCTGGTTCGGTGCGGCGGCCCCGCTCGCCCTGCTGAGTTCGACGCTGCGCCGCGCCGGAGCGGAACGGGTGGTCGCGAGTACCCACGGGCACGAGGTCGGCTGGTCGATGCTCCCCGCCGCCCGCCAGGCCCTCGGCCGGATCGGCGACGGCACCGACGTCGTCACGTACGTCAGCCGCTACACCCGTGGCCGATTCGCGTCCGCATTCGGCGCCGGTGCGGCACTCGAGCACCTGCCGCCCGGAGTCGACACCGACCTGTTCACCCCGGACGGCGGGGCGCGGTCCGAACTGCGGGCCCGGTACGGGCTGGGGGACCGGCCGACGATCCTGTGCCTGTCCCGGCTCGTGCCGCGCAAGGGCCAGGACATCCTCATCAAGGCGCTCCCGAATATCCGCGAACACATCGACGGCGCCGTCCTCGTGATCGTCGGCGGCGGCCCCTACGAGGACCGCCTGCGCTCCCTGGCGCGCTCGGCGGGTGTCGAGGACCACGTCGTGTTCACGGGAACGGTGCCGTCTGCGGAATTGGCGGCGCACCACACGATCGCCGACGTGTTCGCGATGCCCTGCCGCACGCGGGGCGCGGGACTCGACGTGGAAGGCCTCGGCATCGTGTTCCTCGAGGCGTCTGCCTCCGGTGTCCCGGTCATCGCCGGACAGTCCGGCGGCGCCCCGGAAACGGTGCGGCAGAACGAAACCGGGATGGTCGTGGACGGCACGTCGGTGGCCGAGGTCGCGCGATCGGTGATCGCGGTGCTGTCCGATCGCGACCGGGCGGCGGCGATGGGCGCCGCCGGCCGGGACTGGGTCAAGGCGCAGTGGCGTTGGGACGTGCTCGCCGCCAAGCTGCAGTTGCTCCTGGCGTGACCGCCCCGTGAGTACTTGTCATCCCTGAAAAGGGGCGGGTAGTCAAGTGCTGGCATCTGGGTGTTTCGGTTTCGGGGCCTGT
>NZ_WXYH01000143.1:0-97117 GCF_009872365.1 Rhodococcus sp. T7
TGCAATTGCCGCAGCGATTCCTGCAACGGCCCCTTCGACGGCTCCGCCAACCACGCGGTCTCGGCATCGCGCTTCCATCCGGTGAGCATCGTCGAGGTGTCGCTGTACGTGATCCGGCGTTGCTCCTGCGACCAGGCCCGCGTCCGCTCCGCCAATGCCCGGTTGTAGACATACCGGGTGCTCCCGAACGTCCGCGCGAGCTGTTCCGCCTGCACCGCAGTCGGATAGAAACGGTACTTGAACGCCCGCTTCACCACCCTCCCCACCATGACCCAGACCATAACCCCACAGTCCGACAAATCCAGATCGGCTATCCCGGCCCTGAAGGACCGGGTTTGCGCCGAAAGACTCACGGATCAAAATGCCTTCCGCCACCGACAGCGTGTGCCGTCCGTCCATCGCACGATCTTCACCATCTCGACCATGCCGGGTGATCGGATCGGGCTGGGGCAATGTCGTCATGGGTTCCATCTCCGTGATGTCGTTCCGGTCTTGATTGCGGATCGGGAGTACGACCACTCCTGGATTACCCGCGCTTGACGTCGATCACACGAATCCCACTTGGTTTGGGCAGGCTTGAACGTCCTGATCTTGCCGGTGGGCGAATATGCTGTGCAGAGGGTGTGGGGGCGTAGTGTTCGAGGTGAGGCGCAATGCGCCTGCGGTGGTTTCTACGCGTGGCCGAGTCTGGCCGCAAGTGTCGGCGTGCTGAGGGCGCCGACAGCGCGGACATCCTCACCATCACCGGGCGAGGGAAGTACGACTCGTTCGCCCCGACGTCGGCTCTACCCGCCGAGCTGGATTCAGTGCAGGCACAGTTTGGTGAGGGACCGTGTGTCGATGCGGCCGCGGACGGGTCGGTCACCCGCAGCGACGACCTGGAAAACGAGCGGCGGTGGCCTCAGTTCACCCGCGAGGCCGTCCGGTCCGGAGTACGAAGCATCGTGTCGTTCCGGCTCTACACCCACTCCCATGTTGCCGGTGCACTGAATGTGTTGGCGATGAAGGCGCACGCTTTCGGCGACGAGGCGGTCACCGTCGGGGAGGTCCTGGCAGCGCACGCCGCAATCGCCGTCACCTCCGGTCAGCGGGAAACACAGCTTCGTTCGGCGCTGGTCAACCGCGATCTGATCGGGCAGGCGAAGGGGATGCTGATGGAACGGTTCTCCGTCGGTGCGGATCAGGCGTTCGAGATACTCGTGAAACTGTCCCAGACCTCGAACACTCCGGTCGCGGCGATCGCGGCGATCGCGGCGAAGGTGGTCGGTCTCGGGCCGGACCGGCGTTGAGACAATCCTCGGGTTGCCGGCCCGGCGCGGCATCTGTCAGATGTCAGCACCTCGGGTGCACGCATCCCTGCGCTGTCATGTGAGCCGTTCCCAAACCCGGTGGGACTTCATCAGCGCAGTGATGCCGTCGAACAGGGCAGATGCGTCGTCGGCGATCACGATGCCGGGGGCGTCGGCCGGAATTCCGGCCGCTTCGAGGGGTCCGCGACCCGCGGCCCACCCCCCGATCGCCTTGCAGTGCCGGAACGCTTCCGTCAGCAGCACCTGCACCCGCGGGTCCGACGTCGGAGACGCGACGACGACGGCGTCGAACTCCACCGACCGCATCGTGAGGAACGTTCGGGACACCGGCACGGCGGCTTTGCCCGATCCCAGTTCGCCACCGTGCGGTCCGACGACGAGCGGAACCATGCTGTTCTTGCCGATCTTCTCGACGAGGTCGCCGACTTCGGACAGATCGGCGGAGTCGTCGGCGACGATGCCGATGATCCTGCCGTCCAGGGGCCACTCGGCGCCGACCTGCGACAGCGCCGGGCTGGGCGTCGGCGCGACGTCGTACGCGACGGTCGGCTCCGGTGCCGGAAGACCGAGGCCCTCGGCGACCGTCGCACACAGGCCGGGGTCGATATTCGCGATGACCCCGAGGGCGCGCTCCTTGATGACCTGCTCGTAGCACTTGCCCAGCTCGAACGTGTAGGCCTGGGCAACGTGGGCCTGTTCGACGGCGCTGAGACTGGCGTAGAACAGTCGGGCCTGCGAGAAGTGATCGTCGTAGCTGGCGGGCGCGCCCCGCAGCTTCGTCGATTCCGGCATCGGCACCGGCACCTCGACGAACGCCGTGTCGGCCCCGGCCAGGAACGGGCAACCGGCGTCGAGGGAGTTCGGCCGGTACGGCGCCACCCCGGGATGGACCCCGTTCTGGTGCATGCCGTCGCGCAGCATGTCGTTGACCTCCGCGTGTGGCCGGTTGATCGGGATCTGCCCGAAGTTGGGTCCGCCGAGCCGGCTGATCTGGGTGTCCAGGTACGAGAACAGCCGTGCCTGCAGCAGCGGGTCGTCGGTGACATCGATCCCCGGGACGAGGTGCCCGGGGTGGAACGCCACCTGCTCCGTCTCGGCGAAGAAGTTCGTCGGGTTCGCGTCCAGCGTCATCAGCCCGATCGGCTGCACCGGCGCCAGTTCCTCGGGCACGATCTTCGTCGGATCGAGCAGGTCGATCCCCTCGAACATCTGCTCCGGGGTGTCGGGGAACGCCTGGATACCCAGCTCCCACTGCGGGTAGGCACCGGACTCGATCGCGTCGGCGAGGTCGCGGCGGTGATAGTCGGGGTCCATGCCGTTGACGATCTGCGCTTCCTCCCACACCAGGGAGTGCACACCCAGTTTAGGCTTCCAGTGGAACTTCACGAGTGAACTTTCGCCCGCCGCGTTCACCATCCGGAAGGTGTTGACGCCGAAGCCCTCCATCATCCGATACGAGCGCGGGATGCCCCGATCGGACATGTTCCACAACGTGTGCGCCGTCGCCTCGGTGTGCAGGGACACGAAGTCCCAGAAGGTGTCGTGCGCACTCTGTGCCTGCGGGATCTCGCGGTCCGGGTGCGGTTTGCCGGCATGGATGATGTCGGGAAACTTGATGCCGTCCTGGATGAAGAACACCGGAATGTTGTTTCCCACCAGGTCGAAGGTGCCTTCGCCGGTGTAGAACTTGGTCGCGAATCCACGGGTGTCGCGGACGGCGTCGGCCGACCCCCGGGAGCCGAGAACGGTGGAGAACCGGACGAAGACCGGCGTCTCGACGTCCTTGGCGAGGAACGCCGCCTTGCTGACGGGTTCGGCGGAACCATACGCACGGAAGATGCCGTGGGCGGCCGCGCCCCGTGCGTGCACCACCCGCTCCGGAATCCGCTCGTGATCGAAGTGCGTGATCTTTTCGCGTAGGTGGTGGTCCTGCAGCAGGGTCGGTCCCCGCTCACCGGCCTTGAGCGAGTGGTCGGTGTCGTAGAGTCGCGCACCCTGCGCCGTGGTGAGGCGCTCACCCTTCTGGCCGCGGGCCGTGTCCGGCCCCTCGACGGGTTGCCCAGTCGCGGTCCGCAGTTCGGGCGCCCGCTGGTCGGACTTCGGCGGCAACGGCTCGGTGGGCTCGGTGGGCTCGGCGAGCGCCGGAGTACCGGACCCCGGAGTTCCGGGAATGGGCGGGTTCTTCTTGGACACGACGAAGCTCCTCGCTGAAATATCGATGGGATGGGCGCCAACATTGCTGTACGGTCTGCTCTTCCCGGAGTGCCCAGATGTTCGAAAACCGAATCACGCTCCACGGGGAGCGCGACACTCGACTTGTCCCGACTTCGAGACGCTGTTTCGCATTCGCGTCCCTGGGCATAGCTAATGCAGAGGTCACACCCCGAACAATCCGAGAGTCCGGCGTTCTGGTGCGTCGGTAAGGAGAGAAATCATGGGTACCGAACCAGGCAAGCAACTGCACGAGGAACCACAGTCCGAACGCGGACCCCAGGGATCGCGGGATGCGGGTCCGGATCAGGCCGGCGCAAACGAGGCGGGGCGCGAGGCCGGGTCGCTGGATCAGGAAGAAGTCACCTCCACCGCCGAGGAGGGCACGAACCCCGCGCCCGCCGGCGGCTCGTTGCCTCCCGGCGACGCGAAGCCACCGATCCCGCCGTACGAAGGCCGGACGACGAGCACCCAGGAGGGGCGCCCGGAGCGCGACGAGCATGTCGACACCGGCGGCACGCAGTCACCGAAACCCGAGGAGACCCCACGTGGCGCGGTCGCGTCACCGGCGGAGGAGAAGCCTGCCGCTCAAACCGCCGAGACCGAGGGCAGCGACTCCGGGGTGGGGCCCGCGCACCAGGGAGGCGTCGGTAGGGCCGAAGACAAGAAGTGACGAGCGTTCGAATGGCCCTGCAGTGCAGACCGGTTCGGTGGTCCATCGCTTGAGAAAGCGTTCTGCCGGGTACTCGTGCCCCGTGGAGATCATTGGAATCCTGATTCTGGTCAGCGTTATCGCGTACGTCGCGCTCAAGAGGCGGGGCGGGAGGAAGTCGTCGGGGAACGGCTGAACCGCCCCTCGCCTCTGCTGGCGCCGATGCTGCCAATCGAGAGCGGCATCGAAATATTCTGATTGGTAGCAAGTCCGGTTGCCGGCAGTGTCCGGCCGCGCTGTTCCGTGTGGATTCTCCGGACAGAAGAACCGTCTCGTCGACGCTTCGTGTCGGAAAGGATGTGCGCATGATCCGGGTCGCCTCGGTGCCGGCGTCGCATGTATACGTTCGACATCTCGCGGATCCCGACGGGACTGATCAGGTCGTCCGCCTTCCGGACCCCGTGCCGGCCGATGGGCGCAAGGTGCCGGGTGGATGGTGGCCTCCGATGATGCTGGACCCGATGTGGATCAGTCGGCACCACCACGAATTCGACGTCTTTCACATCCATTTCGGTTTCGATGCCATCGCCCCGGCCGAGATGAAGGACGTTCTGCACGAACTGTCTGTGCATCGAATTCCCTTGGTGTACACCGTGCACGATCTGCGTAATCCCCACCAACCCGACCCTGAACCGCATCTCGAACTGCTCGACGTGCTGGTTCCCGCCGCCACCGCCGCCGTCACCCTGACCCCGGGTGCCGCATCGGTGATCGAATCGAACTGGGCTCGCGCTGCGACGGTGCTCCCCCATCCGCATGTGGTCGGGCGCGAGCTGATCGACCGACCCCGGCACCGCACCGCGGAATTCGTGGTGGGCGTGCATGTGAAAAGCCTCCGCGCCAACATGGATCCGTTCCCGATAGTCGATGTGCTGGCCGGCGTGGTTTCCCAGCTCGAGGGCGCCCGACTGCGAATCAACGTCCACAGCGAGATCTTCGATCCGGCGAACCACTGGTACGCCCCGGAAGCGGGTATTCGTCTCGTGCGCTACGGAGATCGGAAGGACGTCGACGTCCTTGTTCACCGGTACTTCTCGGACGAGCAACTGTGGGACTACCTGTCGTCGCTGTCGGTGTCGGTGCTGCCGTACCGCTTCGGCACCCATTCGGGTTGGCTGGAGGCCTGCTACGACCTCGGGACGGCGGTGGCAGCGCCGAGCTGCGGCTTCTACGGGGAGCAACAAGACTGTGCAGTCTTCGGATTCGACGAACAGCATTTCGATGCGGAGTCGTTGAAACGCTGCATCCGGGCGCTCTACGACGCCGAACCGAAACGGGCGACCGCGACCGAACGCGAATCACAGCGGCGCCAACTGGCCCGCGCGCATTACGCCATCTACGAGGAAGCCCTCTCGTGAGCGGCACACCGCTGCGGATCGCCCTCGTGGCGTCGTGCCGATTTCCGATCCGGCAGCCCTTCGCCGGCGGCCTCGAATCGCACGTGTGGTGGCTGGCACGCAGTCTGTCTGCGGACGGGCACCGGGTGACATTGTTCGCCGGTCCGGGCTCGGATCCGGGACTCGGCTGTGCCCAGCTCGAGGTCCGGACGCTCGAGGTCAGCGCAGCCGCCCGAGCGGACGCGTCCATGCCGCCCCTCGAGTTCATGGCAGAACATCATGCGTACCTGCAGCTGATGATCGATCTCGCCGGCCCGTTAGCGGGAGAATTCGACGTGGTGCACAACCACAGCCTGCACTACCTGCCCGTGGCCATGGCGGCGACGGTGCCCGCACCCATCCTGTGCACGCTCCACACACCACCGACCCCGTGGCTCGAGTCGGCCATCGCCGTCGGCTCCGGACGTGGGGCGCATTTCGCTGCGGTGAGCGGACACACCGCCGACGCGTGGCGGCATGTCGTCGGCGACATCGATGTCATCCCCAACGGCGTCGACCTCGCCGGCTGGCCGGCAGGCGACGGAGGGCGACGCCTGATCTGGTTCGGCCGTCTGGTGCCGGAAAAGGGTGCTCACCTGGCGATCACGGCCGCGAGGCGGGCGGGGTTGCCGCTCGTGCTGGCCGGTCCGATCAGCGATCCGGACTACTTCGCGCGGTCGATCAGGCCCCGTCTCGGATCCGACGTCACATATCTGGGTCATCTCGCGCAGCCGGCGCTGGCGGCGGCGATCGGCAGTTCCGCAGCGGCACTGGTAACACCGTTGTGGGACGAGCCCTACGGCCTGGTGGTGGCCGAGGCGCTCGCGTGTGGCACGCCGGTCGCCGCGTTCGCGCGGGGTGGGATTCCGGAAGTGCTCACCCCCGACTGCGGCCGGTTGGTACCACCCGACGACCTCGACGCCTTGGTTCGCGCAATTCCGGAGACGGTCGTGCTCTCTCGTTCGGCGGCGCGCGACCGAGCCCGGGAACGTTGTTCCGAACGCGTCATGGTCGATGCATACGTGGACACGTATCGGCGACTGACGCACGCGCACGGAATCGGGAAGACGCTGCGACACAATGGGGTGATGCTGTGATCGGGTACTACATTCATCACCACGGGCAGGGGCACCGCGCGCGGGCGAAGAGTATCTGCTCCGCTCTGACCACGCCCGTCACCGCACTGACGTCGGCGCCGCAACCGGACGCAGAGTGCTTCGCCGACGTCGTCTGCCTGGTCCGCGACGACGACGGCGACACGGCCGAGAATCCGACCGCCAACGGCGTCCTGCACTGGGCGCCCGCGCTGGATCGGGGTTTGGCGTCGCGGATGGGTCAGGTGGTCCACTGGATCGACACCGTCCGGCCGAGTCTGCTGGTGGTGGACGTGTCGGTGGAAGTGACGGTGTTGGCCCGGCTTCTGGGCGTGCCGGTCGTGGTCGTGGCGATGCCGGGAGACCGAACCGATCCTGCTCATCACCTCGGGTATCAGCTCGCCGAGCACATCATCGCAGCATGGCCGCAGGAGATGTACGACCCGTTGTGGCTCAGAGAATTTGCGGACAAGACGACCTTCGTCGGTGGGATCAGCCGGTTCGACGGCCGCCCAACCGATGACGGCCCTTCAGCGGGGCGCCCCCGGGTGCTGGTGCTCAGCGGTACCGGCGGTTCGAATCTGTCGATGGACGACATCCGGTTGTGCGCCAACCAGCACCGGGGATATCGGTGGCAGGCGCTCGGCGTCCCGGGTGCACCCTGGGTGGACGACCCCTGGCCGCAGTTGAGGACTGCCGACGTCGTCGTCTCGCACGCCGGTCAGAACGCGGTCGCCGATGTCGCCGCCGCCGGACGCCCGGCGATCATCATTCCCCAACCCCGCCCGTTCGGCGAACAGCACGCCACTGCGGCGGCGCTGGCAGCCAACGAGCTCGCCGTGTCGGTACCGCGTTGGCCGTCCCTGACCGAGTGGCCGCACCTGATCGAGGCCGCCACGACCGTGGGTGGTCACCGCTGGCCACGCTGGCAGACCGCAGGTGCGGCCGGGCGCGCGGCAGCGGTCATCGACAGCCTGGCCAAACGAATCGAGGCCTCGCGATGAGGACTGCGGTGGTCACGATCGCCGCCCACCGTGACACCCATCTGAGGCTTCAGCTGCGGTCCCTCGAACGAAGCACATCGGTTCCGAACGCGCATGTGGTCGTGGCGATCGGCGACCCCGCAGTGGCAGACGTGGTGTCGGCCGAGGGCAGCACCGCTGCGGTCCTGTGGATCGAGCACGATCGCGGACCACTGCCCCTGGCGCGCGCCCGGAATGCCGGTGCCGCAGCAGCCCTGGCCGCAGGAGCGGAGCTGTTGATTTTCCTCGACGTGGACTGCATTGCGGGACCCATGATGATCCGCCGGTACGCCGACGTGGCTCGCCGGCAGTGCCATCGCAGCGCTCTCCTGTGCGGTCCGGTCACCTATCTGCCGCCCCCCGCCCCGGGAGGATACGACCTCGACCACGTCCACGAAGCTCGTCGTCCTCACTCTGCTCGGCCGGCGCCCCCCGCCGGGACTGTAGTGCCGGGTGCGGACTACGACCTGTTCTGGTCGTTGTCCTTCGCCGTCACCGCCGATACGTGGAATCGGATCGGGGGATTTTGCACCGACTACACGGGGTACGGCGGTGAAGACACCGATTTCGCCTACACCGCCGCAGCCGCGGGCGTGGGCCTGCGCTGGGTCGGTGGTGCCGACGCATTCCACCAGTACCATCCGGTGTCCGACCCGCCCGTCGAGCATCTCCGCGACATTCTCGTCAATTCCCGACTGTTTCAACGCCGTTGGGGTCGATGGCCGATGCAGGGCTGGCTGCGGGCGTTCGAGGATCGAGGATTGATCACCTACGATCCCGCGCAAGGGTACCGGCTCCGATCGACGGACAGTGGCCACGAATACGAGGGGCGGGCGTTGTGAACCTGACCGGACACATCGGCGGTGCGGCAAGGGCCGTGTTCGTCCGCGCACCGTTTCAGGTCGCCGCGGCACTGCGAGGCGGCGTCAGGGTCTTTCATCCGCGTGGCCTGGTGGCAACGGGGCATGTCGAACTGGACTCGCCCTGGTGGACACTGCCGACGGGAAGACGGATCGAAGTGACGGCGAGGATGTCCGGAGGAGTGGGAACGCCGTCGGCCGTACCCGACGTGCTCGGGCTGGCGTTGAAAATCCCGCTCGATCCGCCCGATACGGAGTGGGATCTTCTACTGGCCAGCTCGGGGACCTCCGCAGTGACTCGGATGCTCCCACTACCCGCCCGGCAGTGGCGTAGCGCCCGCTACAGCAGTCTGATGCCGTATTCGTCGGGCGCGTCGGACACCCGGTGGGTCCTCGCGGTCCCGGTCGGCCGGCATCCGGAATCGACCTCACTGGCCCCGTTGAGACGGTCCATCGCCGACACACCGTTGAGGTTTCGTCTGGACCTCGTCTCGATGACCGGGTCGGCCGTTCCGGCCGGGCAGGTGACGCTGACACAGGTACACGAGCGACCGGACGACGAACAACCGACGTTCGATCCGGTGCTGAACTGTCCACCGGGGCTGGCACTTCAGCCCGGATGGCTCGCCGGTGTGCGCGTCGGGGCGTACCGGGGAAGTCGCCGCGGCCGCAGCGGACGGCCGCGGTGAGAGTCCCTGCGCTTATCGCAACAGCGCGTCTTCGAGTAGAACGAGGGCGTGCATGGTGGTCGCGTCCACCACGTCGCCGGGGTCGCCGTCGAAGTGTCGCAGTTCGGCGCGAACCCGACCGTCGGTGAAGACCCCGAACCACACCGTCCCGGGCGGTTGTCCGTCCTGAGGTTGTGGTCCGCCTGCGCCGGTGACCGCCACTGCCAGATCAGCTCCGAGCAGATCGGCTACCGTCGACGCCATTGCTCGTGCGCTGGGTTCGCTGACGACCGGACCGTCGGGGACCCGCAGCAGTCCGTGTTTCACGGAACTGGCATAGGCCACGACGCTGCCTCGATACCACTCGGATGCGGACGGGGCGGCACCGAGAACGGAGGAAATTCTCCCGCCCGTCAGAGATTCTGCGGTGGCGATGGTGAGGTGCCGATCACGGGCTGCCGCAGCGATCCGTTCAGCACGCTCGTCGAACACGTTGCTCATCAAACTTCCACCTCTCGCTTCGAGCACGTCTCGTTACCGACTCATCCGGATTGTCAGCACTTTTGGGGCGGCCCCGCCGGCTCCGGTCTGAACCGGAGGGCCTGGTCGTCGTCGCGTCCGGACACGACGACGGCGTATGTGTCGAAATACCCCGGGGGGAGAGGGCGCAATCCGGGGCCTGCAACTGCTGGGGTGACCGATCCGTTCTCTCCGTCCCGTCAAGGTGATGCGGGAGAACATGATCAGCGTTCGCGTGGTGTCGGATGGCTCGCGAGGGTGGTCCGCCCGATCGTGTCGAGCAGGTCGTGCGGTGTGCCCGTACGGAAGGTGCGGCGCTGCCGGACGGCGCCGTTGCCGGAGGCGAGTACCGCTCGTACAGCCCGCTGTGTCGGTTGATAGTCTCCAGTGCGTTCGAGAGCGGGGCGGATGTGGTCCAGGAGGCGCAGAATCGGGTCCGTCGCCGGGACCAGATGACCGGTGATCGGGTCGATGCCCTGTCCGTCGATTCCGTCGCGGGCGGCGCGCCAGTACGCCGCCCGGAGCCGATGAGTATCCACCGGTGCGGCCGTGCTGCCCAGACGGATCGCGGTGAACGCCGTGGCGACCAGTCCGCGGATCAGAGTCGCCACCAGCACCGCGTCGTCGGCGGTCGCCGGTACATCGGCGACCCGAATTTCGATGGTCGGCAAATGCGCTGACAGGCGTACGTCCCAGTAGAGCATGGCAGTGTCGAGGATGGTTTCGTGCTCGAGCATCTCCGCCACGACCGCGTCGTAGTGGGTGGCCGAATCGAAATGGGGCGGCGGTCCGGCGCTCGGCCACCGCGACCACAGCACGTGCCGCCAGCTGGCGTAACCGGTGTCGCGGCCGCCGATGATGGGTGAGTTCGCGGCGAGAGCGAGTAGCGCGGGCAGCCACAGCCGCAGATAGTTGCATACGGCGGCACCGGTGTGCCGGTCGGGGACGCCGACGTGGACGTGGCATCCACAGATCACCTGCTCGCTCAGCTGTCCGAAGTGTTCGGCCAAACGCCGGTAACGCGCCACATCGGTGATCGACGATGGTGGTGGGCCCATTGGTGGGACGCCGGTAGCCAGAAGGCGGGCACCCACTTCGGTGGCCGCGGCGGCTGCGAGCCGACGGGTGCGGACCAGTTCCGCCCGGAGCTGGGAGATGCTGGTGCACGGCGGGGTCGCCGTCTCGATCTGGCAGGTCGACAGCTCCAACTGGAGGTCGATGCCGAGCTCCCGCCCGGCTTCGACGACGCGGGTATTGCCCGGGAAGGGGGCACCGGTGTCCGGGTCGATCAGGACGAATTCCTCTTCGACGCCGACGGTGGGACAGAGTTCGCAGTCGTCGAGTCGAAGGGGAGTTGGATCGACCCAGTCGATCGAGACCATGATGTCCTCCTCACGCCGGGAGCCGCGTCTGGATCGGGTGTGTTCGGCGAATGTCGTGTACCCCGAAGCACACTGGTCGATGCAGATACGCGGTGCGACCCGCGGTGTACGGGCGAGCTCCAGGGGTACTCGGATCGGCGGCGGCGGCTCCGACGAACGGCGGGAACGTGACCGAGGAATCGAACACCACACAGACACGACGGCCACTGGCCCTCGTCACCGGCGCCTCGCGCGGCATCGGTCTGGAACTGGCGAAGCTGTTCGCGCAGGACGGTTACGACCTCGTCGTGGTGGCGGACTCGGACACACTCGACTCCGCGGTGAGCGAACTCGCTTCGACGGGAGCCACAATCGTTCCGGTACGCGCTGACCTGAGGACCGAGAAGGGTGTCGAAGCGGTATACGCCGCCGTGGAAGAGGACGGCAGGCCCCTGGCTGCGGCCGCTCTCAATGCCGGCGTCGGACGCGGTGGTTCATTCGCCGACACTCCTCTGGCCGACACACTCGCCGTCATCGACCTCGATGTCCGCTCCACCGTGCACCTCGCCAAGTTGATCCTCGACGACATGACGCGGCAGGGCGAGGGAAAGGTCCTCTTCACGTCGTCCGTGGCTTCGACGATGCCCGGTCCCTACCACGCGGTGTACAACGCTTCGAAGTCGTTCGTCCAATCGTTCAGCGAAGCGTTACACAGCGAGCTGAAAGGCACAGCTGTCACCGTCACAGCGCTGATGCCGGGGCCGACGAATACCCATTTCTTCTCGCGGGCGGCACTGGACGACACGGCACTAGGGCAGGGCCCGAAGGATGATCCCGCCGAGGTCGCGAAACAGGGGTACGACGCGATGTGGCGTGGTGAACGAAAGGTGGTCGCTAGTTCGGTCCTCTCGAAGGTGATGGCCGCGCTCGACGCCGCCACACCCGACGCGGTCAAGGCGGCCGCCCACAAGGTCCTGGCGAGACCGGGATCGGGGCGGTAGCTCCATCCCCCGAGCCGCTATGGTGTCGGCTCGGCGTGCTGCCGGGGCGAGTGCCATCCCGGCTCGATCCAGGGTTGGCGGTCCGGTAGACCCAGGCAGAAGCGCGCTCTCGGTGGGAGGGTTCCGAGATCGAAGGCAACGGACCCGAAGGTCTTCGTCCGGCGGCCGTGCCGCGGTGTGACGCACAGGGGCGCGGTCCGGTCGGTGAGCAGCCGCTCGGCGTCGGTCAGATCGAGGACCGAGGTCACGTGTTCTTCGAGAAATTCGAGGCGAACTCGGGAATCGGTTGTCCGCCCGTCGCGCTCGAGTTCGTGAGCGGCATCCGGGTCGATGTCGCCGTTGGCCAGTGGGTGATTGGTGTGCAACAGAAGCGGCGAACCCGCGGGGCAACTGACGACGATCTCGGTGGCAGAACACTCGACGCCGTGGAGTCCGTGCGCATCTGCCACCGCATAGTGCTGTCCGCTCGCGTGTGAGATGCGGTGCAGGAAGTCGGCCGCTGCGGCACGAGAGGATTGGACGAGCGCGCCCCGGATCGCGGCGGCGACGGGCAGACCGGCACAACTGTGGTGCAGCATGCCGAGAGTATTGACGCAGACTCCGACACCGGCAGCGTTGATCCCGGTCAATCCGATCATTCCCGCCGAACTCAGTACCAGTGCTTCCGGCCCTGACTCCGGGAGGACGCGCAGAACGACCTGGGATCCATCCATGAACTCGGGAAGGTCCATATTCTGGGCGAGGATCACGCCACCCACGTCGGACCGTCCGAGGACGCTGCAACCCAGTTCCAGGTGCTCCCGGTGCACCCACCACTGCTCGTCCATGAAGTTGTACGCGAGGATCTCCGCGAACGGGACTCCTGCCGCCTCGGCGATGCCGCGCATCTCCTCGGCCAGGTCGGGCACGGCCGCCTCGATGGTGGCAAGCAGTCCCGTCGCGGCGAGGTGCTCGCGACTGCGAGCGCTCGTCGCGTTCCGCCACCGGTCCAGTGCAGTGTGGATCAATTCGCGGGCCTGCTCACCGTGAGCGAGGCCGCGGGCGCGTCCATCTCCTGCGCACTCGATGACCGTCATCACATCTCCACTCGGTCTGCACGATTGCCCTGTCCTAGAGCATTTCCGGGCGAGGAGCCACCGACGTGGCGGGTACCCACCGGCGTACGGTACGCCCGGCAGACGATGCGTGGGGCTCGACGGTGGAAGTGGACCGGCGCGTGCGGCCGGCACGGGGAGGTTCAGGGCCGCAAATCGGGGGGTACCCGTCGGGGATGGACCACTCGCAGGCACCGTTGTTGGACGCATTGGAGCAGTACCATCAGCTCGACCGATACGGATTTTCCCCACCGGGACATCGCCAGGGTCGCGGCGCAGACAGTCGGGTGACCAAGGTGCTCGGCATCGACCCGTTCCGTTCGGACGTCCTCGCTTCCGGCGGGCTGGACGACCGCCGATCCAGTAACGGCTACCTGTCCAGGGCCGAGCAACTGATGGCCGATGCGGTCAGGGCCGATCAGGCCTTCTTCTCGACCTGCGGCAGCTCACTGTCGGTGAAGACGGCGATGATGGCGGTCGCGGGTGACGACCCCGGCGGCCTGCTCGTGTCCCGCGACTCCCACAAATCCATCGTGGCGGGTTTGGTGTTCAGTGGTGTCACGCCCAGGTGGATCACCCCACGGTGGGACGAGGAGATGCACTTTTCGCATCCTCCGTCGCCGGACCAGGTACGGGCCATGTGGGAGAAGTACCCCGACGCCGCCGGTGCGCTGGTCGTCAGCCCCAGTCCGTACGGGACGTGCGCGGACCTCGAATCCATCGCACGGGTGTGCCACGAGCGGGGCAAGCCTCTGATCGTCGACGAAGCGTGGGGAGCGCACCTTCCCTTCCACGACGATCTGCCGACTTGGGCTATGGACGCCGGCGCCGACGTCTGCGTGGTCAGCGTCCACAAAATGGGTGCCGGCTTCGAGCAGGGATCGGTCTATCACCTGCAGGGTGACCTGGTCGACGGTACGCATCTGTCCCAGTGCGCGGACTTGTTGACGACCACCAGTCCGAACGTGATGCTCTACGCGGCCATGGACGGGTGGCGGCGGCAGATGGTCGAGCATGGCACGGACCTCCTCGGCCGCGCTCTCGCGCTCGCTGGCCGCACCCGGGAGAGGATTGCCGGCGTCGACGGACTGACCGTGCTCGAGGACCGGTTGCTCGGTGAGGAGGCCTCGCACGACCTCGACCGCTTGCAGATCCTCATCGACGTCAGCGAACTCGGTGTGTCCGGGTTCCAGTGCACCGACTGGATGCGTCAGCACTGCCACCTCGACGTCGGCATGCACGATCACCGCCGCATCGCGGCGACCTTGTCGATGGCCGACGACGACGACACCACGGACCGGCTCGTCACCGGCCTCGAGAACCTGGCACAGGCCGCGGCATCCTTCGATCGGCCACCACCGATCTCGTTGCCGAGTCCCGAAGAGCTGCAACTCGAGTCGGTGATGTCACCACGAGACGCGTTCTTCGGGTCGAGCGAGATGGTCGACGCAGACCGGGCAGCCGGACGCATCGCCGCCGAACCACTCACCCCGTATCCACCGGGCATTCCTGCCGTCGTGCCGGGAGAGCGACTCGACCGGCAGGTCGTCGACTATCTGCGCAGCGGCGTAGACGCCGGTATGGAGATTCCCGATGCCGCCGATGGAACGCTCCGGCAAATCCGTGTGGTCATCGAATCCTGAGGCTACGGCAGTTTACGCCTGGTCACGGGCCCGGACGTCAGGAGTTTTCGTAGCTTCCCGATGGGGGACCGTTCGCCGAGGACGGCGCTCGTACTGTGCGACCGGCCCTCCATCCCCACAACGAGTTCGCGGATCACCGCCTCGGCGGTGTGGTGCGGGCGCCAGTCGAGCACGGTGTGGGCACGGGAACAATCCACCAGTGGGGTGGCGTAGGCGAGATCGATCCAACCCTGGTGGACAGGCGAAAGATGCAGCGTCCACGCAAGGTTGGCGACAACACGCAACGCCGCGGACGGCACGTGGACGAGATGGGCGTCGAAGGCCTCCCCGACATCCGACGCGGTCAGTGGTTCGTCCGCCGCGATGTTGAACGCCCCGGGCGCACGCCGGGCAAGCGCTTTCATCACTGCGTCGGCGACGTCGTCCGTGTGGACGACAGGAAGTGTCAGCGAACGGTCGAGCGGGAGGACCGGCAGCATCGGTATCCGCCGGGTCAGACTGCGCGGCACGAAACTCGGTGCCGCGTACCGCAGGAGAGCGGTGGCCTCGTCGTGCTGTGCGATCAGACCGGGACGGAGCCGGGTGACGGTGAGAGGCGCGTGTCCGTCAGTCGCAGATGCGGTTTCGACCTCGTCGAGGACGTCTTCCTCGGCAACTTTGTCGACGCTGTAGATCGATCCCGGCATGCCCCGACGGGGCCTCTGTTCGGTCACGCGTTCGCCGTAGGCGCCGGGGGAGTACACCGCCGCCGAGGAGAGGTGGACCAGGTGGTGCACCCGGGCGTCCCGTGCCGCTTCCGCGACCGCCCGCGTTCCGTCAACTGCCGTGCGTCTCAGATAATTGCGATCTCGGGCCGGTTGAAACGCGATCGCCAGGTGGACCACGGCATCCGCATCCTCGAACAGCGGCACGAGTTCCCTGTACGCATCACCTCCTGCCAGGTCGATCTCGTGCCAATCCGCATACTCGTAGGGTGGCGTGCAAGGCGGCGTTCGGCGGGCGATAGCGGTCACCGTGGTCGCGGGTTCCTGGGCGGCGAAGAGACGGAGGAGCGCGGTGCCGACGTTGCCACTGGCGCCGGTGATCACGACCTTGCGCGGTGCGTGTGCCAACTATCTGTCCCTTCCGGCCGAACCGGTTGTCGGTGACCTCATCGGACGGAAAATTCGAGTCCGAAATTGTTCAACGTGGCAGGGAGCGGCCGGTCGGGATCGGGCGAGATGCGCGAGGTGACAGCGAAGTCGGCGCGGGTGAAGAGGTTCGCGAGGACCGTACTGGTCACCAGCAAGACGACGTTGCGCCCGGGACAGGTCGTGGGTCCGGCGCTGAACGGAACGAGGCCGCGATACTGTTCCGCCCGCCCGTCGATCCATATCTCCGGTTCGAACCGGTCGGCGAACGGGAACGCCAGCCGGTCCCGGTGGAACGCGGGTGCCAGGATGACAAACGCGCTACCGGCCGGAATCGTATACCGGCCGTGGTCGTCTTCCCATTCCGTCGGAGCCAGCGAATCGCGAAGGATGGCCGGGGTGGTCGGCCAGAGCCTTGTGCTGTCGAGGATGCACCCCCGCAGGTATTCGTAGGGTTGCGGTTCGCCGAGGGTCGAGGGTTCGATCCGCTCGAATGCTTTCGTGCGGTGTCGCGGGTGCGTCGCGAGCAGTGCCATCGTGCGGATGGTGACCATGCCGGCGGCGTCGAATGCGAACAACCAATGCGGGATTTGGCCGACGGGGTCGATCGGTGCATTCGCGGGGACCTCCCGCAGAGCGCCCGCGAGACTCTCGGCGGGTGCCGATTCGACGTACCGCTGCAGCCGCTGAGTGAACCTGTCTCGTAGCGCGTGCCGGATCGGATGCGCGAATGACCAATTGCCGTTCGAGCGGAGCGTCCACAACTGATCGGTCAGTTCGTGATCGTCTCGTGCGGACGCCCCCAGCACGACACTTCGCACGATCCGCCACCACCAGCGTGTGAACGTGGCGGCGTCGAGGGTGCCTGCCGCGCGGGCCGAACGCAGCAACTCTTCGGATTCGGCACGAATCAGTTCAGTGATCGGGCCTGCCAGGTGGTGCATCGGCTGCCCGGTGTCCAGCGCCTGCTCGTTCACGTCCCGGCGGCGATCCCGAAGCGCACCCCGGGAGATGAGGACCCCGTCGGGTTGGAACGGGCTCAGTGCAGCCACCTTTTCGCGATTCGCCGCGGTGAAGAGGTCGGCCTCGGTGCGCAGCACGGTGTCGACGTCCTCGGCCGTCAGAACCACGGCGATGTCCCGGCCGAATACACGGAACGGCAGCGGGCCGTCGCCGTACCGCTCTCGGAGTGCGGGTATCTGTCGCACTGCACCTGCATCGGCTTGTAACCGCTCGAGCAGCCCCATGACGGGACGGCGCCGCGCGATGGCTCCGGCCGCGACGAACGGCAGTACCGACTGACCGAACAGGCGGGCCACATCGGTCGTCGCGGCGCGACGCTGCCGAGCGGATGTGGCAGGTCCCGTGGCAGTCAGCGTCATCGAAACCTCCGGTGTGATGTGCGTCCACGGGCGAGCCGGTCCCGCCCTCGTCACGGCCGTCTACCCACGGCTGTGGACGGGAAACAACGAGCACTCGGTCGGCGCCGGTTGATTTCGAGCGGTGCCGGGGTAAAGAACCTGTATGGATCAGTCGGAAGCACCGCTCTTGGACGCAGTGGCGGATTATCACCGCCGAGACAGGTACGGATTCACCCCACCGGGTCACCGGCAGGGGCGAGGCACCGACGAACGGGTGACCCAGGTGCTGGGTCCGGACCCGTTCCGGTCCGACGTGCTGGCTTCGTTCGGACTCGACGACCGAAACTCGAGTAACGGGTATCTCGCGCGTGCCGAGCAGTTGATGGCCGATGCGGTCGGCGCCGACAAGGTGTTCTTTTCCACGTGCGGCAGTTCCCTGTCGGTGAAAGCCGCGATGATGGCCGTGGCCGGGAACGATCCCGGTGGTCTGCTGGTCGGCCGGGACTCGCACAAGTCGATCGTCGCGGGCCTGATCTTCAGCGGGGTCACACCACGCTGGATCGCGCCGCGGTGGGACGCGGACATGCACTTCTCGCATCCGCCGTCACCCCGGCAGGTGCAGCAGGCGTGGGAGGAGCATCCCGACGCGGCCGGTGCCGTCGTGGTCAGTCCCAGTCCGTACGGCACCTGCGCCGACATCGCGGCTATTGCCGAGGTGTGCCACGACCGGGGTAAGCCGTTGATCATCGACGAAGCGTGGGGTGCGCATCTGCCCTTTCACGACGAGCTTCCGACGTGGGCGATGGACGCCGGGGCGGACTTATGTGTGGTGAGTGTCCACAAGATGGGTGCCGGATTCGAGCAGGGATCGGTCCTGCACGTGCAGGGAGATCTCGTCGACAGCGCACATCTGTTCGCCTGCGCCGACCTGCTCATGACGACGAGCCCGAATGTGATGGTCTATTCGGCTATCGACGGATGGCGCCGGCAGATGGTCGAGCGCGGCGCGGACCTGCTCGGCTCGGCATTGCGGCTGGCGCGGCGCACCCGTGCGCGCATCGACGACATCGATGGATTGCAGGTTCTCGAAGACCGGCTGCTGGGCAAGGAAGCGTCCCACGATCTCGACCGGTTGCAGGTTCTGATCGATGTCAGTGAAACCGGTGCCTCCGGGTACCAATGTGCGGACTGGCTACGCGAACACTGTGAGCTCGACGTGGGCTTGACCGATCACCGACGTATCCTGGCGACGATGTCGATGGCCGACGACGACGCAACCACCGACCGCCTCGTGGCTTCGCTGTCCCTCCTCGCGCGTGCCACGGAATCGTTCGAACCGGCTCCGCGCATCGATCTTCCGACGCCGGACGAGCTGCAACTCGAATCGGTCATGTCTCCGGGTGAGGCGTTCTTCGGATCGGCGGAGATGGTCGACGCCGACAAGGCGGCCGGACGCATCGCCGCCGAACAACTCACCCCCTACCCGCCGGGGATACCGGCAGTCGTGCCCGGTGAACGCCTCGACGCGGCCGTCGTCGACTACCTGTGCAGCGCCCGCCACGCGGGTATGGCCATACCGGATGCCACCGATGCGAGCCTGAAGACATTCCGAGTCGTCGCGAGTCGCTGAACGGGCGAAGTGCTTTGCACCGCAATCTGTATCGAGCTCTGGGATAGGTGGCCGACCGTCAGGATCACGCCGTGTCCACCGCGTCTGGACGTACAACGGAAGGCAGTGCATCGAGAGAGCAGTGCATCGAACGCGGCCCGTCGAGGGTGGGGAACGTCGGTTCGTGGCCTGTGGTGTCGGCGGAAGAGTGCACGAATGCTGCATGGAATGCTTCGGCGACGGTATCGAAGCAGCGCACCGTCGTACCGATTCCAATTCGGTCGAGGGTCGAGTGCAGCCGGGGCGGGGCGGCGACCGTGAGGCGGCAGCGCTGCTCGGTCATCCGGCCGGCCGCATGATCGAGTGCAGCCAGCCCGGCACATCCGATGAACGGAACGTGCAGCAGATCGACGACCGCACTGTGGCCGGTGAGCACCGCCTCGGCGAGACACGCGCTCAGCACCGGTGCGGTAAGGGCGTCGACGTCACCGCGCACCCGGATCACACCCGGGCCGCCCGTGGGTTCATCGATCTCGATGCGGAAGCCGGAGGGACCGGCGCCGCCCCACATGTCGGTACGCGGCCGCGCTGATCCTGACGAATCGGAGACAGAGCGGAAATAGGCCATGGGTTCCTCCCGGCGGCGGGACTACCTACCGGGCTGTGCTCTCAACCTCTGAGCAAAAAGATAGCGCGCTTTCGCATGGAAGAAAACCCCTGCGTACGAGGCATCAATGATTGCGGAGCGCGTCGATCAACTCACCCTTCCGTTTCGACGAATACCCCGACAAACCGACCTCTTTCGCCTTTTTCTTCAACTCGTCGACAGTCCAGTCCTCGTACGACGACGACTTGCCGCCTTTACGGCCGGTGCCGGACCGACCACGATTGGCGGCCGAGTTCGCAATTCGTGCGGCCTTCTCCTTCGACGCGCCATCCTTGCGAACTTCCTTGTACACCTTCTCGTCCTTGATCGACGACCGTGGCACGGTGATCCCTCCTTGCTGCGATTGCTCGTTTGCGGGACACGAGGCTCGGCGGCACCGGCTCTCGGGCTGAACCGGCGCAGCCTCGGCGCCGCTGGTGTTCCGGAACGCCACGGCACCTATCACTCCGATTACCCTCACGATTCCGGCGTAACCCGGAAGGATCACCGGATGCCTGTAGTGTGACTGCGATTCCACGGCCGCAGGGGATCGTCAGATGGTGTCGACCACGACTAGGTGTTCGATGCCGCGAAGATCGTCCGCGTTGCGGGTGAGGAGTCGGGCGTTGTTCGCGTGCGCGGTGGCTGCGATCATCAGATCAAGGGCCCGGGGATGAGGTTTGCGGCCATATGCTCGCACGGCGGCGGCAAGCTGCCCGTAACTTCGAGCGACACCCGCGTCGACAGGGAGGGGTTCGAACTTGCGTTCCACGGCGATCAGCCGCTGCAACCGCTGAGCTCGCTGGTCCGCCGTGGTGGCGACCAGGAGCCCGAAGTGCAGTTCCGCCAGGCTCACAGCACTGATCGCGACCTCCCCGTCAATGGGTGGGACATCGCTCGAGATCAGAATGCTCGTGTCGAGCACCGTCCTCACCGCGAAACCCAGGGGTCCGCGATCGGGTCGTCGATCAGGCGGCGGTCGGTCTCCCACGTTGGGTCGGTATCCGTCCGAAAGATATCGGCGACCTCATCGAAGGCGCACCACGTCTTCCGCCCGGCAGGGCCGAGGAGCGCGCTCGGCCGGCCGGCGACCGTGATCAGCATCGTCTCCCCGGCTTCGGCACGTTTGACGTAGTCACTGGCATGCTGGCGCAGTTCTTTCAGCCCGAGACTCTCCATGCCCGATAGTAGCACTAATGCTACCCTGCGGTTATCCAAGCTCGTCGGAATACCACCCTGCAGTCCACTGTTGAAGGGACTGACAGTGGCGCTCATACCCCGGGTACCACACCAGAAAAGTCGCCGCGAGCGACCACTTGCCGAGAGGCGATATGGCGTCACTGTCACCCGCGACCGGGTAAGACCTACATTGCGTAGCGTTCCCGGAGCGGATGAGGGGCCGCTGACATCGGGGAAGGTGCCGGCGGCCTTCCTCTGTCTGCCCCAGCCGGACGGTTGCGTTGTTGCTAGCCGCCGTCGTCCACGCCTGGGCGGATGTCATACGGTCACTCCCCGGACGCTTCGATGTGGAGGGTCTCCGGCCGTGGATGCTCTCGGAACCACGCTGCGTAACGATCGGCGAGCGGTGCGGCGGTGAGTCCATGGACGAGGACCGAGGCGCCGATGGTGACCAGCGCGGTCGTCATCAGCAGGTTTTCGTGCGGGAGTTCGCCCGACTCCTCGACGATGAGGACCACGAAGACGATGGTGGCGAGCCCGCGCGGGCCGAACCAGCCGAGAAAGGCGATGGTCGGCACCCGTGCGTGCAAGCCGATCAGGGAGAGCGCCACCGGCACCATCCGCACGACGGTCAGGCTGAGCGCCGCGTAGACGAGCACCTGCCACGACAGGTGACCGAGCGCGGGACCGAGCAGCACCGCACCGAAGACGATGAAGGTCACCGCGTTGAAAAGATCGCCGGACTCCTCGATCAAGTGCGAGAGCTCGCCCCCCGCCCGCCGTCGAATGGCACCGAAGGCGAGGCCACCGACGAACGCCGCGATGAAACCAGACCCGCCGAGCGGAACGGCGATCGTGTAGGCCAGCACGGCGGCGGCGACCGGGACGATCTGGATCCACAGCGGGTCGATCGCACCGCGCCGGCCGGCGACGACCACGATTGCTGCCGCGACCGCCCCGGCGCCGAGGCCGGCGAGGATGCCGTAGCCGATCTGCTCGGCGACCAGGAGCGCGGCGGAGCCACCACCGATCGCCCCCGATTCGGCGTGGGCGATCGCGAGGACGATCAGGAACAGTGGCACACAGATGCCGTCGTTGAGTCCGCTCTCGACGTTGAGAGCTTGCCGCACCCGCGTCGGTAGAGCGGGCAGCGTCACGACCGCCTGTCCGAGCGCCGCGTCGGTCGGCGCCAGGATCACCGCCAGCAGCAACGCCTCCGGCCAGCCGAAATCGTCGAACACGAGCACCGCGGCGCCGAAGCCCGCGGCGATGGTCAGCGGCAGGCCGAATCCGAGAAGTCGTGCCGGGAGCGCGATCTCGGGACGGAGTGCGGTCAGGTCGACGTTCGACGCGTCGGTGAAGAGCACGAGCGCGAGCGTCACCTCGGCGAGCAGTTTGATGGTCTCGTCCGTGACGTCCACCTCGATCAGGCCCACCCCTTCCGCTCCCAGCGCGAGCCCACCCGCCGTGAAAGCGATCGACGCCGTGAGAGGGGTACCCGCAACTTTCCGGGAGATCGCGGCGAAGGCCAGCAGCATCGCGGCGATTGCCGGTATTGCCCAAGTCATCGCGTGAACGGCTGGGTCATGACCTTTGGCTCCTCATCGGTCTCGTGCATCCAGCCAAGCACGACGGACCCGCGGTCACCATGGTTTGACCGGATCGCTGCACCGGTCCGGCCGTGACGGCCGATCTACTACCGAGCCGGGACGGCGGAGCGTCCGATCGCCCGTAGTTCACCGTGGTCGACGACCTTGACCCTCGGACGTCCGGAGCGGCGCCCCGCGGCCAGTTCGTGTTCGTCGATGGCCTGCGCTCCGGTGAATCCGAATGTGACGGGCAGTAGTTCGTCGAGTCCGTCCAGTGTGTCCGGCGGAGTGCGCAGCCTGCCGTGCGCGAAGTCGTCGAGGATGGAGTCGACGGTCTCGTTCGCGCATCGCTTGTTGGTGCCGATGACTCCGGACGGACCGCGCTTGATCCAGCCTGTGGTGTAGGTGCCCGCGACCGGTGTGCCGTCCGCGGGATCCAGTACCCGTCCGGCGTCGTTGGGGATGACACCACGGGCGTCGTCGAACGGAACGCCGGGGATCGCGGTGCCGCGGTAGCCCACTGCCCGCAGGACCATGCCGCAGAGGAGTGTCTCGGTATGCTCGCCGGATGTGCCGCGTCCAATGTTTCGGTGCAGCAGTCGAATTCCCTCCACCCGGGTGTCTCCGACGATCTCCTGCGGCGAGGTGAAGAACCGCAGCGACACCCGGCGTTCGGAATGGGCGGGAGCACTGGCGAGTTCACGCAGAATCGACAGCTTGAGGTCGCGGCCGAACTGGTGATGCGCGGAGGGAAGGTCGTCGAGCGCCAGTGCGTCGAGTTGCTCGGGATCGACGACGACGTCGATGCCCGTGCCCGACGACAACCCCAGCAACTCGGGGGAAGTGAACGCGGCGTCCTCGGGTCCCCTTCGGGCGCAGATTACGACCTCGCGGACCTTCGAGTGCCGGAGAGCGTCGAGGGCGTGATCGGCGATGTCGGTGTGCGCCAGATCCTCGGGATCCGAGGTGAGGACTCGGGCCACGTCGAGTGCGACGTTGCCGTTGCCGATGACCACCACAGTTTCGTGCGACAGGTCGAATGTGCGGTCGGCGAAGTCCGGGTGTCCGTTGAACCAGGCCACGAACTCCGATGCCGAGGCGCTGTTGGCCAGGTCCTCGCCGGGGATGCCGAGTTGTCGGCCGTCGACGGCGCCGACCGCGTACACGACGGCGTGATACCGGCGCAGCAACTCGGCATGGGTGATGTCGCGGCCCACCTCGACGTCGAAGAAGACGCGCAGCCCGTCGCGTCC
Source organism: Rhodococcus sp. T7 (assembly GCF_009872365.1). NCBI lineage: Bacteria > Bacillati > Actinomycetota > Actinomycetes > Mycobacteriales > Nocardiaceae > Rhodococcus > Rhodococcus sp. T7. Next base: position 23,639 of record NZ_WXYH01000143.1, read on the forward strand.
CATCGTGCGGGCGAACGACTCCTGGACCTGCTTGGTCTTCTGATGGTCCGGTGCGACACCGAATCGCACGAGACCGCCGGGTGTGCAGAGGCGTTCGAACATGTCCACCCGCACGTCGACGTCGGTTCGGCCCAGCATCGCCTCGGCCGTGTAGTGACCGGCGGCGCCGGCGCCGATGACGGCGACCCGCAACGGTTCCCCGCCATCGGTGTGCGACACGATGCGCTGGGCCGCACCCTCCGGGGCGTCGATGTCCGCGGCGGACCCGGTCGCCGCGAAGTAGTCCGCGTTGATCTGCTCGAAGCGGGCCATCTCGGGGGTGAGGTCGATGTCCGCGACGATCGCCCCGACGGGGCACACGTCGACACAGGCGCCGCAGTCGATGCAGACATCGGGATCGATGTACAGCATTTCGGTGGTGCCGTAGTTCGGATCGTCCGGTGTGGGGCGGATGCACTCCACCGGGCAGACCGGTACGCACGCGGCGTCGTTGCAGCAGTTCTGGGTGATGACATGCGGCATGGTGGTAGTCCTCAGGGTTGGACGGGGAACGTCGCGAGACCGCGCACCCAGTAGGACGGCATCCACTCGACGCTGTCGTTGACCGGGCGCAGATTCGGCATCCGCTCGAGAGCCCTCGTGAGGGCGGTGCCGCACATCATCTTTCCGAGTAGCGCGCCGATGCAGTAGTGGGTCCCGAGACCCAGCGCGAGGTGCCGGCTCGTCCCCTTGCGAGTGATATCGAAACGGTCGGGAGCATCGAAGACGGTCTCGTCCCGGTTTGCCGAACCGATGTAGGACAGCACGATCGCGTCGGCCGGAATCGTGGAGCCGTGGAGTTCGATGTCCCGGGTCGCGGTCCGACTCAGGAAGTGCACGGGTGAGTAGAAGCGGAACGTCTCGTCGATCACGGCATCGGCCGCGGCCGGATCCGCGCGCAGCGCCGCCATCGCCTCGGGATTCTCGAAGCACAGATGCAGCGCCGAGCTGATCAGGTGCGACGGGGTCTCCGAGCCGCCGAACTGCAGCAGGAACGCCAGGCTCAGGATCTCGTCCGCGGTGAGCGCCTGCTGGTCCTCCTCCGCCTGCACCAGCGCCGACACCAGGTCGTCGCCGGGATTCCTGCGCCGGTAGGCGATGAGGTCGGTGAAGTACTCGCGGAGCTCGGTCACGCTCGTCTGGATCTGATCCAGATCCTCCTGTGGCAGGACGCTGCGGCTCGGTGCCCTCAGCAGGTCCATCGTCCAGCGCTTGAACTCGTTGCGCGCGATGGCGGGGTCGGCGCCGAGGATCTTCGCGGTGACGTTGACCGGAACATGGGCGGCGTAGTCGTGGACGAAATCGAACTCGCCGCCCTTGCCCTGAACCTCGTCCAGCAGGTCGTCGACGAGCACCCGGATGTCACCCTCCATCTTCCGGATCGTCTTCGGCAGGAAGGCCTTGTTCGCGAGCTTCCGCAGGCGGGTGTGGTCCGGAGGATCCATGGCGATGAGCGAGGGAACCTCCGGGACGGGGTCGTATTCGCCCAGCGTGTTGGCGATCCAATCCTTCGACGAGTACAGGTCGGGGCGTTTGAGGGTCTCGACCACGTCGTCGTACCGGAACAGGGCCCACACGTCGAGCGGCTCGATGTAGTGCAGGGGAGCAGTTTCCCGCATCGCGCTGTAGTAGCCGTAGGGATTCTGCTGGTAATCCGAGTCGAGCGGATTGAAAGAGAGCGTGCCGGTCATTGTTCGTCTCCGTCGAGAGGCTGCGGTGGGCTGCGCAACTGTTCGCTGCACTGAGACAACGCTATGGCCGACGTGATGGGGGTCACTAGCCGTCGAGCGTCGCACAGTGTCCACAAAACGCCGGTCGGCGCGAGACTTCACGCGGACATATTTGTATATAATGTTCGACCTCTGCGGTATGGTGGTGACCCACGACACACACTCAGTACACAACGAGGATCGAGATGCCCGAGGCAGGACACGAGGGTCCGGTGCGCATTCACACCGCAGACCTCGACATCGCGCGTGAGCGCACGTCCACCACGTTCAGCCAGGTCGAAGTGCAGTTCGCCGGCGAAAGTGACCTCGACTTTCACCTCGACATCGCGCGATCGCCCCGGCTGACCCTCGCGCGCATGGGGTACGGAGACGCCGCGACCGCGTTCGGGCCTCCCATGGAGTGCTGCTACCACATTAACCTCCCCATGGCCGGCGCCGTCACCGCGGAACAGAACGGCGCCCGCCGAACATTCACCGGAGGTGCCGCCGGCATCGCCTTCCAGCCGAGAGCGCCGTTGAAAGTACAGTTGAGCGCCGGTTCGTGGCAGTACCACCTCAAACTCCCGAAGACACTGCTGGACGCGCACGCCGCGAAACTGGTCGGCCTACCGCCGAGCGACGACATCGAGTTCGACCTGACGTTCGACGTGACGAGCGCTCAGGGGCAGGCGCTCACCGCGACCATCGAGTTCCTGTACGGCGAATGTTGCAGGCCGGGAGGACTAGCCACCATCCCGAAGGCGTGCCACGAGATCGAATCCGCCCTCATGACCCAGCTCCTGACGACCGTCCCCAGCCAGTTGACCAAGGCGCTGCAACGCGAGCCCACGCATCTGCGGCGCGCGAAGATCCGTGAGGTCATCGAGTACGTCGACACTCACCCGGAGAACGAGATCACCACCGCGGACCTCGCCGTGATGGTGGACCTCAGCCCCCGCGCACTGCAGGCAGGGTTTCGGGATCTGGTGGGAATGTCGCCGACCGCCTACCTTCGCGGGGTTCGGCTCGACCGCGCACACCTCGAACTGATCTCCGGTGCATCCGTCACCGAAGTCGCGACGCGATGGGGGTTCTTTCACCTCAGCCGGTTCGCCGACCAGTACCGCAGCCGATTCGGCGCACTGCCGTCGGAGACAGCCCGCGGGGCACGGTCCCTCCCGGTCACCCGCGGATCGCGGTAGAGGATCTCCGACCGGCCGCACGATCGCGCTTTGCTGCAGGCATGCTTGCTGAGCGCCGACTTTAAAAGTAAATCGAAAGTATGTCTGGGTGAAGTGCCGTTCTCGGATATCCAGAACAAGGGGAAGGCGACGTTGTCGGCGTGGCAACGGTCGGGTGCGCGGCCGCTGCCGGTGACGCGGCGCGACGCCGAGGATCTGGTATTGATGACGGCGGTCAGGGCCGATCAAGAGCGTGAGGTGCTTGCCGCCGCGACGGCGATGGTCGACGCACTGCTGCATTCGGATGACGGTGCATTGGTCCGCAAGGTGGTGGCGGCGGCGTTCCCGTGGGTGAGCTACCTGTCGACCGAAGAGGTCGCCGGCTTCGTCGACGAACTGATCGCGTCGTTGCGGGCCGGCTCGTCGCTCGATAATCCGGCTCCGCCGGCCCGCACGATCGAGGCGTGGCGACATACGGCGGAGGTGTATGCCGATCCGGAGCTCGCTCGGATTCTGTCGACGCCGTCCGAAGGTGACTTCGGTGCTTTGCCGGTGCCCGAGCTGTGAGCCCGAAGCGGGGTGAGCGGGTCGCCCCGCCTGCCGCGGGGGAGGTCTGGGATCTGAGATTCGCGACCAGCGAGGCGGCGAAGGGGTGGGACGAGCTGCGCCGGCAGGCCCCGGCGAATGCGTTGGTCCGTACAGGTCGGTCCTGTATCGCATTCGCGAATCGACGAAAGGACACCGAAATGGCTTGGTCGACAACGCCGCAGGGGCTTCTTCTCGCCGCTGGTCATGCGAATCAATTCACTTTCTCCTTCGGGGACATCTGGAAGGGGCCGCAATTGGCGACGGCGAAACTCGATGCCAGTCAGGGTGGCGGTGGCACGAAGGTCCCGGTGACGCAGTGGCAGGGCACCGCCAATGACCCGGTGTTCGGCAGGAATCACCGATGGTTCTCGCTTCGCGCCTCGGAAGGGCAAGTGTTGCATAATCTCTCCGTTTCCGGACCGTCAGGGGACGAGATGTTCGAGTCGCTCGATCAGTGCGTGGTTCGGGTCGACGCCGGCGTCCCGACGTTGGTGCGACGCGCGGACGCATAGCCGTCGAGGAAGTCAGGGGGAACGCTGGTCCGGGGCCGGCGGTCCCTTGCCTGCGCCCGGCGAAAACCCATCAAATTCCCCTCGAGGGCCACTTTGTCCGCACAAACGATTGACTTCGCTCCCGGCGCACAGCAGTGTCGTAGAGACACCCGCCGCACCGAGTAGTTCCGGAGTCGACCTTGACCAACGTCCACCCCACCGAGATCGCAGTTGCAGTGGCCGGATTCGGCTGGATGGGCCGAGTGCACACCAACGCGTATCTGCGGCAGCGCCACCACTTCCCGGAAGTGCCCGCGATCCGAATGGCCGCCGTCGCCGACGAGGTACCCGGCCGTGCCGAGGAAGCCGCCGCCCAGTTCGGGTTCGGCGCAGCGCTGACGGACTGGCGCGACATCGCCGCGGACGAGAACATCGACGCCGTCAGCATCACCGCACCGAATTTCCTGCACCGCGAGATCGGCGTCGCGATGGCCGAGGCGGGCAAACACATCTGGATAGAGAAGCCGGTTGGGCTGTCGTCCGATGACGCGAAGGCTGTTGCTGCCGCTGTCGAGAAGGCCGGCGTCCAGTCGACCGTCGGGTTCAACTACCGGCACGCACCTGCCGTCGCGATGGCTCACGATCTCATCGCCTCGGGCGAACTGGGCACCATCACGCATTCGCGGTTCCGCTTCCTCAGCGACTACGCCGCACATCCGGACGGCGCGCTGAGCTGGCGTTACGAGAACGCGCGCGGTGGGTCGGGTGTGCTGGGCGATCTCGCCTCCCACGGCGTCGACCTGGTCCGGTACCTGCTCGGGGACATCGACGCCGTAGTGGCCGACACTGCCGTCTTCATCCCGCAGCGCGCCGTCCCGACGGGGGCCACCAGCGGGCATGCGCGCGCCACCGGCGGCAAGTTGGGAGCGGTGGAGAACGACGACTTCGTCAGCGCGCTGATCCGCCTTGCATCGGGCGGACGGGTGACACTGGACGCCAGCCGCGTGGCCGTCGGCGAGCAGAACAACTACGGGTTCGAGATCCACGGCACGAAAGGTGCGGTGTACTGGGACTTCCGCCGAATGAACGAACTCGGCACGAGTCTCGGCAGCAGGTATCAAGACCAGCCGGTCACGACGGTCTGGGTGGGGCCCGGCGCCGGAGCCTACGCGCGCTTCCAGCCGGGTTCCGCGTCCTCGATGAGCTACGACGACCTCAAGGTCATCGAGGGAAACAACTTCATCGCTTCGATCGTCGACGGAAAGCCCCAGGGCGCAACGATCGCCGACGCCGTCGCCGCGGCCGAAACCCTCGACGCCATCACCGCATCGGTCGCTTCGGGTGCGTGGGTCGGGGTGCGCTGATCCGGTCCGCGTCATATGGTCGCGGAGTTACGCTTGATCGGTTGGCGGGTCGTTCCCGTACGCGCCTTTCTCCGCGGAGGTTGGTATGAACACCAAACCGTTCGGCACAGGCATAGCGGTTCTCGCGTTGGCAATTTCGGTGGTCTCGTGTTCATCGGACAGTACGTCCGCAAGCGAGGACAGTTGCGTCCGCGCGAGTGACAGTGAGTTGGATGCGCTTTTCACGAGCTGGAACGATGCACTGGTGTCCGGCGACGCGAGCAGGGTTGCCGCGCTGTACCGTCCGGACGCGATACTGCTGCCGACTCTGTCGGTGCCCATCGCCGACACTCCGGAGAAGATAACGGAGTACTTCGTCAACCTGATCAAGGCCGATCCCACGGCCCGGATGGAAGAAAGCTACAAGTATTCGGACTGCAACCTCGCCTACAACGTGGGTCGCTGGGTCATCAACGCCAACGGTCAGGACGTGGCGGCGAGGGTCACGTGGGTGTACCGGTACGAAGACGGAAAGTGGTTGATCGCCAACCATCATTCGTCGGTGAACCCCGGCTGAACCCGGCTGAACACCGCGGTGGTGGCCGGCCCGCGAGGTCGGCCACCACCGTCGGTCTAGGACGACTTGGCGCGTTTGCCCGCGACGTACACTTCGGTGATGGACGTCTCACGGATCCCCATGAGCAGCGCGAACAGGGTCTGATCGCGAGCGAGCTCGGGATCGGCCGACCGAAAGCCGTTGCGCAGCAATCCGTCGAGCGCCGGTGTGCCCGACGGGTCGACGACGACGAAGTCGGCTTCCTTCCCGGTGTCGAAGTTGCCGAACCGGTTCTCCATGTCCAGGGCCCGGGCGCCGCCGAGGGTGCCGACGAACAGCATCTCGGCGGGGTGCATCGACACCCCGTCGTCACCGGCCTCGGTGATGTGCACCTTGAACGCGTCGCCGAGCACCCGCGGGATCAGCCATTCGTCACCGCCGCCGTAATCGCTTCCCACAGAGATGGTGACACCCGACGCGACCGTGCGCTTCCACGGCATCGTTCCGGATCCCAGGAACAGCTGCGAGATCGGACAGTGCGAGACCGACGTACCGGTCTCGGCCATCCGCTCGAGTTCGACGTCCTGGCAGTGCACGCAGTGCGCGAGGATGGTGCGCCGGCCCAGCAGACTCTTTCCGCCGACCGCCGAGCCGGGCAGGAACTTCCCGTCGTAGGTGTCCAGGTACGAGTTCACCTGGTACGTCTCCTTGGTCGAGTCGACCTCGCCGGTGCCGGGGCGGTTGTTCTCGTTGAGATGCGAGTGCACATACACCCCGCGGTCCCGCACCTCGTCGTAGAGTTCCCCGAGATTCTTCAGGGTTTCCGGCGTCACCGACAGTGAGAACCGCGGGATGATCGCCACATGCAGCAGTGCGGTGTCGACGTCGCCGGTGTCGGCGCCGTGCCACTTCTCGATCTCCTCGCGGGTGAGCCGGATGGCGTCCTCCTCGGACGTCATCAGCGGCTGAGCGGTTTCGTCACCGACGGTTTGAATTCCGCGGCCACTGACGATGCGCAGGCCGGCCTTCTGCGTCTCGGTGAACAGCGCGTCCTGTGCATGCGGAAACGCCGAACCGAACACCATGGCGGCCGTCGTGCCCGCGGAGATGCGCCGGTTGGTGAACTCGACGGCCGCCTGCTGCGCGAACTCCGGGTCGGCGAATTTCGCCTCCGACGGGAACATGCACAGGGTCAGCCACTCCAGAAGTTGCCCGCCGCCGTAGGAGTCGCCGGCGTAGGTCTGGGGGAAATGGACGTGGGTGTCGACGAACCCGGGCAGCAGAAACCCTGGCCGGTGGTCGTGTACGGTGCCGGACTCGTATTCGGACGGGATCTCGGCGCGGTCACCGCAGAACACGATTCGCCCACCGTCGTCCAGCACCAGGGCGCCGTCGGGTATCGAAACGAGGGCGGCCGCGGCTTCGGTCACTTTCGGTGCGCCGGCGATGTGGAAGATGTGTCCGAGGTGGAGGTGCGTGGCCATGCGTGAACTCCCGTCGAGTGGTAACGGATCATGCGATGAGATAAAAGCCCACACTTACAATGCCACCGATCAGACCCGGATCGCGGCCGAACAGACCAAGCCGTTTGCGTTGGATTCTGCGCGTCCGGCGGTCAGCGAGCGTCGACGAATCGGCGGATGACCTTGTCCCATCCCAGCGACTCGAGGAGTTCCGCGGCGGCCGCCCGCGAGGTGAGTGGCCGAAGAGCGTCTATGTCGAGGTCGCCGCTGGTACCCAGGACGTCGTCGAGGCGCAGGCAGTCGACGTATCCGTGGTCGGACCAGGGTTCCACGTGCCCGTCCCAGTCCGCGACGTCGGCGTATGGACCGCCGAGTCGTAGCTTCCCGCTGCGGTGGATCATCACGTACCGGGGCACCACCTGCATCGTCTCGTCCGCGGTGGCGAGGGTCGCCTCGGGGTCGGCAGCGGGATCCGCGCCCGCGAGCCGACGGTCGTAGGAGGCGGTCTTGACCGTTGCGACCTCGACCAGCGCCCGCACGTAGATCCACCGTGCCCGTTCGATCGAGCCCGCCCACGCCGTTTCCTCGTCGGCGCAGGAGAACACATTCTCGGCGGGGGTCCGGATCAGCAGCCGCGTCCCCACCCGCTCGTGGTCGACGACCAGGTCGCCGTCGACGAGGAACTCGCCGTCGTACTCGCGGACCCCGGTGATCGTCGCGACCGCGAGCACCTCGTCGTCGGGTGCGGTGACGAACAGTTCACGTTCGGAGAAGACAGTCTCGGCGTCGCCGGGAAAGGGGCCGCGACCTCGGGTGAAGGCGTCCTGCTGGGTCAAGCCGGCCCGGAACCCTGCTTCTGGCATCGCCAACGGATGATCGCGCAACTCTCGCAGGTCGCCGAGTCGAACCCTCAACGTCACAGGTCGTCCTCCCCGTTCATCTCCGGCGCACCGGAGGCCGAATCTAAGATCATAGCCGTTGACCTGCGGTGATGCCTTACCTGCGCAACCGCTGCTCGCCCAGTAGGGTCGCAGTGTCTGTTCGACCGACCGAGGGGGACCGGTGACGGGTTCTGCGTCCGAAACAATCATCTCGCCTGCCACACGCGTGTTCTGGGACCGCAGCTTCGCGGATCGTCGCGCACTGTTCGCGGGGCTTCGCCGGCGTTCGCCGATCGAGTTCCACACCGAAACAGCCGGTCCGGGCTTCTGGTCGGTCGTCGGTTACGACGACGTGGTGGCGGTGAGCCGGAACCCGGAGGTCTTTTCCTCCGCCAAGGGCTTCACCATCGACGACGTCCCCGTCGAGATCCTCGAATTCGCCATGTCGATGATCGCGATGGACAACCCCCGGCACCAGCATCTGCGGGGCATCGTGCAATCGGCGTTCACTGCGGCGTCGGTGCGGGGCATCGCCGAGCGGGTGCGCGGTTACGCCCGGCAGATCGCCGCCGACCTGCCCCGGAACACGGTGTTCGACTTCGTCCCCGAGGTCGCGACCCGGTTGCCGGTGCAGGTGATCTGCGAGCTGCTCGGGATCCCGGAGAGCGACCGGCCGATGATCCTGGCGGCGGCGGCCGACGTCGTTTCCGGAGGTGGGGATCAGGAGTTCGTCACCGCCCCCGGCGGCGCGGCCGGTCTCGGCCAGATCTACGGGTACGCCCTGGAAATGGGCGAGAAACGTAAGGCGGACCCCGGCGACGATCTAACGTCCCGCCTGGTGTCGACGATGGTCGACGGGGAGACCCTCACGCCGGCGGAGTTCGGGTCGTTCGTCATCCTGCTGATCACGGCGGGTTTCGAGACGACCCGGCAAGCGCTGGCGTGGGCGCTGCACCTGCTCGGCGAGCACCCCGGCCAGAAGGAATTGCTGCTCGCCGATTTCCCCGGCCACATCGACAACACGATCGACGAGGTGATCCGCTTCGCGTCTCCGGTGCCCTACATGCGGCGCACCGCGACCGTAGACACCGAACTCGGCGGCGCCCACATCGCGGCCGGGGACAAGGTCGTCATGTGGTACCTGTCCGCCAACCACGACGAACGTGTCTTCGACGATCCGGACCGGTTCGACATCACTCGCCCGAACGCGGGCAAGCAACTCGGTTTCGGTGCGAAAGACATCCACCACTGCCTGGGCGTGAACCTCGCGAAGCTGGAACTGCGGGTCATGCTCGAGGAATTGTTCACCGCCCACCCCACCATCCACGCGGTGGGCGAGCCGGAGTTGCTGCTCTCCGCGTTCGTCAGCGGTATCGCGTCACTGCCGGCCAGGACGGGCGCCTGACGGCGATGTTCACGCAGGCCGGCGACCGGAAATCATCACGAGCGGCATGTCGGTGATGCGGGCTACGTGCGCGTCGTCGAGCTCGAGCCGGCTCGCCAGGTCCCGAGCCTCGTCGAGACTGATGGAGCGCCCGGCGATCCAGGTGTGGAAGATCGCGAGGTTGACGGCACCGAGGCAACGCGGTGCCTTGTAGTCCTCGACGAACTTCTCGGCGTCCTCGAAACTCGTGCTGCGGTCCGCCGCCGTCGAAGCTGTGCACGTCGGGGCGCTGGTCGGCGAGGTACTTGGTGAACAGCGCCCCACCCGATCCGACGTCCAGAACGCGCGCGTTCGGTGGGAGATGCGGCAGGAAGTACTCGTCGATGACGCTGCGGGAGCGGTAGACGGCCGGTGCCACGATGGTCTCGTACATCCAGGCGTGCGCCGGGGTGTAGATCGCGGTGATGGGGTCGAACGGTGCCAGCGGCATGGTCGCGCTCCTAGGTATCCCGGGTCCCACGGCGTCCGACCCTGTGCGGGTCGACTTTCCGCGCCGTTGTCGCTCATAGATTAAGGGTTACCCGGCGTACACGCTGGTCCATCTATACGGTTGTCCACTTATACGCGGGCCGGTGTCCAGTCGGGGGTTTCGGTGAGCACGACCTGCTTCAGCAGATCGGCCGCCCGGCCGACGCCCTCGGTCGAACTGACGAGCGCGTCCTCGTGCTCGATGTTGATCGTGCCGTCGTAGCCGACGGAGCGGAGGTTGTACACGAAGTCGGCCCAGAACTGCTGCCCGTCCGGATGTCCCAGGCCGAGGGTGACGTAGTTCCATGCGCGGTCGTGCGGGGTGGTGATCGGCACGGTGTCGAGCAGCCCGTCGTTCTCGGCGTTCCACCGGTTGATCCGGATGTCCTTGGCGTGGACGTGGAAGATGGACTCGCCGAGGGATCTGATGACGGCGGGGATGTCCGCGCCCATCCACATGAGGTGCGAGGGGTCGAGATTGGCGCCGACGACGTCGGCCCCGGCGCTGTCGATCAGCCGGTGCAGAGTCGACACGTTGTGGACGAGTTGGGCGCCGCAGGCTTCGACGGCAAGACGCACGTTGGCGTCGCGCGCGTATGCGGCGAGTTCCTTCCAGTAGGGGATCGCCACCTCCTGCCACTGGTAGGCGAGGATGTCCAGGTTCTCCGGTGGCCAGGACGTGGTGATCCAATTGGGTGACGAGTCACCCTCGGCGCCCGGCAATCCCGACATGAGGACGACTGTCGGGACTCCGAGTGCACTGGCCGCCGTGATGGTGTCGCGGACGACTTCGGACTGCCGGTCCCCGGTGACGGGGTGAAGTTGGTTGCCGTTGGCGGTGAGGGCGCTGAGCGTCAGCCCGCGCGAGGTGATCTTGCCGAGGAACTCCTCCCGCGCCCCTTCGGACAACACCAGGGCCGGCAGATCCGCGTGTGGACTCTCCGACCAGTTTCCCGTGGCGACCTCGACGGACGACAGTCCGTGGGTGCACGCCAGGTCCAGTGCGGCTTCGAAGGGCAGATGGCTGACGGAGTCAGTGAGTAGTCCGATTTTCACCGCTGTGCACTTCCTGTCGGGGAGACGTCGTACACAACTAGTACGTTCTAGTCAAAACTTTGTCAAGACATATGCACCTGTCTGGGGCCGCGACGGCACCCAGGGTTTCCGGGTGCCGGGCGCGACGTCACCGCGCGACGAGCCGGATGACCGGGTACTGCCGATCGGATTTGCTCTGATACTTCGCGATGCGGGGCTGGGCGGCGGCGATGCGCTGCCAGGCCTGCTCCCGGTCGGCGCCCCCGAGCTGCTGCGGGACCACGGGTGTGGCGTCGTTGCCGGGCAATTCGATCGACACCTCGCCGGGATGCGCCATCAGGTTGGCGTGCCAGTCGGGATTCTGGCTCCCCCCGCCCGACGCGACGACCAGCCGGGCGTCGTCACCGTCGGCGAACCACGCCAGGGGTGACTGCCGCGGCTGACCGCTCCGACTGCCGACGGTGTTGAGGATCAGCACGTCCATGCCCATGAACTGGCCGTGGCCGCGCCGGATCTTGCGGTTCATGCGGGCGTTCATCTTCCGCTGCATCCACCGTGAAAACGCACCCGGCGTACCCGGCTTGCGCTTGCCTGCTTGGTTGTTCGTCGTCATGCGCTCTCTCCCATCGGTCCAGCCGTCGTGTTCTGGCACCGACGCTACGGGCGGTCCGGGGAGCGGCACTTCTCGATTCCTGATCGATCCGAGACGGGCACTCGGACGAGTGCCCGTCTCGCCACCTACCGCAGCGTCGGTGAGGAAGTCCAACGCCGATCGTGATCAGTCGAGGGAATTCCACTGCGGTGTCGCCTCGGGGCCGCGGTGTGCCTCGTACCACGCGGCGACCCGGAGAACGGTCAGGTCCTGCCTGCGATCGGCGGCGATCTGCAGGCCGATCGGCCTTCCGTCTTTCGAGAAGCCGCAGTTGATCGACGCGGCGGGGGTGCCCGCGGCGTTGAACGCGGACGTGAAGTTCGCCGGGCCTGCGAATTCGGTCATCATCCGGCTCTCCGCCGGTCCGGCGAGGATGCCGGCGGTGGGGGACAGGATGGCGTCGTACCGTCCGAGCATGTTCACGGTCTCCTGTACGAACGGCCCGATCGAGTCGTACGCCTGGATGAGCTCGAGGGAGGACAGCGAGTCGATGCTCGAAACCGCGGCGACCATCTCCGGATCGGCCCGGCCGAGATCGTCGACGATGTTCTTGTCGTTCATCTGCGCCCACAGGTGCGCGGTGAAGAACGGCATGAATCCGGTGCTCAGGTAGTCCCGGGACAGATACGGCTCGACGGCCTCCACCTGCGCGCCCGCTGCCTCGAACACGGCGACGGCCCGGCGTATCGCGGCGACGATCTCGGGGTCGGCGGTCTTGCCCTCCACCGGGCCGAAATTGACGCCGAGACGCAGCCCACGAATGTCGACGTCCAGGTCGGTCCAGTCGATCGATTCGTCGGGGAGCGAGCTGTGGTCGCGGGAATCGGGGTGGGCGATGAGCGCCATCGTGTGGGCGGCGTCGCGAACGGTGCGGGTGATCGGGCCCGCGCAACGACCGAGGTAGGTGTCGTTGATCGGGACGCGCCCGTAGGACGGTTTGAAGCCGAACGCGGCGTTCATCGCCGCGGGGATGCGGATCGACCCGCCGATGTCGGTTCCGATGTTGACCGGCGCGTAGCCGAGCGCGGCGGCGACGGCCGCACCGGAGGACGAGCCGCCCGTGTTCCAGGCGGGATTCCAGGCGTTGCGGGCGATGCCGTGCCGGGACGACACCCCGGAGCCGAGCCCACTGAAATCGGGCATGCTGGTGCTGGCGACGACCACCGCACCCGCCTCCTGCAGGCGGTCGACGACCGGTGAGTTCTCCGTCGCGATCACCGGTTCCCGCGCGGCGGTTCCGTACGACTGCGGCAGACCGGCTTTCGCGGTGTTCTCCTTGATGGTCACCGGGATTCCGTCCAGCGGGCCCAGTGCGGCGCCGCTGTGCCACCGCTCACCGCTGCGCTCGGCGGACTCGCGGGCTTCGTCGGTGTCGATCACATAGACCGCGCGGTGCGTGTCGTCCTTGGCTGCGATGCGCGCGATGGTCGACTCCAGTGCGTCGAGCGGTGTCAATGATCCTGCGGCGAAGGCGTCGTTCAGTTCGGCGACGCTGCGTCCGGCGATGGTCTGGTCGGGCATGGGTATTTCCTCTCGTTCGGATGACGTGACGTGATCAGGCGGGGGCCGGCTCGTTCTCGCCGGCAGGCAGTGCGGTGGTCTCGGACGCGGTCCGCGTGCGGCGCGAATCGAGGAACGGGGACAGGACGGCGATGACGATGCAGAGGGCGGCGCTGATCGCCCAGACGGTGGCGTACGAGGTGAACGACGAGATCGAACTCGTCTTCTCACCGACGGTCACCGACGTGACCAGTGACGACATCAGCAGGGCGAACATCGCGCCTGCGATCGATCCCGCGCCCGTTCGGGAGCTGTTGTAGATGCCGGAGGCGATTCCGACCGAGTCCTCGGGAGCGCGGCCGACGATGATCGCAGGTACGACGCCGGTGAGCGTTCCGACGCCGAAGCCCAACAGGAACAACCAGATCGAGAAGGCGAGCACGCCGTCGTGGGAGACGATCATCGCCGTGTACGCGGCGGCGCTGACGAGGGCGCCGAATGCGACCGCGTAACGGGGTGTCAGTGCGCGAGCGATCCGGTCGCTGATCGTCGAGGCGATGAAGGCGCCGGTGGCGGTGATCGACAGCAGGAGGCCCGCGATCGTGGCCGACACACCCAGGCCGTATCCGTACGCGTTCGGGTCGGCCCGCGAGAACAGCGAGATGGGTGCCTGGGAACCGAACGACTGGGCTCCGAGCAGTGCGGCGATGAGCATCGGGAGAACCAGGCGCCCCTTGGTCAGGACGCGAAAGTCGATGAGGGGATTGATTGTTCGATTCTCGACCACCGCGAACGCGGCCAGGGTGGCCGCACCGCCGGCGACGAGGACGATGATCAGGGGGCTTCCCCACCCGATGGCGTTGCCGTTGGACACCCCTCCCAGGACCATCAGCAGACCGGCGGACAGCAGTGCCGCCCCGGCCCAGTCGATTCGCCCCGCACTGCGAACGGTCGTCTCCCGCACCAGGAAATGGGCGACGGGAACACACAGCGCCAGCATGACTCCGGGAACCAGCAGCACCACCGTCAAGTTGTCGATTCGGCTCATGAACCAGCCGGCGACGAAACCGCCGACGATCACACCACCGGTGAGTGCCCCGATCAGGTGGCCGATGTTGCGCCCCGCCCGGTCGGGAGCGCGGTGCCGGACGATGGCGAATTCCAAGGGTAGGAAGGCGATCAGCGGGGCCTGCAGGGCGCGGCCCACGAGAAGCACCGCGAACGACGGAGCGAACGCGACGACGAAGGATCCCACGGCCACCGCCGCCGCGGACGCCACGAGCATCCTGCGGTGGCCGTACATGTCACCGAGCTTGGCGATGATCGGGACGCAGGCCACCGATGCGAGCAGGAAGATCGCGTTCACCCAGTTCAGCGCTGCCGCGGAGGTCCCGTGTTCTTGTCCGATGCTCGTGAGGAGCGGGGGATACCACCCCTGCAGCAGACCGCTGCCGAACTCCATGACGATCAGAAAACCGACGGCCGCGGACGTTCCGGTGGTCCGCCTGGTGCCGGTGTGTGGCGCAGTGCTCATATGTTCCTCCAGCAGAAACCGTGTGGTGGCCGTATCCTCAGCTGGATTGAAATCCGATAGGTAAAATGTCAGGAATTGATGCAAAGTGACGTCACCGAATCAGGATTCTCTGCGAAGAGACGCCGATCTACGGTTGATTCACGCACTGCAACTCGAGCCGCGGGCCTCGTGGACCGAGCTCGGTAGGGCTCTCTCGACCGATCCGGTTGCGCTCGCCCGGCGCTGGGCCAGGATCACCGAAGAGGGGCTCGCGTGGATCAGCGGGCAGCGGCGTCACTTTCCCGCCGTGGCCGTCGTCGAGATCGAATGCGCGCAAGGAAAGGCTGCGGAGACCGCATTTCTGCTCGCCGACGAAGAAATCGTGCGCACCATCGATCACACGTCCGGTGGGCGTGATCTCGTCGCCGTGGTCGCGGCGCCGCACCTGGAGTCACTGTCGGCGTTCGTCATCGACCGGCTGGGGGATCAGCGTCTGATCACCCACGCCCGTACGCACCTGGTCACCGAGATGCTCGTGGAGGGCAGTGTCTGGAGGTTGAACGCACTCTCCGACGACGAGGCCCGGCGGATCCCTGCGGCGAAAGCACCGCGGCCGCGTGCGGCCCGGCAGGTTGCCGCCGACCTTCAGGAAGTCATCATCCGCGCGTTGTACCGCGACGGCCGGACCCCGGCCGGCGACATCGCCGCGAAGGCCGGCGTCAGCACGCAGCGAGTTGCCGACGCCATCGCCACAATGCGTCACTCGGACGACCTCGTGATCCGCGCAGATGTCGCGCGCAGTTACACCGGGTGGCCGATCAACGCCTGGTACTTCGTGCAGGTGCCTGCGTCGTCCATCGACCGGCTTCGGTCGACGCTGTCCCGGCTCGCGGAAGTCCGGCTCGCGGTGACCACCGCGAGCCGGTACAACCTCGTCATGACCCTGTGGGTGCGAGACCTGGCCGACGTCAACCGATTCGAAGCACTACTCGAGAAAGTCCTCGCCGGCGCCCGCATCGCCGACCGCGCCGTCGTCATCCGGCCGGCAGTGCACTCGGGGCGCCTGTTGGATGCCCGAGGATTCGTCACCGGGCTGTCCAAACTGCACGATGACCCGGTCTAGGAAGTCACCCGGCCGCGGCCTCGACGAGGGCGGCGGCGAGCGGCTCGGGTTGGGTGAACTGGCATTCGTGGCTTCCGGGGGTGTGGATCACGGGCGCGCCGGGCAGGCGTTCGGGGAATCTTGGTGCCCAACCGAATTCGCCGGGCGGCAACGCGAGGTCGTCTTCGGAGAGCACGTAGCTGGAGGGTAGTTGCAGTCGTTCCCACTCGTCGAGATCCAGCGCTTCGCTCATGGTGTAGAACGGCTGGCTTTCGAGAAGGGGATGGACGAGCCTCTGCGTCTCGGGTGTTGCGTCCTGCATGAAGGTGGCGCTGAACACCTCGAATGGGAAAGTCACCGAGTTGTCCGTCGAGGCGGCCGCCAATGCCCGGAACATGTCGGCGTAGGCGGGTGGGCACAGATCGAGCAATGATTCACCGGTGCGGGGCACGAACGCGCTCCAGTAGACCAGGCGTGAGATTCGCGTTGCGAGTCGCACGGACGCGCCCGAGACGGGGAAGCCGCCCCAGCTGTGGCCGACGAGGACGATGTCGGTGAGATCCCGCTTCCGGACGTAGTCGACCAGGTAGTCGACGGAGTCGGTAAGGCGGACTTCGGCCTTGTCGTCCCCCGCACCGAGGCCGGGCAGCGTCGGCATGAACACTCGATGCCCCTGTGCCCGTAGGTATTTGGATACTGGACTCCAGGTCCACCCGGCGTGGCAGGCGCCGTGGACGAGAACGAAGGTCTTGGGCATGGTGTCGGCTGTCTCCTGTGTGGGTTGGTGCGAATCAGAGTCGTACATCTCCCACGTTCGGGAAGGGGCGCCGGCTCTGTGACCACCCGCACACTATGACCGCCATTAGGTTACAGTCAATACCTGTAATGCAAATACCAGGGCGTCAGGTGAGCGGGATGGTCCAGACGATTGCGGGCATGTCCTCGGCCCTGCGCTCCTGCCGTTGGTCGCGCTGGCGGTCGCGGGTCCGGTCGTCGTTGCCGCCGGGGATGTCGCGGCCGGTGTCGGGGGCGGCCACTGCGACTACCGAGTGGTCGGCTACCGGGGTAACCGCACCCGCGGCGCCGATGGGAAGGACGCCGAGAGCGGCCGCGGCCACCACGACGGTGACGATCCGCTTCCGCAGCGAGCCGCGGTGGGTGCGTCGTGCGTCCTGGTGCGAATGTGCGTTCATGGTCTGAATTCCTGTCCGAGTGCCGCGAACCCAGCGTTCACAGCTAGTCGAACGGTGTCCGCGAGGACGCGAAACGTTACGCCCTGTCGGACTTTATTTTTTGCGGGAATTCCGCCGTCTCTAGCGCCACTCCCGGAACGCGTCGAGCAGGCGGTCGCGCAGCGTCGGATCGAGTTCCTCCGGGGGCAGCGTGCCGAGGGTGTGCACCGTCTGCTCGATCTGCTCCAGATACGTGGCGCAACCCGCGCATTCGCCGAGATGCGTCTCGAATCGGGCCCGGGCGTCGGGATCCATGTCGTCCTCGAGGTACGCCGTGACCAGTTCGACGAGGTCCTGGCAGTCCATGTCTCACGCTCCCGTTCCGAGATAGTCCTCGAGGGCCTGACGCACGTGTGCGCGACCCCGGTGCAGCAGTACCCGCTGATTCGCCGCGGTGATCGACAGCATCGCGGACACTTCCGCGGCGTCGTAGCCGAGGACGTCGCGCAGGACCACCACGATTCGCTGACGGTCGGGGAGTTGCTCGAGTTCGCGGCTCGCGACGTCGAGGACCTCCGCACCGAGGACCGAACCCTCGGGGGACTCCGGCCAGCTGGTCGGCGGCGTCGCCCAATGGTGTGGATACTCCGGGGCGGACCTCGGCAGGAACCGAGCCGGGTCCACGGTGGGGCTGCCCGTGAAGGCGGCCAGTTCGGCGTCGGAATCGTGCCGGTCCCGCACACCCCGCTTCTTGGCGATGTTGACGAGGATCCGGAACAACCAGGTTCGGAGCGTCGAGCGGCCCTCGAATCGGTCGATGCCCTGGAGCACGGCGATCCAGGTTTCCTGGACGACGTCCTCCGCGACCTCGGCGCTGGCCACATAACCCCGCGCCACCCGCAGCATCATCGGCGTGTGCCGGTCGACCAGTTCGGCGAAAGCCGACTCGTCCCGCGCCCGCAACGAGTCGACGAGGCGCTGCTCGTACGAGGTGTCGATCTCCGTCATCCGCCCCTCCTCGGCGATCGAGGTGCTCCGGAAGCGTGGCCGCGTGAGACGGCCGGATGACATACAACCTTACTGACCTCGGCCGCAGCCGTCGATCGGTCCGCGTCCGATCGTGTGGTGGGTAGGGCCGAACGGCCCTGTCTTGACCGCACGGTGCGGGGAAGACTCGATTCGGAGGGGTGGTGGCGGTCCGCGGCGATCGGCAACGGTCGCTGCGGCCCGGGTCCCCACCCACCCGACCCGGCAATCCCGAAAGGGCGGCGCATGAACGTTCGGCGAACTCCGCAGGCGCGTTCGGAAAGCTACTGGGAGGAACTCGGCTCGACGGAAGCCCGTCACGTCGGCGGCGCCGAACGCGACCGGCTCCCGGCGGCGCACGAACACGTCTCGCTCGTCGACCACTGCCGAGCCGACCCACGAGGGTAGGCAACTGTCGCTCGACGTGGCACGATTTCGTACGTGTCCAGCAGCCCTGCCCCGGCGCACTACCTGCGCGACCTCGCGCGGCTGCGCCGCGTCCGCGACCGGATCGACCGGGAATACGCACAACCGCTGGACGTGGACGCGCTCGCTCGCGGCGTGAACATGTCGTCCGGGCACCTCAGCCGCCAGTTCCGGCTCGCCTACGGTGAGTCGCCGTACTCGTACCTGATGACGCGACGCATCGAACGTGCCATGGCGCTGCTGCGTCGCGGCGACCTCAGCGTCACCGAGGTCTGTTTCGAGGTCGGCTGCGCATCTCTCGGCACCTTCAGCACGCGCTTCACCGAGTTGGTCGGCGTCCCGCCCAGCACCTACAAGCGTGACGCCGAGCAGGCGACGGCCGGCATCCCGTCGTGCGTCGCGAAACAGGTCACCAGACCGATCAGGAATAGAGAAGCGCCGGTCGCCGAGCCACACTTATCGTGATGGTCATGGACATCACCATTCACCAGACCTACCTCCCGCAGGACGATCCGGACGCCGCGCTGAGCTTCTATCGCGACATCCTCGGCTTCGAGGTGCGCAACGACGTCGGATACAACGGGCTGCGGTGGATCACCGTCGGCCCCGTCGGTCAGCCCGGCACGTCCATCGTCCTGCACCCGCCCGCCGCCGACCCCGGGATCACCGACGAGGAGCGCCGGACCATCGTCGAGATGATGGCCAAGGGCACCTACGCCGCCATCAACCTGGCGACCAAGGACCTCGACAGCACCTTCGAAAAACTGCAGGCCGGCGACGTCGAAGTGGTCCAGGAGCCGACCGACCAGCCGTACGGGGTCCGCGACTGCGCCTTCCGCGACCCCGCGGGCAACATGGTCCGCATCCAAGAGTTGCGCTGAGTGCGAGCAACGCCGAGTTCGAGCAAGTCGACCCGACGGAGACCGTGAACGCGGCTCCGCCCGAACAGATGGAGACACGATGAGCCCGGCCACGAAGACGGAGACGACGGGGCGAGCGAGGGGACGGGAAGCCGCGGAGTCGCCTGAGCTGCATCTTGCCGACAGTCACGACCTGATCCGCGTGCACGGTGCGCGCGAGAACAACCTCAAGGACATCAGCGTCGAATTGCCGAAGCGCCGGCTGACGGTGTTCACCGGAGTGTCCGGCTCGGGGAAGAGTTCGCTGGTGTTCGCCACGATCGCCGCGGAGTCGCAGCGGATGATCAACGAGACGTACAGCGCGTTCGTGCAGGGGTTCATGCCGACGCTGGCCCGACCCGACGTCGACGTGCTCGACGGGCTGACCACGGCGATCATCGTCGACCAGGAGCGGATGGGTTCGAACCCCCGCTCGACCGTCGGCACCGCCACCGACGCCAACGCGATGCTGCGGATCCTGTTCAGCCGCCTGGGGAAGCCGCACATCGGTTCACCGCAGGCGTTCTCGTTCAACGTCGCATCGATCTCCGGCGCGGGCGCGGTCACCATCGAACGCGGGGGCCAGCAGACGAAGGAGCGGCGGAGTTTCAGCATCACCGGCGGCATGTGTCCGCGGTGCGAGGGCCGGGGATCGGTCACCGATTTCGACCTGACGGCGCTGTACGACGACAGCAAGTCGCTGAACGAGGGTGCGCTCACGATTCCCGGCTACAGCATGGAGGGCTGGTACGGCCGAATCTACCGCGGCTGCGGCTTCTTCGACCCGGACAAGCCGATCGCGAAGTTCACCAAGAAGCAGTTGCAGGACCTGCTGTACAAGGAGCCGACCAAGATCAAGGTCGAGGGTGTCAACATCACGTTCGAGGGTCTGATCCCGAAGATCCAGAAGTCGTTCCTGGCCAAGGACGTCGACGCGATGCAGCCGCACATCCGCGCGTTCGTGGAGCGGGCGATCACGTTCGCCACCTGCCCCGACTGCGACGGCACCCGGCTCAGCGAGGGTGCGCGCTCGTCGAAGATCAAGGGGAAGAACATCGCCGACGTCTGCTCGATGCAGATCAGCGATCTCGCAGACTGGGTGCGCGGCCTGAAGGAACCGTCGGTGGCGCCGCTGCTCACCGGGCTGCAGCACCTCCTCGACTCGTTCACGGAAATCGGTCTCGGCTACCTCTCGCTCGACCGGCCGTCGGGCACGCTGTCCGGCGGAGAGGCGCAGCGCACGAAGATGATCCGTCACCTCGGCTCTTCGCTCACCGATGTCACGTACGTCTTCGACGAGCCGACCATCGGCCTGCACCCGCACGACATTCAGCGGATGAACGGTCTGCTGTTGCAGTTGCGCGACAAGGGCAACACGGTGCTGGTCGTCGAGCACAAGCCGGAGGCGATCGTGATCGCCGACCACGTCGTCGATCTCGGGCCGCGCGCTGGAACCGAGGGCGGCGAGGTGGTGTTCGAGGGCACCGTCGAGGGTCTGCGGGCCAGTGACACGATCACCGGGCGGCACCTGGACGACCGCGCGACGCTGAAGTCGTCCGTCCGCGAATCGTCGGGGGCGCTGGAGGTGCGCGGCGCGGACACCCACAACCTGTGCGGCGTCGACGTCGACATCCCGCTCGGCATGCTGGTGGTCGTGACCGGGGTGGCGGGCTCGGGCAAGAGTTCGCTGATCCACGGTTCGGTGTCGGACCGGGACGGCGTGGTGGCGATCGACCAGGGCGCCATCAAGGGGTCGCGGCGCAGCAACCCGGCCACGTACACCGGACTGCTCGAACCGATCCGTAAGGCGTTCGCGAAGGCCAACGGTGTGAAGCCGGCGCTCTTCAGCTCCAACTCCGAGGGCGCCTGCCCCACGTGCAACGGCGCCGGCGTCATCTACACGGACCTCGGTGTGATGGCCACCGTCGAATCCCCGTGCGAGGAATGCGAGGGCAAGCGGTTCCAGGCCGAGGTGCTGGAGTACAAACTCGGCGGCCGGAACATCGCCGAAGTGCTCGCCATGCCGGTGGCCGAGGCCGAGGAATTCTTCGGCGCCGGCGAGGCACGGATCCCGGCGGCGCACAAGATTCTGCAGCGGCTCGCCGACGTCGGACTCGGCTACCTCAGCCTCGGGCAGCCGCTCACCACGCTGTCCGGCGGCGAACGGCAGCGGCTCAAACTGGCCACCGCCATGGCCGACAAGGGCGAGATCTACGTCCTCGACGAGCCGACCACCGGCCTCCACCTCGCCGACGTCGAACAGTTGCTCGGCCTGCTCGACCGGCTCGTCGACTCCGGCAAGTCGGTCATCGTCATCGAGCATCACCAGGCGGTCATGGCGCACGCCGACTGGATCATCGACCTCGGCCCGGGCGCCGGCCACGACGGCGGCCGGATCGTCTTCGAGGGCAGGCCGGAAGATCTGGTGGCCGCAGGCTCCACCCTCACCGGCGAGCACCTCGCGGCGTACGTCGGCTCCTGACACCACGGTGTCGGCCCCCGGTTTCCCACGGCAGCCGGGGGCCTTTCCGTGTGCCGGTCGCGGCGCGACTGTGACGCCCGCCACCGGATAGTGCCGAACCGAGACGTGCCCTGCCGAACAGAGACGTCACCACCCTCCCGCCGGTCCTAGCGTCACTTTCGGCCAGTGACCACAGACATGACAGGAGAGTGGAATGTCCGATCTCGATGCCGCGCTCGGCAAGGTTCTCGACGACGTCACCGCGGACGGGGCGCCACGGGTGCCCGGAGTGGTGGCGATGCTGACCGACCGCGACCGGACGGTGTTCGAGGGTGCGGCCGGCGTGCGGTCCGTCGCCGACGGCGAACCGATGACCACCGACACCGTGTTCGCGATCTTCTCCACGACCAAGGCGATCACCGGGACCACGGTGCTGCAGTGCGTCGAGGAGGGTCTGCTCGACCTCGATGCGCCCGCCCGCGAGTACGTTCCGGAACTCGGCGACATCCAGGTCATCGAGGGATTCGACGACCACGGCGACCCGGTGCTGCGGGCCCCGAAACGCGACATCACCACCCGGATGCTGTTGCTGCACACCGCCGGATTCGGATACGCCTTCTTCGACGAGACCTACAACCGGCTGGGGGTGGAACACGACCAGCCCAGCGTGATCACGGCGAGCAGGGCGTCGCTGAAGACGCCGTTGCTGTTCGATCCGGGCACCAAGTGGCAGTACGGGACGAACATCGACTGGGCCGGTCAGGTGGTCGAGGCGATCCGCGGCAAGCGGCTCGGTGAGGTGATGGCCGAGCGGGTGTTCGCGCCGCTCGGTATGCACGACACGTCGTTCGCCCTCACCGGGTCGATGGCGGCGCGGCGAGCGACGATCCATCAGCGGGAGGAGGACGGCCGGCTGACCCCACTGGATCTGGTGCTCCCGCAGGACCCGGAAGTCCACATGGGCGGGCACGGCCTGTACTCGACGGTCGGCGACTACCTGAAGTTCCTGCGGATGTGGCTGAACGACGGCGACGCGCCCGGCGGGCGAGTGCTACGGGCCGACACGGTGCAGGCGGCCGTGTGCAACGGTCTGGAGGGTCAAGAGGTCGGGATGCTGCCCGCCGTGATTCCGGCTCTCACGAACGACGCCGAATTCTTTCCGGGACAGCGTAAGTCGTGGGCGTACACGTTCATGGTGAACGAGGAGGACGCACCGACCGGCCGTCCCAAGGGGTCGCTCGGGTGGGCGGGGCTCGCCAACTCGTACTACTGGATCGATCGCCGCACCGGAATTGCCGGGTACTGGGCCACGCAGATCCTGCCGTTCGCCGACCCCGTCTCGTTCGGCGGCTACCTGGACTTCGAGACCACGGCCTACCGTCACGCCCCGGTCGCGTCACCCGTCCAGGTCGGATAGCTTCCGTTCGAGCACGGTCCGCTCACGCTCGTTGCCGCACAGTTTCAGGGCGGCCTCGAGTTCGGTCCGTGCCTCGTCGGTGCGTCCCAGGCGGGTGAGCAGTTCGCCGCGAACGCCGGGCAGCAGGTGCGAGTTCGACAGCGCCTGCGCGGCCACCAGCTCGTCCACGATCGGCAGCGCCGCGGCCGGTCCCTGGGCCATGGACACCGCCACCGCCCGGTTGAGGTCGACCACCGGTGACGGCGCGAGCCTGCCCAGCGCCTCGTAGACGAGGACGATCCGTTCCCAGTTCGTCGCGTCGACCGACCGTGCGACGGCATGGCATTCGGCGATCGCCGCCTGCAGGCCGTAGGCGCCCAGGCCCCGGCCGACCTGTCCGGCGCGGGCGAGGGCGGCGCGTCCGCGCCGGATCGCGGAACGGTCCCAGCGGCGGCGGTCCTGTTGTTCGAGCAGCACCGGCTCGCCGTCCGGCCCCGTGCGGGCCGGGAACCGCGCCGCGGTCAGCTCGAGCAGCGCGAGCAGGCCGTGGACCTCGGGCTCGTCGGGTACGAGCCGGGTCAGCACCCGGGCGAGGCGCTGCGCCTCGCTCGCCAGGTCGAGGCGGATCAGGTCGTCGCCGGAGCTGGCCGACGACCCTTCCGTGAAGATCAGGTAGATGACGCTCAGCACCGAGCCGAGCCGCTCGGTCCGCTCCCCGGCGGGCGGCACCTCGAACGGCACCCGGGCGGCGCCGAGCGTCTTCTTCGCACGGGTGATCCGGGCCTGCACGGTCGCGGTCGGGACGAGGAACACCTTCGCGATCTCGTCGCTCGTCAGACCGCCGACCACCCGCAGCGTGAGCGCCACCCGCGCCTCCCGCGACAACACGGGGTGGCAGGAGATGAACATCAACGCGAGGATGTCGTCGTCGATCTGGTCCGGGTCCCACAGCACGTCGCCGGTGCCGCGGCCCGGATCGGCGGGCGCGGGACCCGAGACGGCGCCGCCCTCGCCCAGTTCGTGGGCGAGGACGGCGTACCGCTCGTCGAGGGCGGCGCGCCTGCGGAACGCGTCGATCGCGCGGCGGCGGCCGACGGTGAGCAACCATCCCGCCGGGTTGTTGGGGATGCCGTCGCGTGGCCAGCTCACGAGCGCTTCCGCCAGCGCCTCCTGACCGAGATCCTCGGCCAACGCGAAATCGCCGGTGTACCGGGCGAGCGCGCCGACGATCCGCGCCGACTCGATCCGCCAGACGGCGGCGACGGCCTCACGCCCGGTGTGGCCGCCGCCCGCCGACCCACTCAGAGCTGGCCGGTCTCTTCGCGCCACGCCCGCTCCTTCTGGATCCATTCGTTGTCCTGCGGAAACTCGTCGATCGTGGTGACCCTGCGGATCTCCGCCTTCGCCCCGGGACCGGCCATCGGGGCACGCTTGGCCCACTCCACGGCCTCCTCCTTCGACGCCACGTTGAGCATCCAGAAGCCGCCGAACAACTCCTTCGTCTCACCGTAGGGGCCGTCGGTCACCACCGGCGTCTCGGAGGAGTAGTCGACCACGACACCCGATTCGGGGTCGGGGTCCAGGCCCTCGGCGGCGAGCAGCACGCCCGCCCGGATCATCTCGTCGTTGAACTTGCCCATCGCGTCCATGATCTCGCCGAAATCGGCGTCCTGGAACGCGGCGAAGGTTTCGTCCGTGGCGCGCATGATCAGCATGTACTTCATGGTTCGTCTCCTTGGATGTCGGGGCCCTCTTGGACCTTCTCATCCTCAGGTCGAACGGGGAGCGTCATGAATCGACACACCTGGAAAAAATCTTCACGTGAGTGGCAAAGAGTGTTCCGCCACTCCTTGCCACTCACGTGCCGGTCAGTGGAGGTGGCTGCCGCCGTTGATGTCGACGGTGGTGCCGGTGAGGTACGCGGCGTCCTGGGAGGACAGGAAGGTGATCACCGCGGCCACCTCGGTGGTGGTCGCGACCCGGCCGAGGGGAATGTCGCGGCAGAGCGCGGCCTCCTGTTCGGCGGTGCTGCCGACCCGGATGCTGGTGTCGACCGCTCCCGGGGTGACGGCGTTGACGGTGACCCCGCTGTCGCCCAGTTCCCGCGCGAGGGACTTGGTGAAGCCGAGAACCGCGGCCTTCGCCGACGAGTACGGCACCTTCCCGAAGACGCCGCCGCCGCGCTGGGCGGAGACCGACGACATGTTCACGATGCGTCCCCACCCGTTGTCGATCATTGCGGGCAGGAAGGCGCGGGTGACCAGGTAAGTGCCGGTGGCGTTGACCGCCATCACCTTGTTCCACAGTTCGAGCGTGGTCTCGAGGAACGGCACCGGTGAGGTGATGCCGGCGATGTTCGCGAGCGCCCCACGGCCGGCAGGTTTCGTCCGGCGACCTCGGCGGCGACGGCGTCGTGTGCCCGCTGGACCGACTGCTCGTCGGCGACGTCGATGTCGCGACCGAACGCGGGGACACCGAACTCGTTCCCGATCTCGGCGGCGACCTTCGCGGACTTCTCACCGTCGAGGTCGAGAACGACGATCGCCCAGCCCTCTTCTGCATAGCGGCGGGCGGTGGCGAGACCGATACCGCGCTCGGAGGTGGCGCCGGTGACGACGGCGGTGCGCTGGATGGACGACATGATCGCTCCTCGTGTAGCTGGGATCGCGGGTCCCGGCCTGCGGTGGAGTGCAGGAAGCCGGTCGACGACGCGGGGGGTGACTGCCACCACAGTAAGTCGATCAACTGTTAACAGTCAACTGTCGGCGGATAACGGTTGACATATCGACGTGGCTCGGATCACACTGTGAACACCGCACTGTTGACAGTCAACAAATCGGCGGCAATCGTAGAAACCGGCAGCCCGAAGAGGAGTCCCCATGAGTACCGAAACACTCAGGATGCGAGGTCCTGTCCATGGCACGAAGGACGCCAGGCGCGTAGCAATCGGCTCCTCCGTGGGTGCCGTTATCGAGACCTACGACTTCATCGGGTTCGGCACCGCCGCCGCGCTCTACTTCGGTACCGCCTTCTTTCCCGGCGCCGACCCGGTCACCGGGACGCTTGCGGCGTTCGCGACGCTCGGTGTCGGCTTCGCAGCGCGCCCGCTCGGCGGCGTGCTCGGTGGGCACCTCGGCGACAAGCTGGGTCGCAAGCCGGTGCTGGTGGCGTCGCTGATCGCGATGGGTCTCGCGACGTTCGCGATCGGCCTTCTCCCGACCTACTCACAGGTGGGACTGATCGCGCCGGTGCTGCTGGTGCTGGTCCGCGTCATCCAGGGTCTCGCGTTCGGCGCCGAGTGGGGCGGCGCGATCCTGATGAGCTACGAGCACGCCCCCTGGAAGTCGAAGGGGAAGTTCACCGGCATCGTGCAGGCCGGCTTCCCCGTCGGACTGCTGCTGGCGAATCTGGTGTTCCTGTTCAGCGTGCACCTCGGCGGCGACTGGGCGTGGCGGGTGCCGTTCCTCGCCAGCATCGTCCTGGTGATGGTCGGGCTGATCATCCGGTCGAAGGTGCCCGAGTCGCCGGTCTTCGAGGACGTCAAGAACGAGGGCGACATCGTCAAGTCGCCGGTTCTCGAATCGATCAAGTACGACTGGCGGAACATCCTGCGCGGCATCGGCCTTCGAGTCGCCGAGACCGCGGGTTACGCGGTGTCGATCACGTACATGATCTCGTACCTGCACAACCAGGGTCTCGCCGGAAAGTCCGAAACCCTCGTCGCCCTGTGCATCGCGTCCGCGATCGGCATCTTCGCCACCGTCGCCTGGGCCCGGCTCACCGACCGCATCGGACGACGCCCCCTGTACATCGCGTCCTGCGCCTTTGCGGCACTGTTCGGAATTCCGATGTTCCTCCTGGTCAACACGGGCCTGTTCATCCTGATCGTCGCAACCATCGTCATCTCCTACGCCGTCTGCCAGAACTCGCTGGCGGGTGCGCAGGGCGCGTGGTTCCCCGAACTGTTCGACGCCTCGCGCCGAGCGTCGGGAGCGTCTCTCGCCTACCAGATCTCGGCGATGGTCTCCGGCTTCACGCCCTTCGTCACCACGCTGCTGTTCGTCTCCTTCGGCTGGTGGGGCCCCGCGGTGCTGTTCATCACGTACGCCCTGATCGGACTCTGGGCGGCATTGATCACCCGGGAGACCTGGGGACCCACCGAACGTCGCCTCGCCGCCGAAGCCGCAGCGCGCGCCGATTCCAAAAGCGCCGACACCACGCACACGATCCGCAAGGAAAAGGAACTCCTGTGACCATCACAACTGCCACCGCGGCCGAAGACACGACCACTGAAGCGGCGCGCATCGAGGCCGTCGAACAGTTCGCATACCGCATGCGGCACAACGTCATCGACATGGGCGAGGAACAGGGCCAGGGGTACGTCGGGCAGGCGCTCGGGGCCGCCGACATCTTCGCCACCGTCTACGCCGACCGACTGCGTTACCGCGCCGACGATCCCGCGTGGGAAGGCCGCGACCGGTTCCTGCTCTCCACCGGCCACTACGCGATCGGCCTCTACGCCGCACTCGCCGAGGCCGGAATCATCCCCCGCAGCGAACTGGAAACCTACGGCGCCGACGACTCCCGGCTGCCGATGTCGGCGATGTCCACGTACACCCCCGGCATGGAGATCTCGGGCGGCTCCCTCGGGCACGGCCTGACCATCGCGGTCGGCATGGCCCTCGGACTGCGTCACCAGAATTCCACCGCCCGCGTCTACAACTTCCTCTCCGACGGCGAACTCGACGAGGGCTCGACGTGGGAGGCGGCGATGGGCGCGCACCACCACCGGCTCGGCAACCTCACCGCGATGGTCGACATCAACGCGCTGCAGGCCGACGGCGCCACGTCGACGGTGCTGAGCACCGAACCCGTGCACGACAAGTGGGCCGCCTGCGGCTGGCACGTCGAACGTGTCGACGGCAACGACGTCACCGCACTGGTGCGTGCGTTCGACCGCGCGGCCGCCGAATCCGACGGCAAGCCGTCGATCATTCTCTGCGACACCCGCGTCGGGAAGGGCGTGCCCCTGCTCGAGACCCGGGAGAAGGCGCACTTCATGCGCATCGACGAACACGAGTGGCAGATCTGCCGCGACCAGCTCACCGCCGGCTTCGACCACAAGGACGCCTGACATGACCACCGCCAGCAAGCCGAAGCTCAAGACCTCGGCCATGATCGCCTCGTTCGTCGACGAGGGACAGAAGACCGCGTCCGCCCCGTTCGGGCATGCCCTCACACAGGCTGCCCGGGAGAACGACAAGATCGTCGGGCTGTCTGCCGACCTCGCCAAGTACACGGACATGCACATCTTCGCGCAGGAGTTCCCCGACCGGTTCTTCCAGATGGGGATGGCCGAGCAACTCCTGCTCGGGGCCGCCGCCGGGATGGCCGAAATCGGGCTGGTGCCGTTCGCGTCCACGTACTCGGTGTTCGCGGCGCGCCGCGCCTACGACTTCCTGTGCCTCGACATCGCCGAACCCAACCTCAACGTCAACATCATCGGCGGACTCCCCGGCCTGACCACCGGATACGGGCCCAGTCATCAGGCGACCGAGGACATGGCCATCTTCCGCGGGATTCCCAACCTCACCATCGTCGACCCGTGCGACTCCATCGACATCGAGCAGGCCGTCCCGCAACTCGCCGCGTCCGACGGTCCCACGTACCTGCGGCTGCTGCGAGGGAAGGTCGCGACCGTGCTCGACGAGTACGACTACACGTTCGAGCTGGGCAAGGCCAAGGTGCTCCGCGGCGGCAACGACGTCGTCTTCGTCACCAGCGGGCTGATGACGATGCGCGCGCTGCAGGCCGCCGATCGGCTGGCCGGGCACAACGTCGACGTGGCCGTCGTGCACACGCCGACGATCAAACCGTTCGACGCCGCGACCGTCCTGGCCGAGATCGACACCGACCGCCTGGTGGTCACCCTTGAGAACCACACCGTGATCGGCGGACTCTTCGAAACCGTGGCGTCCGCCGTCGTCACGGCCGGACTCGGCAAGCGCATCGTGCCGATCGCCCTCCCGGACGAGTTCCTCGACGCCGGCGCACTTCCCACCCTGCACGAGCGGTACGGCCTGAGCACCGACCGGATCGTCGCCAAGGTGCTGGGCGAACTGGCATGACCTGCACGTACGGCCCGCACCGCGGGTCGGGGGGTGGGGGCCGTACGATGGCTGTCAACAGATTTCTGTCAACAGATCGCTGTCGACAGTTGATCGCCGACCCCACGGAGGCACCCATGGCCGGACAACCCGCCGCACTGCTCGGACTGGAGAAGACCAGCCTCCGCCAGCAGGCCGTCGCCGCCCTGCGGGTCGCGATCACCAGCGGGGAACTGGCGCCGAGCAGCCCGCTGGTGGAGACGGAACTGTCCGAGATGCTGCAGATCAGCCGCGGGACGCTCCGTGAGGCGATGCGGCAACTCCAGCAAGAGGGCCTGATCTCCGCCGGCGCGCGGGGGCGCCTGTACGTGCGGCACCTCGATTCCAAGGAGATCCGCGACATCTTCGCCGTCCGCGCCGCCCTCGAGGCACTGGCGGTCCGGGAACTCGCCGGCCTGGCCGACCGCACCACCGCCATCGCGGAACTGCGCGCGGCCCTCGACGTCATGGACACCGCGGTCCTCGAGGCCCGCATCGAGGCCGACCTGAATTTCCACCGCACCATGTGTTCGCTGACCGGCAACGACACACTCCTGCACTCCTGGATCTCCCTCGAAGGGTCCATCCGGATGTCGATCATGTTCGCCGGCCTCGACCGCGCCGTCGGCAACATGGACGTCGGCCGGCACAGTGCCATCGTCGACGCCATCGAAACCGGCGACGCCGACGAGGCGGCCAAAGCGATTCAGGCTCACATGGACTGGGCCTCCGCGAATCTGGTTGCCTGACCCCCACGTGAGTGGCAAAGAGTACGGGAACACTCTTTGCCACTCACGTGCCCGGGTCACGTGAAGGGCGTAGCGGCGGCGTCGAGGGTCGTCCACGGCCGTCGGCGGGCGTCGATCGGCGTGCCGGCGAGGATGCGGGCACGCCGGTGTTCGGGTTCGAGCAGCACCGTCGACAGGGTGGCCCAGCGCTGACCGAAGACCGCGTCCGGCGCGGGGACGCAGCACAGCTGGGGCTGTCCGGGGTCGGAGTACAGGTATTCGACGAGGTGATCGGCGACGGCCGGTGCCGCGTACCGCTGCTGCCGGGAGGCGATCAGCCCGTAGCGGTCCTGCGAGTCGGGCTCGTACAGGCCGGCCTTCTCGCGGGCGGCGTTGACCGGGTCGAGAAAGTGGTTGGTGTGCGTCAGGTACCCGTCGGTCGGGTGCAGGGCGGCGACGCCGACGGGGCTGACCTCGGCGCAGGCGACGGTGTCGGGGTCGATCAGCGTCAGCGCGCCCGAGGTCGCGATCGGCGCCGAGCGCAGCAGATCGAGGGCCTCGCCGACGGTTCCGGCTTCACCGAGGACCGCCGCCGACAAGATGTGCACGGGCACCCCCGCCGGTGCGTCGTCGCGGTGGCCGAGGATGTTGAAGAACACGCCGAGACCGGCGCTGTTCACCCCGATCTTGCCGAGGATGCCGTGCTCGGTCAGCCCGACGTAGGCGTGGGAGGTTCCGCGCACCTGATGGGTGTGCCAGTACGGGTCGAGTTCCTGATGCCAGTCCCAGGTTTGGATCCCGAACGGCGCCGACGCCCGATCCGCGGGTGCGTAGGCGATGGTGGAACACTCGCCGGGGCGGGTCGCGGTGGCCTGGGACAGGATCTCCGTGCGGCCGTTCAACGCCATCACGTGCCAGGGTTCGAGCCCGGCGCCGGCAGCGATGCCCTCGATCTCCTCGAGGTACCGGGGGCCCCACGCCCCCAGGACATCCGCGAGACGGTGGGCGCTGTCGCGGGTCCGGTTCTCGCTCACCCCGACCGTATCGAACAGGCGCAGATACAGTTCCACGGATGCGGGGAGGTCGGTGCGCAGCTGGGTGCCGCGGGCGAAACCGCGTTCGCGCGACCGGGTGTCGTCGACGCAGACGTGAGGGCGGGCAGCGGTGAATTCGGTCATGGTCGTCCTAGTTATCCAGATGGTGTGAATAAAGCTGTGGAGCAATTGATCACGGGCGCGTTCGGTATGAGCGCATCAGCACGACGTACAGCGCCGCGGAGACGAGCAACCCGACCGGCAGTGAGAGGTCCACGCCGCCGACCGCGTTCGCGACGGGTCCGGTGAAGACGGGGGCGGCGACGCAGAGCGCGGCCGCGGCGATGCCGGTGAAGACGGCGACCGTTCCTGCCCAATTGATCCCGCCGCTGTACCAGTAGGGGCTGCTGCTGGTTTCGTCGCCGAGTCCGAGGCCGTCGTAGCGGTTGCGGCGCCACAGGACGTCGGCGACGTAGACGGCCATCACGGGACCCATCACGGTCACGACGAGCTGCATCATGTTGCTGACGGTGTCGAGGAAATTGGAGACGAGCAGGGCGTACAGCGTCATGGCGACGCCCATCGAGCCGTCGAGGAGGACGCTGCGCGAGCGGCGCAGGCGCAGCCCGACCGACTGCAGCGCGAGCCCGGAACTGTAGGCGGTCATCGCGTTGTTGGCGATGGTGCCGACGATGACGGCGAGCAGGAAGATCGGCGTGAACCACGACGGCAGGACGGCCTCGAGCGCGCTCTGCGGGTCGGCCATGTCGAGTCCGGTGCCCGCGAGTGCGCCGAGTGCGGTGAACAACACGCTGGGGACGAACGCGCCGAGCGCGGTCCAGACGGTGACCGACACCGGCGACGTGGTCGCAGGCAGGTAGCGGGCGAAGTCCGCGCTGTTGGTGTACGACAGCGGGGCCGACGCCACGATGGACACACCCGCGGCCACCGTCGCCCACAGTCCGATCCCGTGGAGCGCCTCCGCCGGCTGGTAACCCCAGTCGGCATTCCCGACGACGTAGCCGGCCATCACCACGAAGATCAGGATCAGCACGACGGCCAGCGGCTGGTAGAGCCGCACAATCGTCGCGTGCCCGTACACGCCGATGGCCAGCGTGGCGGCGGCGATCGCCAGGATGACGACGACCTTCACCGGGGTGGTCGCTTGGATGCCGAACCGTTCGAGGAGCCGGAACGCCGTGTACGACGCGGCCGCCCAGTTCAGCGCCAGGTAGCAGACGCTGATGAACCAGCTGGTCACGAGGATGTTCACCCGGTTGCCGCGGATGCCGAAGATCGCCCGGGTGATCACCTCGCTGGGTGTGCCTGACGCCGGTCCGCTGGCGGCGACGATCCCGGTGAGGATCGAGAACAGGTTGCCGACGACGATCACCGCGAGCGCCTGCCAGAACGACAGGCCCATCAGGATCAGTGCGCCGCCGACGACCAGGGCCAGGTAGCTCACGTTGGGCGCCGCCCACACGGCGAACAGGTCCCGGGCGCGGCCGTGCCGCTCGCTGTCCGGGATGAAGTCGATGCCGTGCGTCTCCACCTGCCCGGCACGGTCGGCGGGCGGCGTCGGGTCGGGTTTCACCCCGCGGGAGTCTGCTCGAGTCGATGCCATGGGGTCCTCCGGGTAGATGAGCACGGATGTGTGCGGCTGGTGGCGCAATCGCCGATCTGGCGTGACCCGGGTCACCGTACGGAACCAAATCGATTTGGACAAGAGAGTCGTGCGCAATTTACAAATCGATTTGGTGCAGGTCGGGTATTGGTAGCCTGAACCGGTGACGGAGAAGCGATCGCGGCCCACCATCGCCGACGTGGCACGGCACGCCGGGGTGTCGACCACCACGGTGTCGCACACGTTCAGCGGCAAAGGGGTCGTCGCCGCCGCGACGCGGGAGCGGGTCCGCGCGACCGCGAAGTCCCTGGGCTACCGGCCCGACGTCGTGGCGAGGGGACTGCGGAGCAACCGCCTGGGCATCCTCGCCCTCGTGCTCCGGCCCCTCGAGACGCTGGATTCTTCGCTCCCCGAGGGCGTCGACTACTTCCTGCGGTTCGCGGGTTCGGCGGCGCTGGCCGCGATGGATTTCGGCTACGGACTCATGCTGGTGTCGGACCCGACGCGTGAAGAGTCACCGGCCGCCGCCCTCGCCTGCGACGGGTTCCTGATCACGGAACCCGTCACCGACGACCCCCTCATCGAGATGCTTCTCGGGGAAGGCGTGCCGTTCCTGTCCGTCGGCAAGGATCCGGCGCGGGCCGCGTACGACAACTGGATCGACACCGACACCGAACTCATGACCGACCTGGTGCTGCGGCACCTCGACGACGCAGGGGCGACACGAGTGGCCCTCGTCGCCGGAACCGACCCCAACTCGTGGAACCTCGGCGCCGAGGCCGCCTACCGCGCCTGGGCGGCGGTGCGCGGTCAGGACCCGATGGTCGTCCACCGGCCCGAGACCACCGGGGAGTCCGGTGGCCGCGACGCCGCCGACGAACTCTTCGACCGCAGCGACCCGCCCGACGCGGTGTACTGCCTCACCGGCAGGCACGCGGCCGGCGTGCTCACGCGAGTCCGGGAACGCGGACTCGACGTTCCCGGCGACGTCCAGATCGTCGGCGGCTCCGACTCGGAGCACACCCGATCCGCGACGCCCCCCATCACCTCGGTGGACCTGCAACCCGAATTCCTTGCCCGCGTTGCCGTCACACAGCTCGTCAACCGCCTCGACAACCTCGACCGGCCCGTGCCGCCGGGGAAACTCCACGGACGCCTCATCGTGCGGAACTCCACCCGGACGCCCTGATTCGACGGATGGCAGCGATATCCTTGTGGGCACGCCATCGAGAGGCGAGTCCACGGTTGTATCTGCGCTCCGGTCGTGCCGTCGGAACCAGCGCGCGGCAGCACGAGCCGACGGGGTGAGTGGTCCGTCCGATGGGTGAAGGTGATCCGCTCGACACGCAGCGGTACGTCGTCCCCGTCGTGGCGTCGGAGCTGAGTGCGGCCGGTTTCGACGACGCAGAGGAGATCGGGCGCGGCGGTTTCGGCGTCGTCTACCGATGTGCCCAGGCAGACCTCGATCGCACGGTGGCGGTGAAGGTGCTCACTGTCGATCTCGACGAGGAGAACCGGGCCCGGTTCTTCCGGGAGCAGCGGGCGATGGGCCGGCTCACCGGTCACCCGAACATCGTGGGCGTATTGCAGGTCGGCGCCACCGACAGCGGTGTTCCGTACATCGTGATGCCGTATCACCCGCACGGGTCGCTGGAGGCCCGGGTCCGCACGGACGGTCCCCTCGAACTGGACGAGGTGTTGCGGCTGGGGGTGAAGATGGCCGGCGCGGTGGAGACGGCGCATCGGCTGGGGATCCTGCACCGCGACGTCAAACCCGCGAACATTCTGCTCTCCGATTACGGCGAACCGGAGTTGACGGACTTCGGCATCGCCCACATCAGCGGCGGTTTCGAGACCGCGACCGGGGCAGTCACCGGGTCGCCCGCCTACACCGCACCGGAGGTCCTCCAAGGCGACCCGCCGAGCCCGGCCGCCGACGTCTACGGCCTCGGGGCCACGCTGTTCAGCGCCCTGACCGGCCACGCCGCATTCGAACGCCGCAGCGGCGAGCAGGTGGTCGCGCAGTTCCTGCGGATCACCACCCAACCCGTGCCGGACCTGCGGGAGCACGGAATTCCCGACGACGTCTCCGACGTGATCGCCCGGGCGATGTCCCGCACTCCCGGCGAACGTCCGGCGACGGCCGCCGACTTAGGCGAGGAACTGCGGCGGATCCAACTCGATCGCGGTCTTTCCGTCGACGACATGGCCCTCCGCACGGAACCCGACGCACAGGTCCACGACCGAGGGCACGGACCGCGCGGCACCACACCATCGAGCAGTGTGACGGGACACCTCCTACTGGAGCTGACGAGTTTCGTCGGCCGCAGGCACGAGCTCACCGAGGCGAAGAACCTGCTCGCCGGGTCGCGGCTGGTGACGTTGACCGGAATCGGCGGCGTCGGCAAGACCCGGCTGGCAATGCGGGTCGCCGCGGCCGTGCAGCGCGAGTACGACGACGGAGTCCGGCTGGTCGAGTTGGGCGAACTACGCGACGGGTCCACGCTGGTCGACGCGGTGGCCGCCGCGGTGGGGGTGCGGGACCATTCGTCGCGGCCGCTGCGCGACGTGCTGATCGAGTTCCTCGCCTCCAGGGAACTGCTGCTGGTCCTCGACAACTGCGAGCACCTGGTGGACGCGGTGGCGGGGCTGACCGAGACGCTCTTGCAGGTGTGCCCGGCGCTGCGGGTCCTGGCGACCAGCCGCGAATCCCTCGGCATCGGCGGGGAAGCGGTGCTGCAGGTGCCGCCGTTAGCCGTGCCGGAGCCCGACCGGAAGCCGTCGCTGCGGGGATTGCCCAAATACGACGCGGTGACCCTGTTCGCCGAACGCGCCGCCGCCGCGGTTCCCGGATTTGCGCTGACCGAGGACAACGCGGCGGCGGTGGCCGGGATCTGCCACCGCCTCGACGGGTTGCCGTTGCCGATCGAACTGGCCGCCGCCCGGTTGCGGGCGATGTCGCCCGAGCAGATCCTCGAGCGGCTGACCGACCGCTACACACTCCTGACCCGCGGCAGCCGCGGCGCGCCGACGCGGCAGCAGACCCTGCGGTTGTCCATCGACTGGAGTTTCGAACTGTGCACCGCCCGTGAGCAACTGATATGGGGACGGCTGGCGGTGTTCGCCGGCAGCGTCGAACTCGATGCCGCCGAGCAGGTCTGCGGCGACGGACTGGGTCCGGACGAGCTGCTGGACACGCTGACCTCCCTGGTGGAGAAGTCGATCCTGATCCGGGAGGGGCACGGGCCGGTGGTGCGGTTCCGGATGCTCGAGACCCTCCGCGCGTACGGCTACGAGAAACTCGGGCAGACCGGCGAGACCGTGACTTTGCGTCGCCGTCACCGGGATTGGTACGAGGCGCTGGCGCTGGGGGCGGAGGCCGAGTGGATCAGCGCCCGGCAGTTGGACTGGATCGCCCGCCTGAAGCGGGAGCAACCGAACCTCCGTGAGGCGCTGGAGTTCTGCCTCGACGACGATCCCGCCGCCGGCCTGCGCACCTCCTCCGCACTCCGCTGGTTCTGGACCTCCCAGGGTCTCTACAGCGAGGGGCGGCGCTGGTTCTCCGACCTACTGGCCCGCTACCCCGGAGAACCGACGGTCGACCGGATCAGGGCGCTGTACTGCGCCAGCGTGATGGCCAACGTGCAGGGCGATCTCGAGTCCGGGGCCGCACTCGTGGCGGAGGCCCGGAACCTCACCGCGCACACGAGCGACCCCACGATGCGCGCGTTCGTCTCCTTCGCCGACGGAACGCTGGCCCTCTACAGTGGGGACCTCCCAGACGCATGCACGCACCTCGAAACTGCACTCGCGGAGTTCAGCACACGCAGGGATCGCACACTGGAGACGAACGTGCTCTATCTTCTCGGGTTGGCCTACGGACTGTCCGGCCAGACCGAGCGAGCCGTCGAACGACACGAGCGGGTCCTCGCGATCACGGAAAAGTACGGCGAGAAGATGTACCGATCGCATTCGCTGTGGGCCTTGGGAATTGCGGTGTGGCGACAGGGCGCCGCCGATCGCGCAGTGCGGTTCCTCGAGGAATCGCTGGAGCTGTCGCGGCAGGTGCACAGCCCCCGCTTCGCCGCAGCGGCCGTCGAAGCTCTGGCCTGGATCGCGTGTGAGAGACGAGACCCGACTCGGGCCGCGGTGCTGATGGGAGCCGCGCAGTGGCTGGCGAGGTCGGTGGGCAGTGCCGCGGTGATCCATTCCGATCTGATT
The DNA here is from genome assembly GCF_009872365.1 of Rhodococcus sp. T7. Classification (NCBI taxonomy): domain Bacteria; kingdom Bacillati; phylum Actinomycetota; class Actinomycetes; order Mycobacteriales; family Nocardiaceae; genus Rhodococcus; species Rhodococcus sp. T7. The sequence goes on from NZ_WXYH01000143.1 coordinate 60,737, forward strand.
GTCTACCAGACGGAATTCGCCGAGAGGGCCCGGCAGGAACTCGGGGACAAAGCGTTCGCGGCGGCCCACCGCAAGGGTGAACAGCTCGGCTTCGACGCGGCCATCGCCTACGCCTTCCACGAAGCGCAGCCCGGCACCTCCACACCGGCCACCGACGCGCCGACGCGACTGACCAAAAGGGAACGCCAAGTCGCCGACCTCATCGCCGAAGGCCTGACCAATCAGGCCATCGCCGACCGCCTGGTGATCTCACCGCGCACCGCCCAGGGCCACGTGGAGCACATCCTGGCCAAGCTGGGTTTCACCTCCCGCACCCAGGTCGCGGCCTGGGTCGTGGAGCAGGCGCACGACTAGAGTCGGCTGCCGGGGTTTCTCAGACACAGCGCGCCGGTAGCTGCGGCGATCAGGCAGGCGACCGCCCCGAGAAGCAGTCCCGCGCGGCCGCCCCACTGCTCGCACACCCATCCGGTGATGGGCCCGCCGACCGCGGTGGATCCGATGAATGCCATGCCGAACAGGGCCATGACCCGTCCGCGTTTGTCCGGTGCGGCCGCGAGTTGCAGTGTGCTGTTCGTCGTCGAGTTGAACGCGACACTGCATGCTCCGACGCAGGCCATGACGACCAGCATGACCCACAGATTGGGGGCGGCGGCAGCGACGAGGAGAACGGCTCCGAACGCCGTCGCACTGATGACGAGCGGCCCGGTTCCGGTCCGGCCCCAGGTTGCGACGGCGAGCCCGCTCACGACGGATCCCGCTCCCATCGCGGCGGTGATGAAGCCGTATGCGCCCGGTCCGGCGTCGAGGGTCTGGTCGGCGATCACCGGCAGGACCACGGGGAATTCGAGGGCGAAACAACCGACCAGCGCCATCATGGTCAGCGGTACGGTCAGTTCCGAGGACTGCCGGACGTACGCGAGGCCTTCGCGGAGCTGACCGCGAGCCCGGGTCGTCGGCGGGGACGGATTGAGCTGCGAGACATCGAGGATGAGCAGGGAGATCACGACCGCAACGAAACTCGCGGCGTTGAGAAGGAAACACAGACCGACACCGCCGGCGGCGATGACGAGTCCGGCGACGGCGGGACCGACCATGCGGGCCGTGGAGGTGAGCACCGATTGCAGGCTGACGGCGTTGCGCAGTTGCTCGGCCCCGACCATCTCGAGCAGAAACGATTGGCGCGTCGGCGTTTCGAAGCACTGGTTCAGGCCGAGCACGAGCGCGAGAACGTAGACGTGCCAGAGGTGGACCGTCCCGGTGACGGTGAGGATTCCGAGGGCCAGTGCCTGCATCCCCATCAGGGTTGCAGGGCGATCATCAGGCGCCGCTTGTCGACCCGATCGGCAACGACGCCGCCATACGGGGCGACGAGGAGCATCGGCACGGTCTGCAACGCCATCACCGCACCGATTGCGGTGGCGGAGCCGGAAAGTTCGAGGACGAGCCACGATTGGGCGATGGTCTGCATCCACTTGCCGGCCTGCGAGATCGTCTGGCCGGTGATGTAACGGCGGAAGTTGGTGGTGCGCAGTGACGCGAAGGTTTGTCCGCGGAGGCCGGAGAGGACGGTCATCGGCGTGGTTTCCTCCCTTCCATCGGCGATCCTGGACATGCCGGTCGGCCGGGTGTTCGGCTCGAAGGAACCGAACACCCGGCAGGACCCGCGGTTTCTCGCGAGAAGTACCTATCCGGCCAGGCCGGGGTACAGCCGTCGTGCCGTGCCCGCGAAGATTTCCCGGCGTTCGGGCTCGGGAACCTCGGCCAGCACCTCCTGCGCGAGGGCGACGAGTTCGGGCAGCGACTTTTCCGCGGCGGGAAGGTTCGAGCCCCACGCGATCCGGTTCGCTCCGAAACTTTCGAGCACCGGATCGAGGAAACCTGCGGCCTTCGTGCCTGCGTCGTGCAGGCGTTCGAGGTTGCGGTGGGTCAGCTTGAGGTGCAGGGCGGGGTGAACGGCCAACTCCGCCACCGTCTCACCGGCATCGGTGGGTGAGGCGGCGATGTCGGGGTACCCCATGTGGTCGAGCAGCACGCGGACCTTCGGGAACCGGCGCAACAGCAGGTGCAGTTGCTCGGTCGCCGGACCGAGCCGCATCTGCAGGCACACTGTGACGCCGAGTTCGGTGGCCTTGTCCCAGAAGGGATACGTCTCCGGCGCGGCGAACCACTCGCCCTGGGTGGGTACCGTGCTGCCGCTGGTGAACAGCCGGACTCCGGCGAGGCCGGTTTCGCCGACCGCCGACTCCAGGTTGTCGGCGGCGTCCGGCCGCAACGGATCCACCGTGCCCACCACGATGAACCGGTCCGGCCGCTGCGCCCGGCTGTCGAGGACGTAGGAGTTGTCGTAGCCGTAGGCGGTTGTCGCCTGTACCAGTACGGCCTGGCCGATCCCGGCTTCGTCCATGCGCTCGACCATGCCGTCGGCGGTGACCGGGCGGGTGGTCGCCCAACTTGACTGGGTTCCGCCGATCGGGGCCCGGGGGTAGCGGGTCACGTCGTCGGAGATGATGTGGCAGTGGGTGTCGACGATGTCCAAGGTCTGCACCTTTCTCGTTCGGTGGGCTGGCTCAGGCGTCCGGGTAGTCGCCCTTGGCGAACACCTGGTGGGGATCGGTGGAGAAGTCCGGGTCGAGGAGACCCTGGTCCCGGGAGTACTTCACGAGCGCGCGCACACTCGCGTCGTTGGCATCGAGACCGTAGGGGATCGGATCGCTCTGGATCTGCTTGGCCTGCTCGCCCAGTCGCGGCAGCGCCGACCACTGCGGATCGGCCTCGATCTGACGGCGCTTGCTCTCGGCGAATGCGGCGTACAGGGCGGTGGGCAACCCCGGGTCGCGGTCGACGAGTTCGCTGCGGATCGCGATCACCGAGTGCAGCGGATAGATCCCGGTGCGCAGATACCAGTCGGTGGCGAGCACCTCGTGGTCGGGGAACAGCGGGTACGGCCCGTCCTCGACCGCGGGTTGCTCGGCCGCCGCCGACCACCCGGCTCGCGGCGCCCCCGCGCGTCCGGTGCCGGCGTTGCCGCTGAATGCGGCGTCGATCTCGCCTGCCCGCAGCAACTCGCCGAGCGAGCGGCCGTCGGTGACGCGTTCGACGTTCGCGGGGGCACGGCCTTCGATGTGGTCGTCGTCGTCCACGACCCACTGCACGGTGTCGATGTCGAGGCCGTACTCGTCGCGCAGGATGCCGCGCATCCACACCCCGGTGGTCACCGTGTACGCGCGGACACCGATCCGCTTACCTCTGAGGTCGGCGGGGAAGCGGATTCCCGACGCCGAACCGCACTGCACGTCGGCGTGGTGGAAGCGGCGGTTGAGGAAGACGGGGATACCGGTGAGCGGAACCCCGGCCTGCAACGCCATCAGATAGGAGGTCGGCGCGAGTTCGCACACGTCGAACTCGAGATCGCGGATCATCCGGCGGTATGCGCCGATGATCGGGCTGACCTCGACCGGCTTCACCTCGTAGCCGTTCACCGGGACGTCGCCGCCCAGCAGGGCCTGCACGTGCTGGTAGTCGCCGAGTGCGACCGAGAGCGTGTTCATGTTCAGCCTTTCGTATTCCAGAAGGAGCGAGTGGTTCAGCCGCCGAGCCGGGACGCGGTCACCCCGAGCGCGGCGCAGGTGCGATCGACCAGTTCGTCGAACTCGACGCGGCGCGGCAGCACCCCCTGCTCGTAGGCGTAGCGGGCGGCGTCGGTGACGGGCCCGCGCAGCCCGTCGAACCCGACGGGGCTCAGGTTCACCGGACCCGCTGCGGGAGCGGCGGTCGCGGCGGCCTCGGCCAGCGCGTCGTACACCGCGAGTACGGCCTTCGGGTCCTCGTCGGCGGCCGCCGCGCTGAACCCCACCACGTGGTTGATCGGGGCGAAACCCTTGCGCGCGGCCCATTCGGCGGCGACCGCGAGCGCGTTGGGAATGGCGGTGCGGATCCGGTCGTCGGAGGGCAGTTCGTTGCCCATGATCCCGTAGTCGAGCCGGCCTTCGAGGAAGTCGGCCTGCAGTCTGGCGCCCTCGGGGGCGCGCTCGACCCACTCCGGGTCGGTGGCCCCGTCGACGTGCCCGCCCTCGTACGTGTGCCAGTTCACTTCGGACAGATCGAGGCCGTACTGCTCGCTGAGGAACCCGCGCAGCCACACCCCGGTGGTCTGGCTCCACGAGCGCACGCCGACGCTCCGGCCCCGCACACCTTCGACGCCCAGTTCGCCCAGAGTCACCAGGGTCTGATGCTGGTACCGGCCGAGCATGGTGATCGGCAGCAGCGCCACCGGCTTGTCGTACGCGGCCGCCTGCAGCAGCGTCACCACGGCCAGCTCGCACACATCCGCCGACGCGTCGTTCACGAAACCGCGCGATGCCTTGTGCACCGGCCGGATGTCGACACGCTCGGGCGTGGCACCGGCGGCCGCGGCCCCCTCGACGGCCACGGCAGCGAGATCGTCTCTGCCCAATACGATTTTCATTGACGAGTCCTCGTTTCGTTGGTCGTGAACAGTCCCCGCGCGGTCATACGTCCTCGCCGTACTGCATGCGCCGGTAGGGCACGCTGAGCACGTCGCGGGTGATGCGCACGTCGATCACGGTGGGCCGGGGGTTCCGGACGTACTCGGCCAGCGCGGCGCGCAGTTCGTCGGTCGTGCGGACGGTGGCGCCGCCGCCGCCGAGTGCCTTCCCGACCGTGCCCAGTTCGGGGGTGGGGATGACGGCGAGCTCGGGGTCGAGACCCTTGGCCTTCGCCTTGTGGTACTCCGCGCCGAGGCCTTCGTCGTTCATGACGACCACGAGCACCGGAAGCCCGTAGCGGCAAGCGGTCTCGAACTCCGACAGGTGCATCAGGAAGCTCGCGTCGCCTTCGACCACGAACGTCGGCTTGCCACCGTTGGCGACGACGGTGCCGATGGTCAGCAACGGGGCCTGGCCGATGGCACCGAACATGCCGTAGTTCGAGGTGATCTCGCGGGACCGCTGGAAGAGCATGGTGCCGAAGTCCGTCTGGTGTCCGCTGCCGAGCACCAGCCCGATCTCGCCGGGAAGTTCGGCGTCGAGCACCGAGATCGCCTCGCGCGGGTCGAGCAGGCCCGGCTGACTGCGGAACTCGGCGGGGTCGATCAGCGGGGCCGTGAGCCGGCCGTGCACCTCGGGGGTGTGGAAGCCTTCCATCTCGACACCGCGAACCCCCAGCGCGCCCGACAGAGCATCGAGGGCGGTGACCGCGTCGGCCTGCATGTAGCAGTCGGCGACCTGACCGTTGCCCATCACCAGGTGTGGCGCCGTGTCGATCTGGATGAACCGGGCCTCGGGGAACAGGTATCCGCTCTCGATGGTGTAGTGGTTGAGGCTCGCGCCCACCGACACCACGCAGTCGGCCTCCTGCAGCAGCTCCATCGCGAGCCTGCTGCCGAACAGTCCCGCGATCCCCACGTGGTACTCGGTGTCGCCGCTGAGCCAGTTCTTGGCCTGCAGCGTCGTGGCGAGTAGGGCCCCGGTGCGACGCTGAAGCGCGAGGATCTGCTCGCCTGCCTCCGCGTTGCGGGCGCCCCGACCGGCGACGATCACGACTCGTTTGCTCGCCCCGATGATTTCGCACGCCTGCTGGATCCGGTCCGGGTGCGGGAGCAGCTTCGGGGCCCGGAGCAACTCGGTGGACGGGACGTACGGCATGTCGTCCTCGAACTCCTGCAGCTGCACGTCGAACGGGGCGCTGATCATCACCGGCCGGGACTGGGTGCGGGCAAGGTAGAAGGCTCGCTGCACCACTTCTGCGGCCGACTCGGCCTTGGTCACCTGAAGGAACTCGCACTCGATCGCGGCGGCGAACCGGCGCTGGTCGAGGTACTGCACGGCGCCCTCGTCACCCAGCGGCGTCTCCCCGCAGAACGCGACCAGCGGGATGCGCGCACGGCTCGCCACGATCATCGACGTGGCCAGCTGCGCGGTACCGGGCCCGCTCGTCGTCGTCACGATGCCGGGTCGGCCGGATGCGCGGGCGTACCCGTGCGCCATGCTCAGTCCCGCACCTTCGTGACGCACCTCGTACAGGCGCGTCCCACGGGTGGCCAGGGCATTCATCCAGTGCATGTTGGCGTCGCCCATCATGCCGAACACATCCGTGGTGCCCTCGGCGGCGAACGCTGCTGCGAGCGCTTCGTAGACCTTCACTGCGCGACCTCTTCTTGCTTGTGGTGGTTCCGGACGTGGCTCGCGAGGCGCGGGAACACCTTCAGCGCGTTGCCGCCATAGATCGCCTGCCGATCGGCGTCGCTGATGGAGTCGATGGAGTCCAGCAGCGCCTTGGTGTCGTCGAAGCGGCGCCCGGTCTCCGGGTCGACGCCGCGGACGGCGCCGATCATCTCGGAGGCGAAGAGCACGTTCTCGGCAGGGATGATGTCGGTGAGCAGTTCGAGGCCCCGCTTGTGGTAGACGCAGGTGTCGAAGAAGACGTTGCGCAGCAACGATTCCTCCAGTGGCGGCCTGCCCTGGTCCTGCATCATCCCGCGGTAGCGGCCCCAGTGGTAGGGCACCGCGCCGCCGCCGTGCGGCAGGATCAGCCGCAGCGTCGGGAAGTCGGTGAACAGGTCCGACTGGCACAGCTGCATGAAGGCGGCGGTGTCGCCGTTGAGGTAGTGCGCGCAGGTGCCCTGGATCGCGGGGTTACGCGACATCGCGACGTGAATCATCGCGGGCACGTCCAGTTCCACCATCTTCTCGTAGAGCGGGTAGTAGATCCGGTCGGTCAGAGGCGGCGCCTGCCAGTACCCGTCGGAGGGGTCCGGGTTGAGGAGGCAGCCTACGAATCCGAGTTCTTCGACGCAGCGCTCGAGTTCCGCGGCAGAGTTCTGGATGGACGAGGCCAGCGCGTCGCCGGGCGACTGCGGGAGCTGGCACACCGCGGCGAAACGATCGGGGAACAGGCCGCACACCCGGGCGATGAGGTCGTTGCTGACCTGCGACCAGACCAGGCTGGTCTGCTCGTCGCCGTAGTGGTGGGCCATCTTTCCCGCGCCGGGGGAGAAGACCGTCAGGTCGGTGCCGCGTTCGATCTGGAGCTTCAGTTGCCCCTGTTCGATTGCGGTCTTGATCTCTTCGTCGCTGATGTGCAACGTCTCGGGTGAGACTCGCGCGCCCGAATCCTCGAACGCCTTGATCTGGCGCTCGCGCCACTGTCCGAGCGCGGGCGGCGCGGTGGTGAAGTGGCCGTGACAGTCGATGATCATGAAGGTTTTTCTCCAGGTGAGTGTTCGGGGTCAGGAGCGACCGGTGAGTTTGCGGCCCAGTTCCAGGCCGGGATAGCTGCGCACCGGCGCGGACATGAGGAAGCGGTAGCCCTCTTCGAGCACCTGCTCGACGTTGCTCGGGGTCACGTGCGGATGGCCGACCACGACGTCGTGGTCGTGACAGATCTTCACGATCCGGCTCCTGGCCTCGACCATCAGCGGGTGGTCGAGTTGACGGGGCACGCCCAGTTCCTGGCTGAGATCACCCTCGCCGATGAGGATGAGACCGATTCCGGGCACCTGTTCGAGGATCGCCGGGAGGTTCTCGATGCCCAGCTGGTCCTCGATCTGGATCACGACGAGGATCTCGCCGTCCGGGGCGAGCGGCCACACGTCGGCCTTCGCGTAGTACTCGTCGTTCGACAGGCCCCAGTACCGTGCGGCGGCGGCAGGCGCGTCACCGCGCAGGCCCGGCGGGTCGAACCGGTCCTCGCCCGGCAGACGGGGGTACCGGCAGGCCGCGACCGCGTTGCGCGCCTCCTCGACCCGGCTGATGTGCGGCCACACGATTCCGTACGCCCCGAGGTCGAGAGCCTGCTTCGCATGCCACTGGCCGTGTTCGGCGCCGTTGACGGGAATCCGGATCAGCGGGGTGGGCGACGGGGCGAGCGTGCCCGATTCGAATATCCGTCGCCGGTTGAGCAGGTACTGCAGGCTGTCCCGCAACGTCGTTGCGTCCCAGGGCTTGTGCTCGGCCTCGAACACCAGACCGTCGTAGTCGCTGGTCGCGAAGTCCAGCGCTGCCGCCGGCTCGGGAGCAGCGAACGCCGCGAAGGCGTGCTGCCCCGATTCCAGCGCACCGATCACACTATTGAGTCTTGCCACTTGCCACTCCGCTCTGCTCGCTCTGTCGCTTGTGAATGGTCCTGAGCCACCAGGCGCGCACGCGGGCCCACACGGTCGGCCGGCTGGGCGCAGGCACGACCGCCGTGTCCCCGGCGCACCGGCGCACCAGTTCGTCCGTGAAGTCGTTGGTCATCCGGGACACCACGGCCCCGGCACCCGCTTCGATCACCGACGCGAGCTTGCCCGCGAGGGCCACCTCGCCGGTCACCTGCACCCGTGCGCCGCCCGCGTGGTCCTCGGTGATCCGGAAGTTCGCGTGCGCGGTGAACCGCGTCGCGCCCTGCCCGTCCCGTCCACGCGCCGAAAGTCGTCCCTCCCAGGCGGGCTCGTCCAGCTCCAGCGACATCCGGGCGCCGAACCGCACCCGGATCGCGCTGAATTTCACGACCAGCGTGCCGTCGAACGAGCCGTCGTCGTGGAACTGGCCGAGTTCGGCACCGTTGATGCACGACACCACCTCGGTGGGGTCGGAAATGACTTCCCACACCCGCCCCGGTGGTGCGGGTACGGCGATTGCTTCGTCGATCTTTATCACAACTGTGTCCTCGCTTGACGATCGTGAACAGCCACCACAGACCACTGTGGCGCTTCGGGGAAACTCGCGAGACTCGATCAGCGAGCTGGTGTCGGAGGGCGTGCCCTCGCCGGCAGCGAGCAGGCCGGTCGCCAGATGGCTCTGGCATCATCCGAGTCTCCCCGGTCGGCTCTCAGATTGTTTAACAACTTTCTGCCGTCAGACTAGCAGCGGAATGCGGCGAACAGCAAGAACTTGTTTTCCCGACCGCGGATTGCCTACCAAGCCCAGCTCGGACCGGGTCATCTTGTAGAACAATCGTGAACCGAGGGCGAATTGTCCCAGCGTGATCGTGCCGCCGCACGCGAACCCGGTGCCGCCACCGCCCGCTTCGACCCGGCTTCCGCAAAATTGTTAGACGATCCGAGCCTAAAAGGCTTGTAATGGGCGTCACTCCCGCGTAAATTGAGCGAAACCGTAAGACAAAACCGATATTCACTCATCGGTCGAATGACGGCATCGGCGCACTGACACCAGTGCACTCCCCGGGTTCGGAGGCACACCACATGCACTCCCCGGGTTCGGACGCAACAGAGGAGTTGTATTCATGTCCACAACCTTGTCCATCGCGGCGAAGTCCTACCCGCACACGGCGTTCCTCGCCGAACCCGGATTCAGCGTCGAGGGGCATCCCGTCGAGCTCGCGGCAGCGGATCCGATCTACAAGGCGTTCGCTCCCATGGTGCGTGAGCTCCGGTACGACTTCAGCGAATTGGCCATCGCCACCTATCTGCAGGCCCGCGAGGCCGGCGCCCCGATCGCGCTCCTGCCGGTGGTGCTCAGCGGCGACTTCCACCACCACTCCCTGACCCGCTGGCCCGGTTCGGCCGAGATCAACCCCGCGGACCTGGCAGGCAAGCGGGTCGCGGTCCGGGCCTACAGCCAGACGACCGGCCTGTGGGTGCGCGGAATCCTGCACGAGGAGTTCGGCGTCGACGCCAAGGAAGTCACCTGGGTGACCACCGAGGAGCCGCACGTCGCCGGCTATGTCGAGCCGCCGAACGTCGAGCGCACGACGGGCAAGGTCCTGGATGTGCTCGAGCGTGGCGACGTCGTGGCCGCCGTCCTCGGCCCGCCGGCGCTCGACGGCGCGCAGGGGCCGCTGGTGCCGATCATCCCCAACTGGCGGGAGGCCGAGGAGGCATGGGGCGCCCGGCACAAGACGGTGCCGATCAACCACGTGCTCACCGTCCGGCGTGACCTCCTCGAGGCCGAGCCCCGCACGGTAGCGGCGCTCTACCAGGCTTTCGGAGACCGGATCGAGGCACGCAAGGCCGCCGAAACCGAGCCCGGACCCCGCGTGCGCGCCCTGCGCTTCGGAGTGACGGACGAGCTCGTCGCCGGTCTGCAGATCGCGATCGACTACGCGTTGCAGCAGAACGTCATCCGCACGCCCGTGACGGTGGCCGAACTCCTCGACGACTTCACCCGGCACCTCGGCGACCTCGCCTGAGCGCGCCCGCCCGCCACTTTCCGCCCGCTACCACCAACCAGTCGTGAGGTACTGATGTTCAGCGTCGACACACACACCCACATCATCTCGCCCGACACCGATGCCTACCCCGCAGATCCGCTCGGCGGACACCGGTCCACCTGGTCCCAGGAACGGCCCACCGACATCGACGGCCTGCTGCGGGCCGCCGACGCCGCCGACGTCGACCACCTGGTCGTCGTCCAGGCCTCCACGGTCTACGGATTCGACAACAGCTACGTAGCCGACCAGCTCACACGGCACCCCGACCGCCTCAGCGGGGTGTGCTCGGTGGATTTCCTCTCCCCGAAGGTGGTCGACGACCTCCACCACTGGATCGACGAGCGCGGCTTCTCGGGGGTCCGCATCCGTGCCGCGGACGGGACGACCGCCGTCCCGACTCCCGGCCGCGGACTCGACGACGAGCGCATGGCGCCGGTCTGGCAGTTCCTGTCCGACCGCCGGGTGCCGGTCTGCATCCAGATGCACGCCCAGCACGCTCCGATCCTCGGTGGGCTCCTCCAGCAGTATCCGGGACTCACCGCGATCCTCGACCACGCGGGCCGACCGCAACTGGACTCCGCGCCGTATCCGAGCGCGGACGGAGTTCCCCAGCTCAGCGAGACAGGCCGCGTGTTCATCAAGATCACGCCGCCGGCCGTACTCCGCGCGCAGCGCGAGAGCGGATCCGCGGCACCGCTGGTCCGCACGCTGATCGAAGAGTTCGGGGCGGCCCACGTCATGTGGGGTTCGAACTTCCCCGCCTCGGCCGGATCGTTGTCCGAACTGGCCGACCTCATCAAGGAGCAACTGCCGTCACTCGACGCCACGGACCTGGAGTCGATCGCGGGCGGCACCGCCGGCCGGCTGTACGGGCTCTCCCAGGGCAGCTCCGTCACCACCGCCGCGAAGGAATGTTGATCGCTATGAAGCGCTTTCGGCGCAGGCTCTGCATGGCCTCGGTCATGGCAGTCGCCGTCGTCCTGACCGCCTGCGGCGGTCCGCCGCCCGTTCCGGACACCAAGAATCTGGACGAGCTGTACCAGGCGGCCAAGGCCGAAGGGGAGGTCGTGTGGTTCGCCCCGAAGCCGGAGGCTCAGATGAAGCCGGCCATCGAGGCGTTCGAGAAGAAGTACCCGGGGATCGAGGTCAGGTACACGAACAAGAAGGCTCCGGATCTGGTCACCCAGCTCAATGTGGAGCAGGCAGCCGACCGGGTGACGTTCGACGTGTCCAACGCAGGTGGGCTCACGGTCCTGCCGTCGCAGTCCATGGCGGCGAAGGTCGACTGGGCATCCTACGAGGTGCCCAGCGACCAGATCTTCGCCGACGACTTCGTCTATGTGTGGGCGGTACCGAAGGTCTGGGCCTACAACACCGACGCCCTGGCCCCGAACGATGTGCCCTCGAGTTGGGACGACCTGCTCGATCCGCAATGGAACGGCGGAAAACTCAGCGTCGAGTCCCGCGGGTCCTTCATGACCGTGTGGGCCCAGGACCCGACCCTCGGCGCCGACGCCGGTCTCGACTACGCGTCCCGGCTGGCCGAGCTGAAACCCCACTACACCGAAAACACGACGCAGGCCCACACACTCGTCGTGTCCGGTCAGACTCCGGTCGGCACCGACCTCATCAACCTCGTGCTGGAGGACGAGTCGAAGGGCGCGCCGGTCGCCGTCGCACCGGTGGGCCCCACCAACGCCAACAAGTCGTACCTGTTCGTGGCCGACGGCGCCCCGCACCCGGCGGCGGGTCGCCTGCTCACCGCCTTCCTCGCCTCCGACGAGGGCCAGTCGGCACTGGTCGACACGTACAACTCGGTCATCCCCACCAACACGGACTGCACCGACGCCGCCACGAACCGTGTCATCGGCGCCCTGTGCGCCGCAGGCGTCGAATGGTTCAGCGAAACCGACATCGCGCAGTACGAGCAGTTCTCAGATTTCTTCCCCGAGGTCGAAGAAGCCTTGGGTACCAACGTCAACTGACGGCCCCCGCCGCCGCACCGCTGCCCGTGACGGGCGGCAAACTCTATCCCCTCACCCTTGGAGACTTCAGCGATGCAGTCCGGCACCCAGCTCTCCACCGGCGTACGCCCTCGACCCGACGACGTACGCCCTCAGCCCGCCGACATACACCACCCCAAGCGCCGGGACCGCGTCCTGGTCGGCGTCAACATCGCCATCGGCGCGATCGTCGCCTATCTCATGCTCTTCCCCCTGGGCATGCTGCTGTTCAGCAGCCTCAAGGACAGCGAGACCAAGCTGCCCTTCCAGGTTTCCGGGTTCACGCTCGACAACTTCACCGCGATCTTCTCCTCGGAACGCCTGGTCGACGTCGCGCTCAACTCGTTCATCTTCGTGGTCGGCACCGTGTCGCTGGCATTGGTCGTCAGCGTCAGCCTGGCCTACCTGTTCGAGCGAACCGACATTCCGGGACGCCGCTTCCTCGCACCGAGCACGCTGGCCCCCATGGCCGTGCCCGCCACGGTCATGGCGGTGGCCTGGGTCCTGGCGGCCAACCCCACCAACGGCCCGATCGCCATCGTCCTCGAGCGGGTCTTCGGGCTCTCGATCGACATCTACTCGCTGCCGGGCATGATCCTGGTGGCCGGCATCTTCGGTGTCCCCGGCATGTACATCATGCTCGCGCCGACGTTCGCCCGGCTCAACCTCGAATTCGAGGAGGCCGCGGCCACGTCGGGTGCAGGCTGGTGGACGCGAACCCGCAAAGTGGTTCTGCCGCTGACGATGCCGGGGATCTCCGCGGCCAGCATGCTGCTCGTCGTCATCGCGCTCGAGGAGTTCGCGATCCCCGCCATTCTCGGCATGCCGGACCAGATCTTCGTGTTCAGCAGTCTCATCCAGGCATCCCTGCAGCCGCCGTCGGGTCTTGCCAACTACGGCCAGGCCAGCGCCTACGGCATCATGCTGGTCCTGCTGTCCCTCGTGATGATCGCCGTCTACCGGCGTCAGACCCGTGAGTCCCACCGATTCCAGGTGGTGAGCGGCAAGGGGTACCGGTCCACACCGGTGCGGCTGGGACGGTGGCGCATCCCGGTTGCCGGCATCGTCACGTTCTACGTACTGGTCGCGATCATCGTGCCCATCCTGACCCTGGTCTGGACGAGCCTGACCCCGTACCTGCAGCCGATCAACTTCGACAACCTGGGTGCGCTCAGCCTCGCCAACTACGGCGCGATCTTCACCAACCCGAACCTGACGCACGCGGTCGTCAACACCCTGGTGATCAGCCTGGTCACGGCGACGCTCACCGCCGGGTTCGCCCTGTGGCTGGCGCTGGCCTCGACCCGCGCCGGACGCCTCGGCAGGGGCCTGTTCGATCTGTCCTTCCTGGTCTTCGCGATCCCCAGCGTCGTGCTCGGCATGGCGGTGCTGTTCCTCTACCTGTACCTGCCGATCCCGATCTACGGCACGATCTGGATCATCATCATCGCGTTCACCACCCGGTACATCCCGCGCGGATCACGCATGATCCAGACGGCACTGTTGCAACTCGACAAGGGACTCGAAGAGGTGGGACGCGTGAGCGGTGCGTCCAACGCCGTCGTGCTGCGCCGGGTGGTCTTCCCGCTCGTCGCTCCCGCGGTGTCGAGCACGTGGCTGTGGGTGTTCGCCAACTCGCTGGGCGAACTTCCGATCGCGCTGCTGCTGTCCAGTTCCGACAACCGCACCGTCGTGGTGCTGCTGTGGGACATGATCGGTGAAAGCGCGAACTATCCCGAGGCCAGCGCCCTCGCGGTCCTCCTGCTCGCCCTGTCCGCCGTCTCCGTCTGGTGGGTCAACCGCCGTGGCTTCCAACAACACATCTGAGGTGCCGTGAACATGAAAACCCTCGTTGGTTCCGACCATTCCGTGCAGATCTCCGGCCTGCAGAAACAGTTCACCCGCCCACACAGCGGCGAGGTGACCCGCGTCATCGACGATGTCAGCTTCTCCGTGCCGCAGAACAGCTTCTTCACCCTGCTGGGGCCCAGTGGGTGCGGCAAGACGACCACCCTCCGCTGCCTCGCCGGGCTGGAGACCGCCGACAGCGGCGAGATCTGGATGAACGGCCAGGCCGTCTTCTCCGCCGCCGCGGGGCGCGACGTTTCGCCGGACGTCCGGCCGATCGCGATGGTGCCGCAGTCCTACGGGATCTGGCCGCACATGAAGGTGTTCGACAACGCCGCGTTTCCCCTGCAGTACGGCCGGAAGACGTACCCGCGCGCCGAGCGGGAGCGTCGCGTCCGGACGATGCTCGAACAGGTCGGCCTGTCGGAGTACGCCGACCGCTGGTCCACCCAGCTCAGCGGCGGCCAGCAGCAGCGGCTGGCGCTGGCCCGCGCTCTGCTGTGCGAACCGGAGGTCCTGCTGCTGGACGAGCCACTGTCCAACCTGGATGCGAAGCTGCGCTCACAGCTGCGCGCCGAGTTGCGGTCGTTCCAGCAGAAGTTCGGTGTCACCACCATCTACGTCACGCACGACCAGGGTGAAGCCCTGGCGATGTCCGACACGATCGTCGTCATGAACCGCGGGCGGGTCGAACAGATCGGATCACCGAGCGAGATCTACGACTCGCCGGCGACGCGGTTCGTGGCCGACTTCGTCGGCAGCGCCAACCTCATCCCCGGAGTGCTCGACCGGCCGGCGGGCTCCGGCGACCGAGTCGTCGACGCCAAGACGACCGTCGGGGTGGTGCGGTGTGAGCGTTTCACCACGCCACCCACCCCGACTGCCGCCGGCCAGGAAATGTTCGTGTGCATCCGGCCCGAAAACATCCGCATCATCCCCGAAGATCGGGAAACCCACGGCCCCAACCGGTTCCCGGGACGAATCGTGACCACGGAGTATCTCGGCGACCGCCAGGAGATGGTCGTCACCGTCGGGGACGTGTCGCTCCGCGCGCACGCCGACGCGCACCTGCGGGCTCACCCGGGCGACGACGTGACCGTTGTCCTGGACCCGGCATGGACGGTCGCGCTGTGGTCGTGACCGCCGGGCGCGAGCGTGCGGCCGGCCTGTTGTTCTGAGTAGGCCGAGGACCTCCTCACGAAACGAGGAGGTCCTCACCGCCAGTGCTCAGCTGACGGGCGCGCCGAACCACCGCGACAGTTGCTTGTCGAGTCCCGCCTGGTCGTCGCCGGCCCAGGCCACGTGGCCGTCCGGTCGGAGTAACACAGCCGGCACGCCCACCTCGGCGCCGGCATCGACGACGGAGTCGACCCGATCCGCCCAGCCGTCGACCGAGAGCCGGCCGGTCCGGTCGAGCAGCAGTCCACGGCCGCGGTGCATCTGCTCGTACAGGCGCCCGCGCCCCAGGCCGATGTCCCGGAGCCGCTTGCCGAGCAGTTCGTGCCCGTCGCCGAAGTCGTAGCGGACCCCGATGGCGGTGATCTTTTCCATCAGATATCGGTTCACGACCTCGAAGTCCATCAGCTCCGTCACCAGACGGCGAACGGCCCGGGGGCCAGGCTCGGTGGACATGAGCTCGCTCTGCGCGCGGGTGTTGTTCAGAACGTCGGCGCCCACCGGGTGCCGTTCGGAGTGGTAGCTGTCCAGCAGATCGACCGGCGCCCAGCCGTTGATCTCGGCGGCCAGTTTCCAGCCCAGGTTGAAGGCGTCCTGGATTCCGAGGTTGAGACCCTGTCCTCCCAGCGGCGGGTGCACGTGCGCGGCGTCGCCGGCCAGGAACGCTCGTCCGACCCGGTAGCGCTCGGCCTGACGGGTGGCGTCGCCGAAGCGGGAGAGCCAGCGTGGTGAGTGGACGCCGAAGTCGGTGCCGGCGAACGTTCTCAGCTGCCGCTTCACCTCCTCGAGCGTCGGGAGGACCGTGCTGTCCTCGGTGACCTTCTCGGCGGGGACGACGACCCCGTACAGGCCGTTCCCGGCGGGACCGACGCCGAACCCCTTGTGGGTCTTGCGGACCTCCGCCACGATGGCAGCCAGTTCGTCCGGCGGAGTGGTCACCTCCATCTCGCCCCGCAGCCACTCGACCTTCGCGGGTTCGCCGGGGAAGCCGACGCCGAGCAGCTTGCGGACGGTGCTGCGGCCGCCGTCGCAGCCGACGAGGAAGCGGGCATGCACCTGCGTGCCGAGCGACCCTGACTCCGCCAGTTCCACGGTCACCCCGTCGGAGTCCTGGCTCAGGCCGACCAGTTCGCTGCCGCGCCGGATGTCGGCTCCGAGTTCGGCGGCGTGCTCGGCCAGCAGGCGGTCGGTGACCGGCTGGGGGATGCCGAGGATGTAGGCGTGCGCGGTGTCCGGATGTTCGGGCCACGGTTTGTCGATGCCGGCGAAGCGACCGCCGCCCGGGTACTGCTTGCCCTGCTCGAGGAACCGTTCGAGCAGCCCGCGCTGATCGAGGATCTCGATGCTGCGCACGTGCAGGCCGAGCGAACGGACCTGTTCGGTCGGCTCGACCTCCTTCTCCAGCACCAGCACGTCCACACCGTGCAGCCGCAATTCGGCGGCCAGCATCATGCCGGTCGGTCCGCCGCCGGCGATGATCACATCAGTCATGAAGCCCCGTTCATCCTTTCCGCGGGTCCAGCTGGTCGTCCGGCGTCGGGAAGTTCAGCTGAAGTGCTCGCCGGGCCGACGACAGGTGATGCCGCATCGCCGCGGCGGCGGACTCCGGGTTGTGCGTGACGATTGCAGCGAGGATGGCCTCGTGCTCCCGGACGGAGTCGGTGCGCGGGTTCGCGCGACGGTCGGCGTCGCGGTACTGCTGCACGACGAGCGGATAGAGCAGGCTGTCGACGAACCTGGTGAGGGTGGCCTGCCGTGCCGCCTGCTTGACCTGTTCGTGAAACTTGCGGTTGAGGTTCCAGTATTCCTCGCGCCCACCCGGTACCTGCAAGTCCCACATGCGTTTACAGGTCTCGGTCATCGCGGCGATGTCCGCCTCGGTGGCGCGTTCGGCGGCCTTCGCTGCCAGCGCCGACTCCAGGACCGCGCGGGTCTCGAGAATTTCGATCGCCTCGTCCACCGAGAACGAGCGGGTGCGAGCGCTCCGGTTCGCCTCGGTGGTGACGTAGCCCTCCTGCGCGAGGCGGGCCAGCACCGAGCGGATCGTCCCGCGTGAAACCTGGAGTTGGGTGGTGAGTCCCGACTCGGTGAGGCGGGAGTCCGGTTCGTAGTGACCGGAGAGGATCAGGGCGCGCAGGTCGTGATACGCCTGCAGCGTCCGGTTGGCGCCCGCATCGGGACCGCCCTCGTTGTCCGGGTCTGCGCCCGCAGCTAGCACCATCGTGTGTCACCTGACTCGCCGGGAGGAGTGAGCATCGTCATCATCGGAGCCTCACCCGTCATGTTGTACAACAACATCGAATGTATCGTGTCGAGCGCACGTTGCGAACGCGGTTCGGGGGCATGAAAATCTTCCCTTCCTGAGGCGATCAGGTCCGTGCTGATGTGCACTATTGTTGCACAATTTCACTGCAACGCCGATCGCCGGCGCACCTCGAGTGATGCGCCGGCGAGCACGTGCGCGTCGGGCCGATCAGAACAACCAGGGGACCTCGTCGTGACCGAAGTCGTGGAAGTCGCCGAACCGCCCCGAATAGAACACCAGGCCGGTGCCTTCGCGGCAGCGCATGTCGGTGACCTCGCCGTAGAAGACGCGGTGGTCGCCGATGTCGTGGGCGCTGTGCACCCGGCATTCGAGTTGGGCCAGAGCGTCTTTGATCAGCGGCAGGCCCGAGCGGCTGCGATCGCAGGGCAGGTCGTCGAATCGGGCACCGCCGCGGGTGGCGAACCGCCGGGCGAGTGCTTCCTGACGGGAGCCGAGGATCGAGACGGCGAACGAGCCCGCGGCTTCCACGGCCGCGGTGGTGCGGGAGCCGTGGGTGAGCGAGACGAGCAGGATCGCCGGGTCCAGGCTGATCGAGGTCAGGGAGCTGATCGTCATGGCACTGGGGTCGCCGTCGCCGTCGTCGGCGCTGACGACGGCGACCCCGGTGGTGAACCGGCCCATGCTGCGCCGCATGTCCGTGGGGGTGGGGGCGTGGAATGCCGGAAGGGTCATCGCGGGCCTACTTACCGTGGTACCGGACTTCGAAGGTGACGACGCCCTCGTCCGTGCTCCAGGGACCGTGGGGCATGCCGGGCGGCCGGCACGCGTACGTTCCGGCGGTGAACGTCTCGCCGAGGGTGAGGTCGGTGAACGATCCTTCGAGGATGTAGACCTCCTCCCAGAAGTCGTGTTTCTGCACGCCCATGGGAGTGGAGTCGGCGCCGGGTTCGTAGCGCAGGATCCGGGTGGCGACGTTGCCTTCGGGGTCCTTGGCGAGGATGCGTTCGGTGATCTGCGGATCGTCACCCGGACACACGGTCCACTCGACGTCGGTGACCGGGAAGAATTCGAATTCGGGCTTGGCCATGAGGGTTTACTCGCTTTCCGCTTTGTAGCCGTCGGTGAACTGCTGCACCGCCGCGACGGCGCTGTCGTAGTCGTAGTTGCGGTACGTGTACGCGCCCTTCACCACGAAGGGGGCGCCGGCGTAAAACATTTCGTACTGCTGGTGCCGTCCGGCGAATTCGGAGCCGATGATGTCCCAGGCCAGTTTGAACAGTTTGATGCGTTCCTCGGACGGCACCCCGGGCGACTGGACGTAGTGTTCGATGTCGCGGGACGTCACCGGGCTGGTGAGATCCTTGACGCTCGACGGGAGTTGCAGCACGCCGCCGCCGACGAGGTCGCGCAGGATCGCGATCACCCGCGGGTAGATCTCCGACTGCAGGCCCATCGACCCGTACAGGGCCTGCCTGCCCGGCAACCACATTCCCGCCGAATCCGGCTCGGCGGTGTATTCGGCGGCCAGCACCGCGGACCGGACCCCGCTGACGAGTGCGGCGAGTTCGCCGAGCTTCTCCTGCACGCTGGGGATCTTGTCGACGCCGTTGACCTGGGTGACCCGACGTGCGACGCCGGCGATGAAATCCAGTTTCGTCGCGAACCGGATCTGCGCCTGCCAGTTGCCGAGAACGTGTGCGCCCGTCTCGAAGAACTGCCTGCGGACACCCGTGGTGTCGCGGTCGACGAACACCCGATCCCACGGAACGAGGACGTCGTCGAAGACGAGGAGCGAGTCGGGCTCGTCGTAGCGGCAGGTCAGGGGGTAGTCGAACGAACTCGTCGCGGCCGGGATGTACGGGCGCCGGACGTACTGCTTGAGACCGGGGGCGTTGGCGGGGACGACGAAGCCGACGGCGAAGTCCGTGTCGTCCGGGCCGAGCGGCTTGATGCACGAGACGAAGATTTCGTCGGCGATGGCGCCGCCGGTGGCCAGCATCTGCGAACCGCGGATGACCAGACCCTCCGGGGTCTCCTCGACCACGCCGGCCTGCAGGTATTCGCCCTCCCAGCCCGACGCAGTCGTCGCCCGCGAGACCTGCGGCGGGATGATCGCGTACGAGACGTAGAGGTTCTCGTGGAGCAGGCGCCGGTACAACGCGGAGACGTTCGCCCCGAAATCGTGGGCGCCCTCGGCCTCGAACACCTCGGGATGCGCCGCGAACGCGGCGAGGAACGTCCCCACGTGGTCGGGGCTGCGGCCGATCCAGCCGTGCGTGTGCCGCGCCCACCGTTCGATCGCTTCCCGCCGCTGCGCGAGTTCCTCCCGCGACCGCGGAATCGAGAACACCCGATTGGCCGGGCTCCCGGTTTCGGGCGCGACGTACTGCATGCCGTTCGCCTCGTCCGCGGCGAGATCGAACATCTCGGCCATCGTCCGGGTCACGGGAGCGAAGGCCGGATGGGTGGTGACGTCGTCGATCTGCTCCCCGTCGACGAGCACGACTCGCCCGTCGTTCAGGGAGGCCAGGTAGTCGACTCCGGTGCGCATGTCAGTGTCCTTCGGTAGGTGTAGGTGTAGGTGTGGGTGAGGGTCCGGCCGTCGGGGCCAGGGCTGCCTTCATGGGCTTCCTTCGCGCCGAGAGAGTCAATTGATGACGGACGCAGGTGTTTCCGGCGTCCGGGACGTCGCCTCGTCGCCCACGGCCGCGAGATTCACGGACTGCGTTTCCCGCGCGAGGAGTGAGGCGATCAGGGAGATGACTCCCATGGCGGCGAGGTAGGCGCCGATGGCGTATCCGGTGCCGAACCGGGTGTAGAGCGCGATCGCGATGATCGGGGCCAGCGAACCGGCGAGGACCGACGCGAGGTTGTAGGCCAGCGAGACTCCGGAGTACCGGACCTCGGTGGGAAACAGTTCGGAGAAGAACGCGCCGATCACGGCGCTGTAGGCGGCGAAGATCAGCAGCCCCACCGCCACTGCGAGGGTGATCGCCGCCGGATTCTTCGTGTCCAGCAGGGCGAAGAACACGAATGCCCACACGATGGTGGCGGCGGACGCGCCGATGTAGATCGGTCGCCGGCCGATCCGGTCGGCGAGCACCGCGAACATCGGGATCGTCACCAGGGCAACGACCATGCCGATCATGACGGCGTTCAGTCCGGTGCTGCGGTCGAGTTCGAGGATCTGGGTGGTGTAGGTGATGACGAACAGCGAGAAGATGTAGAAGCCGGCGTTCTCGCCGAAGCGGGTGAAGGCCGCGAGAAGGATCTGGCGCCAGTGTCCGCGGACGGCCGCCGCGAGCGGCATTCCCGTCTTCTCGGCGGGCGCGGTGTCCCGGGACTGCTGGAACAGCGGGGTCTCCGCGACGTACAGCCGCAGCACCAGACCGATGATCACCAGTAGTGCCGACAGTCCGAAGGCGATCCGCCATCCCCAGGACAGGAATGCGTCTTCCGACAGCGTGGAACCGAGGACGGCGAGCACTCCGGCGGCCAGCAGATTGCCCAGCGGCGGACCGAGATTGGGCCACGCGGACCAGAACGCCCGCCTCGTCGAATCGCCGTGTTCGGAGACCAGCAGGACGGCGCCGCCCCACTCGCCGCCGAGTGCGAAGCCCTGCACCAGCCGCAGGAGCACCAGCATCAGCGGTGCGGCGACGCCGATGGATGCGTAGGTGGGCAGGAACGCGATGAGGAAGGTCGATATCCCCATGAACATCAGGCTGGCGATGAGGGTGGCACGCCGGCCCTTGACGTCCCCGTAGTGCCCGAGCACAGCCGCGCCGAGCGGTCGCGCCACGAATCCGACTGCGTAGGTGGCGAACGCGAGCATCGTGCCCACCAGGGGATCTTCGGTGGGGAAGAACAGCTTGTTGAACACCAGCGCCGCCGCGGTCCCGTACAGGAAGAAGTCGTACCACTCGACTGCGGTGCCTGCGAGGCTCGAACCTGCGATGACGGGCAGGCTGGTGTGTGGTCTGCGATTGATAGATTTGTCCTTGGCGGATGCCATAGTCGACTCCTAGGTCGAATCGTCGCTACGTGACGAGCTGCACGTCCGTGCGCCTACCTCCAAGTAGGCGACTCGAACGGTCGCGCAGATGGTGTTGCCTGGGCTCGGTGGTTGCTCCAACAGCCGCCGAGCCCGCTTTTTTCTTGCCTCCGTCCGACTGTGAAGCCGATCACCGCAGGCGGTGCACCAGTTGTATACGACCGGTCTACAATTCGCAAGAGGGCGCCGAACTCTCGAATTCCGCCCCGTGACCCGGCATCTCTTGACGTCGGCCCGTATACGACCTAGCTTAATCGAATCATATTCGATTAGTGAAGGAGCGGCCGTGGACGCCGAACTGCTGGTCGTCGGAGGCGCGGTGCGCACCGGTGATCCCGACCTACCCGTCAGCGACGCGCTCGCCGTGGCCGGCGGTCGCGTGGTCGCGCTGGGCGAGCGGGCCCGTGCCCTGCGGGCGAGCGGTACCGAGGTGATCGACCTGGGCGGCGGCGCGTTGTTGCCGTCGTTCGGGGACGGGCACGTCCACCCGCTGCTGGGCGGCCTCGGATTGCGCGGCGCCGCGATCCGCGACTGCGTCAGCATCGACGAGGTCCTCCGCGAGGTGCGATGCTGGGCGGACGAGAACCCCGGGGCCGGGTGCGTATTCGGCGACGGGGTGTCGCCGACGCTCGCGCCCGGCGGGCACTTCGAGGCGCGCTGGCTCGACAGCGTGGTTCCGGACCGGCCGGTGGTCCTGCGCACGATGGATCATCACACCGCCTGGGTCAACAGCGAGGCGCTGCGGCGGGCCGGACTGACGCGGGACACCCCGGATCCGGCCGGGGCGAGATCGTCCGGACCGCCGGCGGTGAGTTGCTCGGCACCCTGCGTGAATGGGGTGCGATCGATCCGGTTCTCGCGCTGGTGCCGCAGGTGACCTTCGACGTCCGGGTCGACGCGCTCGCGTCGGTGTCGAGAATGCTTGCCGCCGCCGGCATCACGTGGGTGCAGGATGCGTGGACCGAACTGGACGACGTCGACGTCTGGCTGACGGCTGCGGACCGCGGGCTACTCGCCACCCGAGCCAATCTCGCGTTCCGTGCCACTCCGGAGACCTGGGAGTCCGACCGCGAGGCATTCGCCGCGGCGCGGAAGCGGGTCGGAGAACGGGGCGGCGACACGGTAAGGGTGGGAACGGTCAAGTTCTTCGCCGACGGCGTGATCGAGGCAGGCACCGCGGCGCTGCTGGCGCCCTACACGGACTGTCCGCATTCCCACGGCATCAGCAACTGGACCACGGACGAACTGTGCCGGGCCGCGGCCGAGGTGGACCGGCTGGGATTCCAGATCCACATCCACGCCATCGGCGACGCGGGGGTGCGCATGGCGCTCGACGCGATCGAGTACGCCGACCGGTGCAACGGTCCGCGTGATCGGCGTGCCACCATCGCGCATCTGCAATTGGTCGACGGCGAAGACCTCGACCGGTTCACGTCTCTCGGGGTGGTCGCCAACTTCCAGCCGCTGTGGGCCCAACTCGACGCGCTGATGACGGAATTGACGATCCCGCGGATCGGCGCCGAGCGGAGCGCGAAGCAGTATCGGATCGGAACCCTCGCCGAGCGCGGCGCGCGGGTGGCCTTCGGCAGCGACTGGCCCATCACCGCCTACGAGCCGATCAAGGGCATCGCGACCGCGATCCACCGCCAGACACCGTCCGGCATCCCGTCGGAGGGATGGTTGCCGCGGGAGCGCGTCGGCCTCGAACGGGCCCTCTCCGCATATTCGGCGGGCGTCGCCCATCAGGGCTTCGAGGAGGACCTGTGGGGCCGGCTGCTGCCGGGAATGCGGGCCGACATGATCCAGCTGCCGGTCGATCCGTACGCCCTGACGTCCACGCAGGCGCTCGGCGACCTCACCGTGACCCGAACCTGGCTGGGCGGCAAGCGGGTTCACTGACGTTCGGGGCTACCGCCGCACCGCGCCGCGGTCCTGCAGGAGGGCGCGGAAGCCCGCCAGCAGCGCCGCCAGACCGAGTTCGAACGCCTGCTCGGCCCGTTCGGGGCCGCGGGGTGCGGCGGCGAGCGCCCGGGTCAGTGCATCGTCGGGCGTCGTCGCGTCCGCTTCGATCATGACCTCCGGCGCGGCCGCGTCGAGGGCGGCCCCGAGGAGAAAATTCTCCGCGGCGGTGATGACGGCCATGATGTGGTCGTCCGGGAAACCGGCGTCGCGCAGTCCGGCGGCCGCCGAGTGATACACCGAGAGCGAACCGGGATCGCGCACCGTCTCGGTGGCGAGGAGACGGATGGCCGTGGGGTGCCTGCTGAATGCTGCCCGATACGACCGGGCCCACTCGGACAGGGCCTCGTCCCACGGCAGGCGCTCGAACGACGATCCGTCGATTTCCCGGACGACGCGGTGGCGCACCAGTTCGACGACGGCCGCGCGGCCCTTGGCATGGTGATAGATCGACGACACCTGCACGTTCAGGTGCCGGGCCAGATCCGGCATCCGGAAGTCGCCGTCCCGATCGACCAGTTCGAGCGCCGCCTCCGCGATTCGTTCGCGGTCCAGGCGTGCGACGCGGGGTCTGCCCATCGCTGCACCCACCTTTCCAATCGAAATTCATTCGATTATGCCCTTGTGGCGCCGGTCACTACGTTCTAGTCTAATCGAAACACATTCGATTGTTCCTCGTCGCGTATCCGCGCCCTGGTTTCCTCGCCGTCGCGCCCCTGCCCGGACTGGAGAAGTTCCTCATGAAGAAAACCGCACCCGGACCCGCCTCCGGCGCGCAACTCGAGGGCGGCGCCCTCGGAACCGCCGGCATCGTGTTCTTCGTCGTCGCGGCCGCCGCGCCGTTGCTGGTGATGGCGGGCGTGGCGCCCCTGGCTCTGAACGTCGGGGGCATCGGGGCGCCCGGCGGGTACATCCTGGCCGGGCTCGCGCTGGGCGTGTTCGCGATCGGCTTCACCGCGATGAGCAAGTACATCCACAACGCGGGAGCGTTCTACTCGTACATCTCGCTCGGACTCGGCCCCCGATGGGGTCTGGCGGCCGCGGTCCTCGCCCTCGTGTCCTATAACGCCCTCGAGATCGGGATCTTCGGCGCCCTGGGGTATTTCACCCAGTCCACCACGGCGGATCTCGTCGGCCTTGACCTGCCGTGGGGACTGTGGTCGCTGATCGGTGTCGGGCTCATCTGGTTCCTCGGGTCGCGGTCGGTCCACGTCGGCGCGCGGTTCCTGATCCTGCTGCTGAGCGCCGAGACCGGGATCCTGGTGTTGCTCGCCGTCGCCGTCCTCCTTCGGGGCGGCGCCGAGGGCCTCACTTTCGAGTCCTTCGCTCCCGCCCACGTCTTCAGTCCCGGACTGGGCGGGGTGCTGACGTTGGCGTTCGCCGCGTTCATCGGGTTCGAAGCGACCGCCCTCTACCGGGAGGAGGCGAAGGACCCGTCCCGCACAATTCCCCGGGCGACGTACCTGGCGGTCGCGTTCCTCGGCCTCTTCTACGCCTTCATGGTGTGGATCATCATCCAGGCGTACGGGCCCGATCAGGCGCTCGCGCTCGCCGCCTCGGACCCCGCCGCGATGTACTTCGACGCGATCGAGAACTACGTCGGCGGCTCGGCGAGCACGCTCATGGAACTGCTGATCATCACGAGCATCCTCGCGAGCCTGCTCGCGTTCCACAACGCAATCACCCGCTACGCCTTCGCGTTGTCGCGCGAGCACGTACTGCCCCGGGTGCTCGGCAAACTGCACCCGGTCTACAAGTCGCCGTACGTGGCGAGCGCCGTGCAGAGCCTGCTCGCGGCGGTCGTGATCGCCGGGTTCGCGCTCGCAGGCGCCGACCCCTACCTCCAACTCCTGCTCTGGGTGAATTCGCCGGGCGTCGTGGGCATCGCCGTCCTCCAAGCCATGGCCGCCGCGGCCGTTCTCGCATTCTTCTGGCGGGATCGCCGCGGGCATTCGGTCTGGAGAGTGCGGGTTGCCCCCGCGGCCGCCCTCGCCATGTTGATGTACGCGACGTGGCTGATCGTGGCCAAGATGGACCTGCTCACCGCCGCCGGACCCGCCGTGAACACGATCCTCGTCGCCGTCACGCCGGTCAGCCTGATGATCGGGTTGGCGCTCGGCATGCGGCTCGCGCGACGCAACCCCGACCTCTACGCGCGGCTGGGCACCACCGACGTGGACGCCGAACCCGCGGTCCCGGCCGAGGAGCCGAGCAGTCCGCGCTCCGCAGGGCGGTCCGGTGGTCTACGGCATGGTCGCCCGGGACGTCGGAACGGTTTTCTGACCGAGGATTTCGATCGGTAACGAATCGTCCCCGGAATCGGATCGTCGTCCACCACCGGCCCCGGACAGATCCTCGTCACCGTGACCGCTCATCTCCCGGGCCTGTACGACGTGTACGGCACACCGAGCGTCGGCACGTTCTACGTGACACCGTAGAAGGCGTGGGCCGACTCGAGGAACTCGTCGCGCGCGCCCGGGCGCTCGCCGCGCCGGGCACGCGCCGCGTTCTCGGCATCGCGGGACCGCCGGGTTCGGGGAAGAGCACGGTGGCCGCGGCGGTGCTGGCAGGGTTGGGGTCGTCCGCGGTGGTCGTGCCGATGGACGGATTCCACCTGGCGGGTGCGGAACTTGCCCGCCTCGGCCGCGCCGGACGCAAGGGCGCACCGGACACCTTCGACGCCGCCGGGTACGTGGCGCTGCTGCGCAGGCTGCGGGAACCCGACGGCGAGACGGTGTACGCCCCGCAGTTCCACCGTGAGGTCGAGGAGTCGTACGCCGGGTCGATTGCCGTCCCGCCGGACGTTCCGCTGGTGATCACCGAGGGCAACTACCTCCTCCTCGACGAGGGACCGTGGTCGGCGGTGCGTGCCCTGCTCGACGAGGCGTGGTTCCTCGCCCCGGACGGGGACGAGCGCGTCGCCCGCCTCGTCGAGCGGCACGTCCGGTTCGGCAAGTCACCCGACGAGGCGCGAGAGTGGGTGCGGCGCAGCGACGAACGCAACGCCGCGTTAGTTGCGCCAGGCCGTGCCCGGGCCGACGTCGTCGTCTTCGGAGACCCGGTGTGACCCCGTGTGACCCGGTTCAGGCCGGGTACTCGATCGACTCCATGCGACCGCTGGTGAGCGAGCGGGTCGCGGCCTCGGCGATCGCCTGTGCCTTCAACGCCTCCGACAGGGTGGGTCCGATGGCGGCGCCGTTCTCCAGCGCGTCGACGAAGTGGTCGAGCGCGGTGCGGTAGCTGGCCCGGATCCTCTCGAACCATCCCGCGTGCATCCCGTCCTCGACCACGCGACCTGCGCTGTACCGGGAAACGGATCCGGCGCGCTGACGCCGCGCTTCGACCATGCCCGTGGAACCGAGCACCTCGATGCGTTCGTCGTAGCCGTAGCCGATCCGCCGCGTGCAGTCGATCTGGACGAGTGCGCCGCCGGGCAGACGCAGCGTGACGGCTGACGTGTCGACGTCGCCGTACTCGGCGAGGCGGGGTTCGGCCAGTGTGGAACCGGTCGCGAACACCGACTCGGGGTCGAGCCCGGAGATCCACCGCGCCAGGTCGAAGAAGTGGACGGTCTGGTCGCGCATCTGCCCGCCCGAGACGGCGATGTACTCGAGTGGCGGCATCGCCGGGCCGCGGCTGGTCATCTGGATCAGCTCGACCGAGCCGATCTCGCCGGACGCGACCACCCGCTGCAGTTCGGCGTAGTCGCGATCGAAGCGGCGGTTGAAATCGACCATCGCCCGCAGTGACCGGGAGTCGGCGAAGCGCACGATGTCGACGGCGTGGGCGAGGTCGAGATCGATGGGCTTTTCGCACAGGGCCGGGATTCCTGCCGTCGCCGCGGTGCGGAGGTGCTCGGCGTGGGTGTCGGTGGACGACGCGATGAAGACGGCGTCGATCGCCGTGGGATCGAAGACTTCCGCGAGATCGGTGGTCGCGCGGCTGCCGTGCCGCTTGGCGAGGTCCGTCGCGCGCGCGAAATCGATGTCGAAGACGAGCGCCAGGTCGACGTCGGGGTGCGCCGCGAGGTTGGCGCCGTGGACACCGCCGATGAACCCGGCTCCGATGAGGGCGAAACGCTGCATGTCAGATACCGACCTTTACGTGTGCGAAAGCGGGAACGACCCAGGCCGAGTCGGCAGCGTTGGAGGCGGCCGTCGCCTCGACGAACTGGACTCCGATCAGTCCGTCGCGTCCGGTGGGGAAGGACAGATCGCGGATTGTGGTGGGCTCGCCGTCGCGGCGGGCGCGGAGTTCGTCCGCGAGGTCGCGGTAGAAGTTCGCGAACGCCTCGAGGAAGCCCTCGGGGTGTCCCAGACCGGGACGGGTGAGCCGGGCGGCGTCCTCGGACAGGGTGCGCATTCCCTGCGCGAGGATCGTGGTGCCGCCGTCGAGGTCGCGGACCGTCAGGTGGTGCGGATCTTCGTGCCGCCATTCGATGCTCGCGGTGTCGCCGAAGACCCGGATGCGGAGGCCGTGCTCGTTTCCGGTGGCGGCCATGCTCGCCCACAGCGTCGCGGGTGCCCCGTTGGAGAGGGTGAGGCGCACCGTGGCGTTGTCGAACACCCGCCGTCCGGGGACGAGGGTGTCCAGTTCTGCCGACACCCTGGTCGCCTCGAGACCGGTGACGAAACGCAACAGCTGGAAGGCGTGGGTGCCGAGATCGCCGACTACGCTGGGGAATCCCGCGACGTGGGGGTCGGTGCGCCACCGCGCCTGCCGGTGTTCGCCGAGTTCCAGGGGTGTCGCCGCCCACCCGGACGCGTGTTCCACTGCCACGAACCGGATGCGCCCGAGGTCGCCGTCGCGCACCATCCGGGCCGCGTGCCGCACCATGGCGTACGCCGAATAGCAGTGCGGGACGGCCAGGAAGGCGCCGGACGACTCGGCGATCGCGACGAGTTCCGCGGCCGACTCCGAGTCGCGGGTGAGGGGCTTCTCGCACACCACCGAGATGCCTGCCTCCAGGAACGTGCGCGCGACGTCGAAGTGGCTGTCGTTCGGGGTGGTCACGGCCACCACGTCGACGCCGTCCTCGCGGGCGGATTCCCGTTCGGCCATCTCCCTGTAGTCGCGGTAGGTGCGCTCGGCCGGTACACCGAGGCTCTCTGCGATCTGCACCGACGACGCGGCGTCCCGCCCGAAGACCCCCGCCTGCAGGTCGTATCGATCGTCCAGACGCATCGCGTAGCGGTGGGTCTTGCCGATGTCGGCGCCCTGCCCGCCGCCGACCATGCCCGCGGACAGCCGCAGGCTTCCGTGCTTGCTCAACTCGGCTCCTACTGGGGGGTTTTGACTGCGAGAACCGGAATCGGGGACTGCAGGATGAGCCGTTGGCTCACGCTGCCGAGAAGGGCCTTGCCGACCGCGCTGCGGCGTTTGACCCCGATCACGAGGCGTTCGATGTCGGGTCGGTCGTCGATCAGGTCCAGCACGGCGGTGGCGGGATCGCGGTCGCCGCGGCCGATCCGGTCGAGGACGGTCACCCCGTCGTCCGCGAGGGTGTGCACCTCTTCGGGTTCGGTGAGGGAGAGGTTCACCACCAGCAGATCGGTGTCCAGCATCGCGGCTTCCTTCTTGCCGGCGAGGAGGGCGTGCGATCCTTCGGAGGTGTCGGTCACTGCGACGAGCACTGTCATGAAATCAACCTTTCAGGGGACTCGGTGCGGCACCGGTCACGAATACTCGCGCCGGAACTGCTCTTCGAGTTCCTCGAGGGAGCGGCCGCGGGTTTCCGGGACCTGGGTGGTGATGAACACGAGGGCCAGCACGCCGAGGCCCGCGAAGATGAAGAACGTGGCCGCGATCCCCAGTGCCGCCACGAGAGGCGGGAAGACGAGCGCGACCAGCGCATTCGCGATCCACAGCATGAAGATGCAGATGCCGATCGCGAAGCTGCGGATCTTCAGGGGGAAGATCTCCGACAGCATCAGCCACACCAGGGGGCCGATCGTGCCCTGCATCGAGAAGACGAACAGAACCACGAACACGAGGATGAAGTAGGCCTTCGCGGTGCCGTCGGGCAGCAGGAACGCCGACAGGCCGACGAGCAGGTGGAACGTGGTGGTGAGGACGAAACCGCCGATGAGCATCTTCCGCCGGTCGATCCGGTTGATCAGGGCGATACCGGTGAGGACGCCGAGCACGCTGAACAGTCCGTTGAGGGTGTTCGCGACAATGGCTGCGTTGGAGGAGAATCCGGCGTCGCCGAGCAGTTGGGTGCCGTAGTACATCACCGAGTTGATGCCGGTGGCCTGCTGGAACACGCCGAGTCCGACGCCGATGAAGATGAGGCGGCGGATCCACTTCACCGACAGGTCCGCGGGTCCGCCGGTCTGTGCGAGTTTCTCTTCCTCCGCGAGCGCCTGGACTTCTTCCAGTTCGGCGCGCGCCCGCTCCGGGGACCGGACCTGGAGGAGCACGGCAAGTGCTTCGTCGTGCCGATCCTGCGACATCAGCCAGCGCGGGCTCTCCGGCATCCTCAGCATTCCGGCGAACAGGACGATGGCCGGAGCGACGGCGATCAGGAGCATGAAGCGCCAGACACTCTCGTGCTCACCCCAGATGTTGAAGATGACGGCGTTGATCACGAATGCGGCGAACTGCCCGCACACGATCATGACTTCGTTGCGGGAGACCACGCTGCCGCGCCGTTCGACGGGGGAGATCTCGGCGAGATACACGGGCACCGTCGCGGATGCGCCGCCGACGGCGAGGCCGAGGATGAAGCGGAACAGCGCGAGGATCTCCCACGTGGGGGACAGCACGCAGCCGAGCGTGCCGATCATGAAGATGATCGCGAGTACCAGGATGTTGTGCCGGCGTCCGTACCGGTCGGACATCCGGCCGCCGATGAGGGCGCCTATCGCGGCGCCGAAGATCAGGATGCTCACCACCAGGCCCTCGGTGAACGAGGTGAGCTGGAGGTCTTCTTTGAGCGGTTCGAGTGCGCCGTTGATGACGCCGGTGTCGTATCCGAAGAGCAGGCCGCCGAAGGTGGCGACGACGGCGATGACGCCGAGCCTGTGCGAGTGCCGTCCAGGCGCGTCGGCGGGCAGGTGCTGGGCGGTAGTTCGGGTGAGATCGCTGGCCATGAACATCTCCTCGACGTATTCCATGTGCAGAACACGTAATGTGTTTATGTCCGGACAAAGCTAACCCATTGTGACTCGGGGCACAACGGCTGGCCGATCGTCGAACGGCTCCCGTGGCGCGAGGGGTCAGTACCTACCGACGAGTAATAGAACGCATGATCTGTTATCGTTCGCCGTATGCCCAGGCCACGAGTCCACGATCTCGACGCCGCGCTCGACACTGCCGAACGGCTGGCGGTCGAAGGCGGACCGAGCGCGGTCACGCTGCGGGCGGTCGCCGCCGCCACCGAGATGTCCAACGGCGCCATCTATCACGCATTCGGCTCCCGCGGAGGGCTTGTCGGACGCGCATGGTTGCGGGCGGCGCACCGATTTCTCGACCTGCAACAGGAATCGGCCGAGCACGCGCTGGAGCGGGGTCCCGTGGACGCCGTCGTCGCGGCCGCCGACACCCCGGCCGTCTTCGCCGAGAAGTTCCCGCAGTCGTCGCGACTTCTGCTCACTGTGCGGCGCGACGAACTGCTCGGATCCGACGTCCCCGAGAACGTCGCGGACGAGTTGGCGCGCCTCGACTCCGTCCTCGTCGAACTCTTCGTCCGGTTGGCGCAGGCGTTGTGGGGGCGCAGGGACGGTCGCGCGGTCGAAGTGATCGAAGCGTGCGTCGTCGGACTCCCCACCGGACTGCTGCTGCGCGCGCGGCGGAAACCGGACGACGCCATGCGCCGGCGCCTGGAGGCGGCGGTCCGCGCCGTCCTCGCACTCGACCCCCCGCCCCCGGGGAAACGTCACGACAGCACCACGAAAGGTTCCTGATGACCGCCACCCTGACCTACCGGGACAAGATCGCCGTGCTCGACCTCGGCGAAGACGAAAACCGTTTCTCCCCCGAGTGGCTCGACACCGTCGGTGGCCTCCTCGACGACGCGCACGAGCAGGGCGCGCAGGCCCTGGTCACCACGGCCACCGGAAAGTTCTACTCCAACGGCCTCGACCTGGACTGGCTGCTGGCCAACGGCGACCGCGCGGACTGGTACGTCGGGCGCGTGCAGGCCCTGTTCAGTCGAATTCTGACGCTGCCGCTGCCGACGGTGGCCGCCGTCAACGGGCACGCGTTCGGCGCCGGCGCCATGCTGGGAATCGCCCACGACTACCGGGTGATGCGGTCCGACCGTGGGTTCTACTGCTTCCCCGAGGTCGACATCCACATTCCGTTCACCCCGGGCATGGCGGCGCTGATCCAGGCCAAGCTGACGCCGCAGACCGCGATCACCGCCATGACCACCGGCCACCGGTACGGCGGCACCGAGGCGCACACGAGTGGGCTGGTCGACGGGACCGCGCCCGAAGGCGCGGTCCTCGACGCCGCCGTCGACCTGATCTCGCCGCTCGCGGGGAAGGACGCCGGCACGCTCGGTGCGATCAAGTCCACCATGTTCGCGCCGGCCGTCGCCGCGCTCGCCTCGGGCCGGTCGTGACCGGCTGACGCGAAACCTACTGGGCGAGAGTAGGGGTCATTCTCCCGGCACGTGGAGGATCAGGGCGTCGCCCTGTCCGCCGCCGCCGCACAGCGCGGCGGCGCCGGTTCCCCCGCCGCGTCGCTTCAGCTCGAGCGCGAGGTGCAGCACGACCCGTGCACCCGACGCGCCGAGCGGGTGACCGATGGCGATGGCGCCGCCGTTCACGTTGACCTTCGACGGGTCGATTCCGAGCTGCCGGGTCGATTCGATGCCGACGGCGGCGAACGCCTCGTTGATCTCGACGAGATCGAGGGCGGAGGCGTCGAGTCCCTCTCGGGCGCAGGCCTTGTCGATGGCGTTGGCGGGCTGCTGCTGGAGCGTCGAATCCGGCCCGGCGACGACGCCGTGGGCGCCGATCTCGGCGATCCATTCGAGTCCCAGTTCCTCGGCCCTGGCCTTGCTCATCACCACGACGGCCGCGGCGCCGTCGGAGATCTGCGACGCGGACCCCGCGGTGACGGTGCCGTCCTTGCTGAACGCGGGACGCAGCTTCGACAGCGATTCGGCGGTGGTGTCGGCGCGGATGCCCTCGTCCTCGGTGACGACGAGGGGCTCACCCCTGCGCTGCGGGATGGTGACGGGAACGACCTCGTCGTCGAAGAGGCCGTTCTTCCACGCGGCCGCGGCGCGCTGATGGGACGCGGCGGCGAAGGCGTCCTGCTCCTCGCGGCCGATCTTGTCGGTGTTCGCGTTCCGGGTCTCGGTGAGTGCGCCCATCGCCTGGTCGGTGAAGATGTCGTAGAGGCCGTCGTAGGCGAGGTGGTCGACGAGGGTGGTGTCGCCGTATTTGAAACCGCCCCGTGAACCCGGGAGCAGGTGCGGCGCCTGGGACATCGACTCCTGCCCACCGGCGACGACGACGTCGAACTCGCCGGCGCGGATCAGCTGGTCGGCGAGCGCGATGGCGTCGAGACCCGACAGGCACACCTTGTTGACGGTCACGGCGGGTACCGACATCGGGATGCCCGCGGCGACCGCGGCCTGCCGGGCCGGGATCTGACCGGCGCCGGCAGTGAGGACCTGCCCCATGATCACGTACTCCACCAGTTCCGGTGCCACCCCGGCCTTGTCGAGGGCACCCTTGATGGCGATGCCACCGAGGTCGGATCCGGAGAGGGTCGCGAGCGAACCCGTCAGCCGGCCGACGGGGGTCCGGGCCCCGGCGACGATGACGGACCTGGTGCGTGAAGTCATGGGTATGTCCTTGGTGTCGTGGCGAATGTCGGTCAGACGAGCGCGGATTCGCGGATCTCGAGGGGGGTTCCAGTGGCGGCGACGACGTCGTCGACGGTGACACCGGGGGCGACCTCACGCAGGGCGAGGGTGCCGTCGCCGACCACGTCGATGACGGCGAGGTTGGTGATGATGCGGTTGACGACGCCCTGGCCGGTGAGCGGCAGGGTGCAGGTGTCGATGATCTTGGGGTTGCCGTCCCGGTCGGTGTGCTCCATGAGGACGATGACGCGGCTCGCCCCGTGCACGAGGTCCATCGCGCCGCCCATGCCCTTGACCATCTTGCCGGGGACCATCCAGTTGGCGAGGTCGCCGGTGCGGGAAACCTGCATGCCACCGAGGACGGCGGTGTCGATGTGGCCGCCGCGGATCATGCCGAACGACAGCGCCGAATCGAAGAACGCGGCGCCGGCGTTGACGGTGACCGTTTCCTTGCCCGCGTTGATCAGGTCGGGGTCGACGTTGTCGTCGGTGGGGTAGGGGCCGGTGCCGAGGATCCCGTTCTCGGAATGCAGGGTGACGGTGACGTCGGTGCCGAGGTACCCGGGGATGAGCGTCGGCAGTCCGATGCCGAGGTTGACGTATTCGCCGTCGACCATCTCCGCGGCCGCGCGGGCGGCCATCTGGTCACGTGTCCATCCGTTGGTGCCGGTCATCGAGTGGCTCCTTCCGTGCTGCTGACTGTCCGCTTCTCGATCCGCTTGTTCTGGGGGCCGGTCTCGACGATGCGCTGAACGAAGACTCCGGGCAGGTGCACCTGGGCGGGATCGATGGTGCCCGCGGGGACGAGTTCCTCGACCTGCGCGATGGTCACCTTCCCGGCCATGGCCGCGAGGGGGTTGAAGTTCAGGGCGGTCTTGTCGAAGACCAGGTTGCCGGCGGTGTCGCCGCGCAGCGCGTGGACCAGGGCGAAGTCGGCGGTGATGCCGAGTTCGAGGACGTAGCGCTTGTCGCCGAACTGCCGGGTTTCCTTGGCGGGCGATGCGAGCGCGACGGAACCGTCGGCGGCGTAGCGCCACGGCAGGCCGCCGTCGGCGACCGGGCTGCCGACACCGGCGGGGGTGAAGAACGCGGGGATGCCCGCACCGCCGGCCCGGAGGCGTTCGGCCAGCGTGCCCTGCGGGGTGAGTTCCACCTCGAGCTCACCGGAGAGGTACTGGCGGGCGAATTCCTTGTTCTCACCGACGTACGACGCGGTGACACGGCGAATCTGGCGGGCGCCCAGCAGGATCCCGAGCCCGTGGTCGTCCACACCGCAGTTGTTGGAGAAGACCTCGAGGTTCCCGACACCCGAGTCGGCGAGCGCGCGGATCAGCGAGTCGGGGATTCCGCACAGGCCGAATCCGCCCACGGCGATCGTCGCGCCGTCGGACACGTCCGCGACAGCTTTTTCCGGGGTGTCGAACACTCTCGATCCCATGTGCATCCTTTCTTCTGGCCGCCGAACCCGGCGAAACCGCCTTCCCGCGACATTTCGTCCATCCAGTGGACGACCTCTGCGGCGGGCTTTGCTCCACTAAAAGGGGTCGCTTCATGCATTTCAAGGAGTTCGGACATGTTGCTCGCGGTCTGGACGTCGTGGACAAGAGCGTTCACTGAGTGGACGTATACTCCGGTCATGAACGAGGCGCAGCGGCCACAGGTCATCCACCGGGTGGGATCGATCCTGCGGGCCGTCGCGGCCCTCGAATCCTCGGGATCCTCGACGTCCGCCCTGGCGCGGGAGACGGGGCTCGCCCGCCCCACCGTGCATCGCCTCCTGGTCTCGCTGGCAGAGGAGGGACTGGTCGACCGCGACCTGAAGTCGGGCAAATGGTCGCTCGGACCCGAGCTGTACCTGCTCGGCTCGCTCGCCGCCAGCCGGTACGACATCACGGACCGCTCCCGTGACATCCTCCGCGATCTCGCCCGCGAGACCGGCGAAAGCGTGTTCCTGTCCGCTCGCCGCGGCGACGAAACGGTCTGCATTGCGAGCGAGGAGGGCAGCTTCCCGCTCCGCTCGCACGTGCTGCACATCGGTATCCGATTTCCGCTCGGGGTGGCGACGGCGGGGATGGTCATCCTGTCGCACCTGCCGGACCGCGAGATCGACGAGTACCTGGCGCGCGCGGACGTCACCGGCGAATGGGGGCCGCAGCACAGCCGGGAGAAGATCGCCGAGCGCATCGCGGAGACCCGCCTCAACGGCTACACCGTCAACCCCGGACTGCTCGTCGAGGGCAGTTGGGGGATGGGCGCCGCCGTCTTCGACACCCAGGGATCGCCCGCCTGGGCGCTGAGCATCACCGGGGTGGAGAGCCGGTTCCGTGAGGAACGACGCCGTGAGCTGGGAGAATTCCTCCTCCGTGAGGCACACCGGCTCACCCAGCTACTCGCCGACCGGCCGCGGAGCCGCGGCTGAATAGCGGTCGGGGCGCGCCTACGCGGCCTTCCGGCCCCGCCGCGGCCGCCCGTGGCGGGTGTCGATGCTCCACACGTGCGTGCAGTCGGGGCACTGCAGGTGCACGTGGGTTCCCTGATTGCTCAGCAGGTACTGCCAGTGCCGGTCGCAGTTGCGGCCGGACCCGCAGTCGCCGCAGGACGAGCCGTGGTCGCAGCCCGGACAGGGCAACCAGGCGCGACGGGAGAAGTCCGCGGTGGGATCAATCGGCAACACGGCCCACCGTCCGATCCGGGAGCACACCCGCCTGCACCAGTTCGTCGTAGATGCGCTGCTGCTCGGGGTCGAGCCCGGAGTACAGCATGTCGTACGCCCGCTCTTCCTCCGCCAGCACCGCGACAGGGTCCCAGTCCTCGCCGATCGCTTCGAGGACAGCGCTGCGCCGACGCGCTTCGTCCAGCGTGAGGTCGAGAGCGAACGAGAGTTCGGAGTCGCTACCCATGTGGTCACCTTCGTTTCGCAGTC
Organism: Rhodococcus sp. T7; assembly: GCF_009872365.1. Classification (NCBI taxonomy): domain Bacteria; kingdom Bacillati; phylum Actinomycetota; class Actinomycetes; order Mycobacteriales; family Nocardiaceae; genus Rhodococcus; species Rhodococcus sp. T7. The sequence continues at coordinate 96,962 of NZ_WXYH01000143.1, forward strand.
GCCGACATCGAAGGGGCCAGGGTCACTCGAGGCGGCCCACGATCACAATGACCTGGATCACGTCGATCGAAAATGTTGCGTCGTGTTCACAACGACCGCGCCCCGTCGTCCGGGTGGACGACGGGGCGCGGGTGGTGCCGGTGGGTCAGGCCTGCA